>NZ_JBSFUW010000028.1:0-103851 GCF_053591995.1 Streptomyces sp. NPDC002835 | reverse complement strand
GGTGGCCTCAATCTCCCCCTACGGCCTGGCGGCCGTGGGTGGGGGCACCTCCCACGCCGCCAGGCGTAGGGGGAGTACCCCCAGGCCGGGCTGGAAATGCCGCTGCGCGGCAAACCGAGCCCGGCCAATCCAGCCCCGCCGGCGTTTGAGGCGCCGGGTTCGGGGCGGAGCCCCGACAGGACCGGCAAGTTCCAGCCTCGCCGGCGACTACGCCGCGGGGTTCGGGGCAGCGCCCCGACGAGGGGGCAGGCGTGGCTAGGGGCGCTGGAACTGGGGGCCCATCGGCGGCAGCCGGAACGTGGGGTCGGGGGCGTACGCCGCCGCCGCGGCCGGCTGCGGGTAGCCGTAGGCCGGCGGCGCCGCCGGAGCGTACGCGGGCGCGGGCTGCGTCACGTCCGACGGCGGATAGCCGTACGCCGGCGCCGCAGGCGCCTCCGGCTCCGCCGGAGCCGCGCCGCCCGACTCCTCCACCGAGATGCCGAACGCCGTCGCCAGACCCACCAGCCCCGTCGGATAGCCCTGCGCCACCGCGCGGAACTTCCAGCCGTCGCCGCGCCGGTACAGCTCGCCGCAGATGATCGCCGTCTCCTCGCCGGTCTCCGGCTTCACATCGAAGACGGCCAGCGGTTCACCGCCGGCCGCCGCACCGGCGTCGTGCAGCAGTATCCGCAGGTCGTGCACGTGCTCGAAGGTGCCGCCGTCCGAGGACGCCGCGATCACGACCTGGTCGACCGACGCGTCCAGCGTCGCCAGGTCGGCCTCGACGGTGTCCGTCAGATGGTCGGCGACGCGCTTCTTCGGCAGCCGCCGCACCAGCCCGGAGGGATGACGCGGCTGGTTGTAGAAGACGAAGTCCTCGTCGGAGCGCACGCGGCCGTCGGTGCCGAGCAGCAGGGCGGAGGCGTCGACATCCGGCACCCCCGCGCCCGGCGTCCAGCGCAGCACGGCTCGTACGGCCGGGGCATCAAGAGGGACGTTCGAGCCCTTCAGCATCGCGTGCGTCATGTCCGTCATCCTGCCTGTACGAGGGGTCTGGGGACAACGCGGGGCCCAGTTCCGGGCCGTGGCGTCTCTCCCTTGGCCACATGGGGGACAGGGGCGAGAAGCGGACGAGTTACCTCGATTTCATGCACTTGGGGAACTCTTGACACCTGTGCTTACGTACTATTACCGGCCACATGTTGTCACGGCCTATCCGGCGGTACGGGGGATTCTTTATGCGTCATTTCGGGCACATCACGCCCGCGGTCCGGGCGCGGCTGTTCCACCAGGAGCCGTGCGACTTCGACGGGGACTCGTCTGCCCGGACGCTGGCCGCCGCCCTGGGCGCCACGCTGTACAGCCCGGCCACCCGCCCCCGGCTGGTGGACGACGTGCTCAAGCAGGCCGCCCGCGGGGTCGTCTCCATGGTGCTCTGCCTGGAGGATTCCATCGACGACGCCGAGGTGGCGGACGCCGAGGAGAACCTCGTCCGGCAGTTCGCCGAGCTTGAGGCGCGTGGCATGGAAGCACCGCTGCTCTTCATCCGGGTCCGCACCCCGGAGCAGATTCCGGACCTCGTGAAGCGTCTGGGGTCAGCGGGACGCCTGTTGTCCGGATTCGTACTACCGAAGTTCACCGAGGACCGTGGCGTACCGTTCCTGGACGCGACGGCCGCCGCGGAGGCCACCGGTGGACGGCGGCTGTTCGCCATGCCCGTCCTCGAGTCGCCCGAGCTGCTGCACCTGGAGACCAGGACCGAGGCGCTCACCGGCATCGCCCGCACCGTCGACAAGTACCGTGACCGGGTCCTCGCGCTGCGCCTCGGGGTCACCGACTTCTGCTCCGCGTACGGGCTGCGCCGCTCGCCCGACATGACGGCCTACGACGTACGGATCGTGACGTCCGTCATCGCCGACGTGGTCAATGTGCTCGGCCGCTCCGACGGCACCGGGTTCACGATCACCGGACCGGTGTGGGAGTACTTCAGGTCCCAGGAGCGCATGTTCAAGCCGCAGCTGCGCCGCAGCCCGTTCCTCGAGGGCCGCGCCGAGGAGCTGCGCACCGCGCTGATCGAGCACGACTTGGACGGTCTGCTCCGCGAGATCGAGCTGGACCGGGCCAACGGCCTGATGGGCAAGACCTGCATCCACCCCTCCCATGTGCTGCCGGTGCACGCGCTGTCCGTGGTCAGCCATGAGGAGTTCAGCGACGCGCAGGACATCCTGCGGCCGGAGCGCGGCGGTGGCGGAGTGCTGCGCTCCTCGTACACGAACAAGATGAACGAGGTGAAGCCGCATCGCGCCTGGGCCGAGCGGACTCTGCTGCGGGCCGAGGTCTTCGGCGTCGCCAAGGAGGACGTTGGTTTCGTGGAGCTGCTCGCGGCCGGGCTCATCGACTGATGACGAAAAGGGACGAAGAAGACGTGGTGTGGTCGGGAAGCTGGGTCGCGGAGCGGCTCGGAGTCGGACTCGTCGGCGAGGGACTCCAGGAGCTGCTGGGCCTGGCCCTGCGCCGCAACCCCAAGCGGGCGCACCTGCTGGTGTCGAACGTGCTGGGCAAGCACGTGCCGCAGCGGCCGAGCGTGGTCTGGGGGGCGGGCCACGACCTCGGCGTGCGTGTACGTGAGCTGCTCGGCGCGGACGAATGCCGGCGCGCGGTCGTCCTCGGGTACGCGGAGACGGCGACCGGGCTCGGCCACTCCGTGGCGGACGGCATCGGACTCGCGCCCTATCTGCACTCCACGCGCCGCCCGGTCGACGGCGTGCCTCCCGCGGGCGGCTTCGAGGAGTCCCACTCGCACGCCACCTCCCACCTGCTGCTGCCCGGCGACCCGGACCTGCTGGCGGGCACGGGCCCGCTGGTGCTCGTCGACGACGAGTTCTCCACGGGCAACACGGTCCTCAACACCATCCGCGACCTGCACGCGCGCTACCCGCGCGAGCGGTACGTGGTCGTCGCGCTCGTCGACATGCGCTCCGCGGCGGACCTCGGCCGGCTGGACGCCTTCGCGCAGGAGATCGGCGCCCGCGTCGACCTGGTGGCCATGGCCTCCGGCGCGGTCAGCCTGCCGGACGACGTCCTGGAGAAGGGCCGGGCGCTCGTCGCCCACCACGAGCAGCCGGACACGGACACGCCACCGGCCGCCGACCCGTCCCCAGCCGCCGACCCGCGCCATGTCCGGGTCGACCTCGACTGGCCCGCGGGCGTCCCCGACGGAGGACGCCACGGCTTCGAACCGGCCCACCGCGCCGCTCTGGAGGCCGCGCTGCCCGCGATGGCCGCCCGGATCGCCGAAGCCGTGGGGGACGCCCGCCGGGTGCTCGTCCTCGGCTTCGAGGAGCTGATGTACGCGCCGCTGCGCCTCGGCCTCGCCCTGGAGCGGGCCGGTGACGTGCCGGAGGTGTACTGCTCCACCACCACCCGCTCGCCCGTCCTCGCCGTCGACGACCCCGGCTACGCGATACGCACCCGGCTGGTCTTCCCGGCCCACGACGACCCGGCCGACGGCCCCGGCGAGCGCTACGCGTACAACGTGGCGGGCGCCGGTTTCGACGCCGTCGTCGCCGTCGTCGACTCGGCCGCCGACACCCCGCAGCTGCACGCACCCGACGGCCTGCTGGCCGGGCTGGCGGCGCACACCGGACGCGTCGTGCTCGCGGTCGTCCCCAGCTACGTACCGGAAACCGGCTACGTACGGGAAGCCGGCCACGTACGGGAAGCCGGCTGCGTACGGGAAACCGTCCGCGTACCGGAGAACCACGCCCTCGAAGGACCCGAAAGGCCCTCCATGCTTGCCGAGCCGCTCCGCGGACCCGCGTTCTCCTCCTACGCGCCCGAGGAGGTCGGCTGGCTGCTCCAGGACCTCTCCGGCGTGGAGCTCGAAGCGCCCACCGAGGAGCGCGAAGAGGCCATCCAGAGCGGCGGCGCGCACTACGCGGAGTCGCTGCCCGTCGAGTACCAGCCGAACGAGCAGTACCAGCAGCTGTTCGAGGCCGCGCTCACGGTGTCGGCCGCCCGGATCGCCCGCGCCGTCGGAACGGTCACCGACACCGTCCTCGCCGAACGGACGCCGCGGCCCGTGCTCGTGTCGCTGGCCCGCGCCGGCACCCCCGTCGGGGTGCTGATGCGCCGCTGGGCCCAGCACCGGCACGGCCTGGACCTGCCGCACTACGCCGTGTCCATCGTGCGCGGCCGCGGCATCGACGCCAACGCCCTGCGCTGGCTCGCCGAGCACCACGACCCGGCCGACGTCGTCTTCGTCGACGGCTGGACGGGCAAGGGCGCCATCACCCGCGAACTGGCGGATGCGCTGCGGGAGTTCCCCGGCTTCGACCCGGAGATCGCCGTACTCGCCGACCCGGGCGGCTGTGTGCGCACGTACGGCACGCGTGAGGACTTCCTCATCCCCTCCGCCTGCCTCAACTCCACGGTCTCCGGCCTGATATCCCGCACGGTGCTCCGTGCCGACCTGGTCGGCCCCGACGACTTCCACGGCGCGAAGTTCTACCGCGAACTCGCCGGCACCGACGTCTCCGGCCACTTCCTCGACACCGTCGCCGCCCGCTTCGACGAGGTCGCCTCCGCCGTCGACGCCGACGTCAAGGAACTGCTCTCCGCCGACCGCACTCCCACCTGGGAGGGCTGGCGCGCCGTCGAGCGCATCAGCGAGGAGTACGGCATCCACGACGTGAACCTGGTCAAGCCCGGCGTCGGCGAGACGACCCGCGTCCTGCTCCGCCGCGTCCCCTGGAAGATCCTCGCGAGCCGCGGCGCCGGCGCCGACCTGGACCACGTACGGCTGCTGGCGGAGCAGCGCGGCGTACCGGTCGAGGAGGTGGACGAACTCCCGTACAGCTGCGTCGGGTTGATCCACCCGAAGTACACGCGGGGCGCCACCGGCGCCGACGGCAGGGCGGTGTCCCAGTGACGGTGCTCGTCGCCAGTGACCTCGACCGCACGCTCATCTACTCGTCCGCGGCGCTCGGCCTCGCCATGCCCGACGCCGTCGCCCCCCGGCTGCTCTGCGTCGAGGTGTACGAACACAAGCCCCTGTCGTACATGACGGAGCGCGCCGCCGGGCTGCTCACCGGGCTCGCCCAGGACACGGTCTTCGTCCCGACGACGACCCGCACCCGGGAGCAGTACCACCGCATCAGCCTGCCCGGCCCGCCGCCCCAGTACGCGATCTGCGCCAACGGCGGGCATCTGCTCGTCGACGGCGTCAGCGACCCGGACTGGCGCGAAGCCGTCGCGGCCCGGCTCACCGCCGAGTGCGCACCCCTCGGCGAGGTCCGGGACCATCTGCACCGGACCGCCGACCCGGCCTGGCTGCTCAAGGAGCGGGTCGCGGAGGACCTGTTCGCGTACCTCGTCGTCGAGCGGTCGCTGCTGCCGGAGGACTGGGTCAAGGAACTCGCCGTGTGGGCCGAGGCCCGCGGCTGGACCGTCTCCCTCCAGGGCCGCAAGATCTACGCGGTGCCGAAGCCGCTGACGAAGAGCGCCGCCGTGCGCGAGGTCGCCCGCCGCACCGGCGCCGGACTGACCCTCGCGGCGGGCGACTCGCTGCTCGACGCCGACCTGCTGCTCGACGCCGACCGCGCCTGGCGGCCCGGCCACGGCGAACTGGCGGAGGCGGGCTGGCAGGCCCTGCACGTCGTCGCGCTGCCGCAGACGGGCGTCGCGGCGGGCGAGGAGATCCTGCGGCTGCTGGGCCAGGAGGCGCGCCGGTTCCGCCACGAGCGGCAGGCCGTCAGCGAGATCGTGGTCCCGCCCGTGGCGTGACCGACGGCGGGGCGTTTTCGACCGGGCGGTGGGGCGGGCGCGGCACGCTTGTGTGACGCTCCCCGCCCCGGGGCCCGCCCGCCCGGCCCGCCCGGCCCGGCAGCTGTCGGGTCAGCCGCAGCAGCCGCCTCCGCAGCAGCCCCCACCGCCACCGCTCGGTGCGGGCGCGGCGGACTTCGAGCCGCCGACGGCGACCGCGGAGAGCAGCTTCACGGTGTCGTCATGGCCCTCGGGGCAGTTGGCGGGGGCCGAGGACTCGGCCATCGGGCGGTTCACTTCGAAGGTGTCGCCGCAGGTCCGGCAGCGGAATTCGTAACGAGGCATGCCGGTAAGGCTAGCGGCGTGCGCGCGGCTTCAGGGAGAACAGCCGGCGTCTGGTCCTCGGCGGAGCGCCCGCCGGAGGTTCGGCGGCGCGTTCGGTCGCGGGCCGGGCCGCACGGGCCGGGGCTTCCAGGGACGGAGCTTCGGGGGACGGCCGGGCGAGTGGCTGCCGTGCCGCGAGGTCCGCTCGGCGGCGGCTCGCGCGCTGCTCCCGTTCGGCCTCCTCGGGGTGGCGGGCCTTCCAGTACGGGTTGTCGTGCGGCAGGCCCGCGCTGACCCGCCCGTACATGCCGAAGAACATCAGCATCACGCCCACCACGAAGCTGAACAGCACGTTCTGGATCCGGAAGGCGAGCGGGTTGAAGCTGCGGTCGAGCAGGGCCAGGTTCACGAAGCCGCTGAGGATGAACAGGACGCCCAGCACCATGTTCAGCGTGGAGGCGAAGTTCCCGCCGATGACCATGCCGACGAAGAGCAGCAGCCCGACGGCGATGGAGAGCACGCTCAGCGCGCCGTTGGTGTTCAGCCCCGCGACGGTGTCGCCGCGGGTGTCGAAGAAGCCGATCCGGTCGATGAGCCCGAGGATTCCGAACGCGACCAGGACCAGCCCCATCAGCCCGGCGCCGACGCGGTAGAAGCGGCTGAGCCGGTGGTCGACGGGCAGGTGCTCGTCCAGTCGGATACGCCGCCGGGCCGGACTCGGAAGCCGTTCGTGGCCCCGGCCGTCCGACCGGTCGGTTCTCCTCGAATGCAGTACGTGTGCGGCCATCGCCGGCCTCCTTCGTACGTGCGCGTGAACCCGGAACCCCAGGATCCGCCCGGCGCCGCAGCGGTACAACCGGCGGCGGCGCCCGGTGCTGCGAGCCCCCTCGTCGGGCCCTCATGGGCAGGTCAGCCGCCGCCGGCGCCCCGGTCCTCGCGGATCTGCTCGACCACGCGGGCCACCGTCCGCCGTACGCCCTCGGTCTCGGTGAGGAAGTGCCAGTAGTCGGGGTGCCTGCCCTCGAGCCCGGTGACGGCACGCTCCAGCCGGGCCACCGAGTCGTCCAGCGGGCGCGCGTGGCGCGGGTCCGGGGTGTTGCGGCCGGCCATCGCGAGGCGCTGGGCGTCGCGGATGGCGAAACGAGTGCGTTCGATTTCCTGCTGCGGGTCCTTGGCGACGGCGTTCAGGCGCCGGAGCCGGTCACCGGCGGCGGAGACCGCCTCGTCCGTCTGGTTCAGCAGCGCGCGGGCCGTGGACAGCAGGGCGGCCGCGTCCGGCCAGCGCTGCTCCTCGCGCGCCTTGCCGGCGTCCGCCAGCCGCTCCTCTGCCTGGCGGACGGCGAGCGCCGCCTGCTCGGGGACGGGCTGGAGGTCCTGCCAGCAGGCGACCGTGAACCGGCGGCGCAGCTCGCTGAGCACCGGCTCGACCTGCGCGGACCGGGTGGTGAGCGCCTGCGCGCGGGTACGGAGCGACACCAGGCGCTTGTCGATCTCGGCGGCGCGCTCGGGCAGCCGTTCGGCCTCGGCGCGTACGGCTTCTGCGTCGCGCAGCACACGGTCGGCGCGCTGCAGGGTCTCGGGGACGCCGTGCCGTCCGGCGCCTTCGTTGAGCCTGGTCAGCTCGGGGGCGAGGGCGGCGAGGCGGGCGGCGAGGTCGTCCGCTCTCAGACCGGAGCCGCGTACTGAATCGAGAGCAGTGCTCGCGCCGATGAGCGCCTGTCGCGCCCGTTCCACCGCCGGTGCCAGCCTGGCCAGCTGCGTCTCCGCCTTGTCCAGCAGCGGCCCGAGCCCCTGCTCGAACCGGTCGAGATCCCCCTTGACCCGGACCAGCTCGTCCTTCGCCCGGGTCAGCTGCGTACGCGCCTGCGCCGCGACCGACGCGTCCAGGTCGTCCCGGTCCAGATCGTGCGCGTCTACGGCCGAGATGTAGGCGTGGCTCACCTCGTCGATCCGCCGCCCCAGAGCGGCGAAGTCCTCCACGGCACGCCGCGCCCCCGGCGAACTGTCCACCGCCGTGATCGTCTCGATCGAGATCCGCAGGTCCCGCTGCGCCGTGTCCAGCTCGTAGAAGGCGGCTGCGGCGGCGTCCTTCGCGGCCTGCGCGTCCGCCCGCTGCCCCTCGCTCCGGCCACCGAACCAGCGACGCGTCCCCCCGCCCCCGGAGAACGCCGTGGGCAGCAGCACGGCAGCGGCGACGAGCACCGGCACGGGGACGAGCATCAGCGCCACGACGCCCCGCAGGTCGCGTCGAACACACTGCGCGATCCGTCCGGGGCCCCGGGGCGTCCTCGTGGGAACACCCCGGACGGCGAGCGCTCGTGCCTCATGGCGCGGCTGTGCGTCTCTCGCCGTCACATCCCTCTCCCGTGCTGTGTCCGCCCTGCCCGGTCCCGGTGCGGTTAATTCTCCCACCAGGTAAGGACGAACACACGGGCCCGTTAGTTCGCGCTGCGCACGACGACTTTCCCGTTGTCACTCACGGCCTTGACGACGTGACCGCTGCCGGGGTCGGTCGGCACGGCGACATCCACGTCCCCGTTGTCGCTCCTGGCGTCGACCGCGTACGGCGCGCCGGCGGCCGGCAGGCGGATCTCGACGCTCCCGTTGTCACTCACGGTCTCCACCAGATCGGGCACCGCGGCCAGCTCCAGCCGCACCGACCCGTTGTCCGACCGGGCGACGACACTCTTCCCCGTCACCCGCTCCGCGACGACGCTGCCGTTCTCGCTGTCCAGCTCGAGCGCCCCGCTGGAGTCGGTGACCGTCACGCTGCCGTTGTCCGACCGCAGCGTCAGCGCGGTGTCGAAGCCGCTCGCCCGCACGCTCCCGTTGTCGTCGTCCACGGTCACGGCCGTACCCCGCGGCACCTTCACGGTGTGCTGCGCCACGCAGTCACTGGCGATGGCGTCGCACTTCACCTTGAGCGTGAGCGTCCCGTCCTTCATCTTCCAGGTGGCGTCCGGTCCGTTCCCGAACAGCACCCACCCGTCGACCTGCCGGGTCACCTCCACGTCCGCGACATCGGCCGGCACCAGCTCGATGTCGGAGTTGTCGGACTCGATGGTCAGGGCCTTGCCGCTGACCGGGAACGACTTCTTCTCCACGGGCGCCTCACTCGCGTCCGCACTCCCGCACCCGGCGAGCCCCGCCCCGAGCAACAGCACCCCGGACACGGCGAGCCCGCCTCGTACGGCACGGCGGTGATGGCGACGGAGTCGGCGTGTCATGGCGATCGTTCCCCCAGGTAGCTCTCTGTGATGTCCCTTCACGCTACGAGCGCCCCCGCCCCCGATCGATCCGGCCGCCCACCGTCTCCCGGGTGGGGCTATCCCCCGTACGCGACCGGGGACTGCGTCGGGCGGCCCGGTATCGGGGACCGCGCAGGGTCGCGTACGGGGGCACCGGCGGAACGGTTTGGAGCTGCACGGTGTGCGCCATGTACGCTGTTGCCTCATCCACGGGTGCGTAGCTCAGGGGTAGAGCGCTGCTCTTACAAAGCAGATGTCGGCGGTTCGAAACCGTCCGCGCCCACCAGTGCGAAGGCCTCCGCAGCGAGTTGCTGCGGGGACCGAATCAGAGCGGGTCGACACGACCGCAGCGGATGTACGGACGCTGGTGGTCGTTCCCGCCCGCCCGGCCAGTTGCCCGACCAGGTGGGCGCTCATGGATTGAAGGCTGGCGAGTACCCGCCCCCCTCATGAGTAACTCTTTTACGGTGCACCGTAAAGACAACCCGATCATGATCCGGCAGCGTGGGCAGGTGCACCACCAGCCGATGCCCCCGACCGCGTCATCGCCAGACGCCGGGCCATCGGCGACCAGATCCGCGCAGCCCGTCTCCACGGGACGTCGCGCTCCGGACCGAGATCCGCATCGCCACCGTGAGCGAGATCGAGCAGGGCCACCGTGCGGCACTGATCGACAACCTGATCCGCATTGCCGACGCGATCGGTGTTCCGCTCTCCGACCTCGTGCGCGAGTAAGCCCCGGCCTGCCTGCGACGGGGGGCGCGGGCAGACCGGGGCGGCAGTGGTGCGAACGTCAGGGCTTCGACGGGATGACGAACATCCGCCGCGGCCTGGGCGCCGGCGGGTTACGGGACGGCGGCTGCTGCGCACGCTTCCAGGCGGCGACCAGCTCGGCGTACTGCGGATCGATCCACTCGTTGGCCATGACGCTCACGGTAGCGGTCAGCCCTTCGGCTTGGGCCTGGGCTGCGTGACGATCGGCCCGCCCTGGTCGCCGTGCTGGCACTGCGCGGCCACCGGCACGGTGCTGTCCTCCGGGCCGCGCCACAGGTTGTGGTGCACCCGGTATCCGGCCGCCTCGATGAACTTGATGGTGCGACGGATGACGGTCTCGTCCCAGCGGCCGGCGTTCGGCGGCTCGGGGATGTGGTGCACGAAGTTCCCGAACCGCAGGCACAGGTTCCAGTAGATGGAGGTGTGCAGGATCAGGGCGTGCCACCCCTCGTCCACTACACGGCTCGGCACCAGGCCCCGGCCAGGGTTGCGGGCGGAGGTGGCGACGAACGCCAGCGCGTCCTCGAGGATCTGGCTGGCGAGGTCCGGCGCCATGCCGTAGTTGTTGTTGAGGATCGCGATGCGGACGCTGGTGAACTCAGGGTCGGTCAGCAGGGCGCGGGGCGAGTCGAGGACCGGGATCGGGGTGCCGGGCGGGTCGGGTACGGGCTGAGACATGGTCGGTTCCCTTCGCTGGTTGGTGTGGTGCTGGCCCGTTCCGGCCGTCGACCTGTCCAGGGGCGTGGCGGCCGGAGCGGGGGGCATGGGGTGGGCGGTGAGCCTGCGTCGAGCAGCTGCGCCCACAGGCCGTAGAAGTCGGTGGAGACGCCCGATGCGGCGGACAGCTGGGTGACGATCAGGGCGCCGGGGCCGTGCATCTGGAGGACGGGCAGCGGATAGGGCCCGGTCGCGGTGAGCCGGATGCGGCGTCCTGCGGTGGAGATGGCCATCTCGATGACGTCGGGGCGGTCGACCCGGCTGCCGAGGATGGCGGTGAACAGCTCAGTGGCGACGAGCGGGGCGTCCTCGTGGTGGACGTGGCTGCGTGTCCAGTCGCGGACGTGGCTGGCTTCTTCGGGTAATCCCTTGAAGGCCTGCTGCCAGGTGTGCCCCGATTCGGGCATGGCTCTACCCCGGTTCCGTCGCTATCTGAGTACGGATAGTGTTTTTCTGTACTCAGATTGTCGCTGGAGTTGGCGTAGGTCAAGTGGGAGGGGAGAGTATGTGTGCACAGATTGACGCGATCGTTCGGCAAGGTGGTGTGGGAGTGGCGCAGCCCGAGTACCTGCGGATCGCCGCTGACCTGCGACGTCGCATCGCCTCCGGCGAGTACGGTCCCGGCGAACGGCTGCCGACGCTGCCCGATCTGTGCGTCCAGTACCAGGTCTCAGAGACGACGATCCGAAACGCGATCGGTCTGCTGCGCACCGAGGGCCTCGTCGAGACTCGGGCCCGCGCCGGCACCATCGTCCGGCCGCGGCCGCCGATCCACCGCATGGCCGCCGACCGGTACCGGGTGAAGCCCGGCGCCAAGTCCACGCCGTACACGCGGGATCAGGGGATCGGCTGGTCGGAGTACCGGCTCGACAAGCGGTTCGAGAAGGTCAGGGCCGACGCCGAGCTGGCGGCGCTGTTCGAGGCCGAGCCGGGTGAACGTCTGCTGGCCCGGCACTTCGTGTTCTTCGACAACGACCAGCCCACCCAGATGAGCACCAGCTATGTGCGCTGGTCGGACGTGGCCGGCACTCCGGTAGCTGACCCGATCAACGAGCCGTGGCCGGGCGGCACGCGGGCGCAGATGGCGAGCCTCGGCATCAACGTCAGCCGTATCACCGAGTCGTTCACGGCGGCCATGCCGACCGAGGCGGAGGCGGCGACCCTGCGTATCGGACAAGGCGTGCCGGTCCTGCGGTACACCCGGCGGCATGTTGCCGACACCGGCCGGGTGGTGGAGGTTGCACACCCCATCGTGAGGCGCGCGGACACGACGGTTGTGGACTTCGTCATCGACCTCGACGAGCCGTCCGGTAGCTGACCTCGGGCATGACGAAGGCGCCCCCTGCCCCGGCCACGTAGGCCAGGGCAGGAGGCGTGGTGTTCAACGGAGCCGGGTCCCCTTAGTAGCCGCCGAGCTCCGCAGAGCGTCCGTCACCTGCTGCCGCAGCTCAGGACAGTGCGACTTCACTGCCAGCACTATCAGTTCCTGCGCATCCGGCTTCCGTGTCCCCCACCCCGAGCCCAGCGGATACAGCTCGCCGCGTCCGCGTTGAGCACGTGGTCCACGCTGTGGCCCTTCTCCAACTCGGCACACCACAACGGCGGGTAGTTGGCCAACTCCTTGTCCGTAGGGCCACTGGCGCCCAGCTCTCGAACTCCTGGGCGTGGACAGCCGCGAGGAACTCCTCGCCCGGGCTGACCGTGGGCGTCCCGGCGGCGGTCGGTTGCTGTCCGCGCCGGTGCTGCTGGAGCAGCCGGCCAGTGCGGCTACCCGCGGTCTGACCGGCGGGACTCACTGTTCGAGCCGGTGACGAGATACTCGTGAACGGCGTTCCGCGTGCGTCAGCAGACAGGTTCGTTGGCTGAGTGAACGCGGCGAGCGTCCCGTTTCCGTTTCCGAACGGGACCGTGCGATGCCTGACCGCCTGAGCGGCCGGCTCCCGTATCGTCGCCGGAGTGACCGACGCGAACGTGGCGGACAGGACGCGCATCCCCTCGGATGATCTTGCCGAGCTGATCAAGGCATTCGACATCGGTGAAGTGCTGGATCGGCAGTACCTGTCCGATGGCCTGATGAACGTGAACTGGCGGCTGGACACCCCGGTCGGGAGGTTCGCTCTCAAGCGAGTCACGGACGTGCCGCTTGATCGACTGCGTCGCAACCTCGCGGTCCTCCCCGCCCTCGCCTCGCACGGCGTGCCAGTGTGTGCCGCGCTGTCCACCGTTTCGGGTGATGTGATCGCCGAGGTCGGCGGCAGCGGCTACTGCCTGCTTCACTGGTCGGCCGGGCAGCACGTTCCGGGCATCGACCTGCCCATGCCCCAGGCGTCCGAACTCGGCGCACACCTTGCGCAACTGCATGCGGCGCTCGGCCGCGCTGCCGACGACGCAGCACTGCCCACCGTGCCGGCCTCGGCCCCTGCCGAGGTTACGCAGCCCGGGCGAGCCATACAGCAGGCTGACCGGCTTGCCAGGTTGGTGTCTGCCCGGGGTGTGGGTGGTGCCTTCGACGCAGCCGCGGGCATGGCCCTCGAAGAGCGCAAGATCCTCCTGGACAAGCACGCCCACCTACGCCCCGAGAGTGGCATCCCGACAGGGCCATGTGGCTGGACGCACGGTGACTTCCAGTACCGGAACCTCCTCTGGGCGGACGGCGAGCTGATCGCCGTCCTGGACTGGGACCGGCTGGGCGTTCGCCCGTACGCAGAGGAAGTCGTACGGACGGCGCAGGTCCAGTTCGGAGTGGAGGGTGTCTTCGACCTGGAACGCGTCTCTGCGTTCGTGGCTGGCTACCGGTCGGTGATTCCGCTGGAGCCGGCCGCACTGCTCGACGCTGCGCGTCGGCTGTGGTGGAAGCGGATGACGGACTTCTGGCAGCTCGAGTTCCACTACGACCGGGACGACCGCTCCTGCGACGAACTGTTCGTCGCTGACGAGGCGCTCCTTCACTGGTGGACGGAGCGACTCGACGTGGTGGAGCGGGCGTTCGCGGGAGCTGCCTGGACACCGAGCTCCTGGGGTTCGGGAAGGCATGGTTGCGTGTACCGGACCGTCCGGCGCCGGGCCCTCATACCCAGCGCCTCATGACCGGCGTCCCGGATCGCGCCCACCCACGCCTCGGGGTGGCGGGGGAAGGGCGCCATGCGCCCTCTTCGTCGTCGTAGGGAATGCGATGCGTGTCCAGGTGGGCGCGCGTTCCCCAGCGCCGGCGCGAGACCGTCTACGAAATCCCCGTCAACGACAGTCCCGCTCAGTCCCGTAGATGCGGCCAGCCGTCCCGGTTGGAGTAGCTCTCGAAGCAGTACCGAGTCGAGCGGTCCCACTCCTCGCCGGTGGCCAGCTCGTACGCCTTGTCCGGTACGTACAGCAGCGATTCGCCGTCGTACTCCGTGGAGGTGTACGGGGTGAACTTGTCGACGTCGAAGAAGACGCTTTCCCAGACGGTTTGGCCTGCGGCTACCACGGCGCAGCGTGTGTACAGGAACACGTCGGACGACTGCGGGAACGGGCTGCCGTCCCGGGCTGTCAGGTCGATTACGGGGAGGGTGCCGAACTTCTCCTGGTCCAGGCGGTAGAGGGCCTCGGCGTGACGTTCCGCGAAGCCGACGATGTCGGGGACGGAACGGCGGCTCAGCTCCTCGGCGAGGCGCCGGCAGCTCTCTTGGGTTGCTTCGCCGTCCAGGGTGGCTATCAGCGCCCAGAAGTCGGCCCATGTCATTCTCACCAGCGCAGGATGTCAGGGCGGTCTGACATCCATGGTGAACAGACCCTCTGAGAACCGGCGTGCCTGGATGGCGGAGGTGGCCCGTGATGCCGAGGCCGGGAATCCGGGGCCGGAGTGTGCCGGCGCGGCGGCGATGTACCCCGAGTCCTTGCTGAAGGCGACGGACTGGGCGCTGAAGGCGTTCGAGACAGAAAGTGCGTGGGCTCGTGGAGCCTTTCGACGACGAGGTCTTCGGAGTAGGGTGCCGAGTTCCTCAGCCTGACCTCAGGAGGGCGCGCGTGGCGGTCCGTAGCCATGTCGCCGCCTCTTGCGCTGACATGCGGTGGGCCCTGACTTCGTCGCCTGCCGCGTGGCCGAGAGCGGTGACTGCGGCCGCCAGCCAGGTGGCCGGCGGCGCGGCGGCGAACTCGCCTGACGCCTGGCCCTTCTCGATCATCCGGGCGAGCCGGGCTGCGACGGGCTCATGCCGGGCCAGGTCGGCGTCGACGCCGGCGCGGGTACTTCCGAGCTGGAGGAGCACCGGGTTACGTTCGAACAGCCGCCAGCCGATGTCCTGTAGCCGCAGTAGCGCGTCCAGGGCGGAACCACTCTCCTCTTCCGCCTCGTCCATCGCGGCCATGGCCTGGTCCGTGATCCGGTCGGCGACAGCGTCCAGCAGCGCGTCACGGGTCCCGAAGTGCGCGTACACGGTCTGGCGGGTGACGTCGGCCGCGGCGGCGATGGCGGCCATACCGGCGTCGGGTTGCTCAGCCAGCAGTCGGACCGCGGCGTCCAGCACTGCGGCCCTGCTGCGCTCAGCGTCGGCGCGACGGCGGGGCCGAACCCGTGGTGAGTCGCCCGGGGTCTCGAAAGCAGTCAACTCTTACACCCTTGTCAGATATGAACGCCTCGCTATATCTTACAGACATGTAAGAGATCGTCGCGGGGGTGTAGCTCCGCACGCATGGCAGGAGCATGGTGAACCCTCTCCACACGAAGCCTCCCGAGCAGTTCATCGCCGACTTCTATACGACCTTGACCAACGCCGTCGTCCATGGCTCGGAAGACGCCGCCGACCTGATGTCCAGGTACTACACCCGTGACGTCGTTCAAGTCGCCGACGGCGTACCACTCGACTGGGACCGCCTCGTCGCTCACCTCCGCCCGGTGCGCAAGAACCTGCGCGAGTTCCGGTTCGAGGTGCACGAGGCGTTCACGGACGGAGCCCGCATCGCGACCAGGTTCACGATTCACGCCCGGATGCGCAAGGGCGGACCGGTTTCCACGCGAGTCCACATGTTCGCGGAGTTCACCCCCGACGGCCTGTTGCGACGAGCTGAGCAGCTCACGCGAGCCGTCGCCCCCACCGAACCCGAGACGGGGGAGTGATCCGTATGCGCGTCCGACTCGTCCAGGGCCTCGCCCTGCTGTCCACCGGTGCCCTCGCCGGCGCATTCGGCTACGGAGCGGCCAACCTCGTCCCCACCTTCAATGCCGTACCCCTCGACATGAGGCTGTCCTTCCACACCCAGTTGATGCAGATGAACGGCATCACCATGCAAGGCACCATGGGCGCGTCGGTGCTCAGCGCCCTCGGGCTTGCCGCCATGACGCGGGGCGCCTCACGGCGGCTGGCCGGAGGGGCGGGACTCCTTGCCCTGGCGTCCTTCTTGATCACCCGTCTCGGTGACGTCCCCATCAACGGCCGCATCAAGCAGTGGGCAGCCACCTCGGCACCCGCCGATCACGCCGAAATCCTGGCTCGCTGGGAGGCGTTCAACTACGCACGCACAGGCGCCGCATTCGCAGCCTTCGCGCTGCTGATCCTTCTCTCCCTGCGCGGCCTTGATGGCGGCCGGCACGTAGGGTTTCACCGAGCCGCAGCAGCCGCTTGACCTTCCTGGCGTGCAACGACACCGGCATCCTCCCCAAACACGACATCGGCCTTCACGACCACAACGGGCCATGAGGACCGACGCCACGCGGGCGCTCGGCAGGCCGTGGGCAGGGGGCTCATGGATCGATGCGTGTGCGCGGCCGGCACTCGGGGTCGCCGTCGCGGTGGTCGTCCGGCCTGGCGCCGCTGGTCGCGAAGAGCTGCGGCACGGTTACGGCCTCACCGGCGATCGGCCGGTCGCAGCGGACGCAGATCCGGATGCTGTTCATCGCTGTCATGGCGTCACCTGCCGTTGCTTTGCGCGCGGGTTGCCGGCCGTCGGGACGACGCGGAGGAACGCGGTCATGATCTCCCTGTACCCGGTGTGGTTGGTCATCCCGGCGTGCTCCATCGCGGCCAGATCGGTGACCTCCTGGCGGGTGCTCGCGACCGACTGCCAGTCGCAGGTGGTGCACTCCGACTGCCGGATCGGCGGGGACGACCCCTCCTCGCGGTCCAGTCCGATGGTCCACTGCGCGGGCCTGATGATTCGTCGCGGGCTCATGCGAAGTGCTCCGCCCTGATGGTGCCCAGCAGCACGGGCGCACGGCGCTTCTCGGCGCAGCAAACCGTCCGCGCCCATCACCAGCTTGTTCGGGAGGAGCCGATCACCCCCTGGCTGTGTCGGTGGCAGGCCGTAGTGTGCGCAGCGTCTCAAGGAGGGATCTCGTGGGATTCTCGGGTCAACTGGTCTTTGCTCGTAGCGAGCGTCCGCTGCTGGAAGCGCCTGTGTTCGACAGCATCGATCAAGGGCTGAAGAGCACCGTGCACGAGTGGTGGCCGCGGTCGGACGGCTGGCAAACCCTTCAGCTCGATCAAGGACTCTGGGCGGACGACCACCTGTCCGCCCTGGTCGATTGGACGGGCGCGCCGGCCTGCGTCGCCGACGTCTCCGACAGCGACCTTGCCGTCGTGACCGGCCTGTGCACCAACGGGCAGCGGTGGGAGGCATGGCTGAACCTGGACAAGGCTGCGGCCCTCCTCGCCGAGGAGCCCGAGGACCTGGACGACACAAGCCTGTGGGCAGCCACCCCCGAGTTCGACGAGGCCGTCAGAAGCAAACGCGCGGAGCTGGACATGGAGGTGCCGGCCGATGCTGAAGGCGCTCTCATGTGGGCTTCGGCGGCCGGCGTCCAAGCAGCAGCGCAGCAGTCCCGAATCGAGGAACTCCTGCGCTCGCGGGAGACCTTCGCGGAGGACCTTTTCAGTGACCTGTTGGACGAGTTGGGCTTCCCGAAAGCCATCGAGCCCCCGGAGTAGCCGTAAGAAGCGACATCTTGGCAGTCACAGGAGAACACCATGAGGGAAGTCACTCGCGATGAGTCGTTCAGCGTGGGTGATGTCCTGAGGGTGAGCTGCCCGTCAGCGAAGGCACGCGTGGCAGAGGTCTCGCAGTTCTACGTCTCCATCGAGTGGCCGTGGGCGCGGGTCGATCCGGAGTCAGCAGTCGAGTGGAACGGCCGGGTGGCGACACCGCGCAACGAGGACTCCCGCGAGTGGGTAGCAGGGCTCTTTCGTACCACCCAGAGCCTTGGCACCTGGAAGCAGGCGACACGTGCCACGTCGGCATTCAAGAGAAGTTGGTGCGGGTCATCGACATTGGTTACTACGGCCCGCCGGCGGACGTCGGTTGGCTGCCACGGCCGCACACCATGCTGATCGTGCTTCCCGCGGATCATCCGCATGAGCCCGTGAGCAATGACGACGGAGAGACGATCGACCTGGAGTCGGCTGCGCCGATCAAGATCGAGCTGGTATCTCGGGGCTGAAGTTTTCACGTCCCCCAAGCGCGTTGGCTGCGGCAGTCGAGACGAGCAGTGACGGCCAGCCGGTTTCTGTTGCAGGCCTCCGGGATCAGCGTCGTTTCGCCGGGCGATCGAGCTTCGATGGCCGTGCGTGGTGGGCGTGCTGAGCAGCGGGCGGGATACGGCAAACAGCCCGACGGCAGCTCGCAGCGACCGGCGGCTGAGCTCCGCAGGGCGGCCAAGTGCGCTTGTGAACGTCATAGCCGGCGGGTTAGGAGGACACTGAACGTATGGCCCTACCGAAAACGCATCATTGCTCGGCCTGCTCGAACGGAGAAGCCCCGGACGAAGTCCTTCACGAAGACCTCGTCGTCGGAGCGCCTCTGTCCATGGAGGATCTCACCGACGCGCAGCGCCTCGACCGGTTTGCCCTCAAGTACGCCCACGACAGGTGCCAGGTCAGAGAGGTCCGGCGGGTGCCGCACGACGGCTTGAGCGGCTACGCCTGGTCCGTCCGCTTCACCGAGAGTCCGTGACAAGTTGATCACTGGGCAGCGAAGGGGAGATGCCTGAGAGGATGAGAGCGCGGCGCGGGCTTCCCCCGTGTCGCGCTTTCTTCGCGGACTGAGATTCGGCCGGCACACGTCGTGCTCCGCTATGGAATGGCTGCCGGCGACTTCGTGAGCGAGTGCGTTGCGCTCTGAGGCACGGGCGCGCAGACGCCCCACTCTGTGCCCGGCGGCGTTCCGGCTCACGGAGCCGCCCGCCGCCCCCGGCATTACATGACCACCGTGGACGCGCCGTGGCCAGAGAGAAGCACATCGCTGTATTTCAGCTATACGTGATGAGCGGAACCCGCTTGTTCCGCTAGCATGTTCGAGCTCATAACGATCATATGTAAACATCACAAATCGGCTGAAAAATTGACATCCACACTAACGCGAGGGTCTTCGCGGCAAGGCAGCAGCCCTCGGCCGCCGGCTGCATGGCGTCAACCGCGCGTCCTGCTGTGGGTCGCGGTGAGCGCGGTGGGCCTCGCGTTCCTCGTCGCGCTGGAGATCACCGCGCGTCGGTACGGCGAGCGCGGGCCGATCACCGACCAGGCGCGCGAGGTCATATTCGCCCCCAAATCGGGGACGGTGCTGTACGTCAGCATGGCCCTGATGATGGTGGTGCTCACCTGGCGCCAGCGCTTCATCGCGGTCGGTGCCGCGATCGGCATCGACGTCGTCTTCTGGCTGGTGCGCTGGGCCGTGGGCGCCCAGATGATGGTCGGCAACGGCGCGCTGTGGGTGACGCTGGCCTGCGGCGTCATCGCCATCACGCACCGTACCGGCCGCGACCGTGCCCTGCTGCTGAAGGGCGTCGGACTGGCCCTGCTGCTGGTGACCGGCCGCAAGACCGGCTACACCTGGCTGCTGATCACGTCCGAGACGCGCCCGACGGTGCTCGACCAGTACGTCGCGGCCGCCGATCGCGCGCTGGGCGACCCGTCGTGGGTGGTGGGCCGGATCGTCGAGGCCACCGGCCCGGTCGGCGCCCACGTCCTCGACTGGGTCTACGTCCAGCTCGCGGTGGCCGCGGTCGTCGTCGCGCTCTACCAGCTGCGCAACGTGGCGGTCGAGCGCCGCTTCCCGGGCCACCACCTGGTGCGTACATTCCTGGTCATCGGCCTGCTCGGGCCCGGCATCTACATGATCTTCCCGGTGGTCGGACCGGTCTTCGTCTACGGCGCCGACGGCGCGCAGTGGGCGATCGCCGACCTGTGGCCGGAGACGCCGCCGCCGGTCGGCACCCCGCAGCCGATGCCCTTCGACGGGTTCACCCCGCGCAACTGCATGCCCAGTCTGCACACGGCGTGGGCCACCGCGATCTTCATCCACTCCCTCAAGGGCCCGTGGGCCCTGCGCTGCCTGGGCACGTTCTGGCTGATCGCCACGCTCGGCGCGACGCTGGGCTTCGGCTACCACTACGGCGCGGACATCATCGCCGGTGTGGTCTTCACGCTCACCATCGAGACGGCGCTCCGCGCGCTCGACCGCGGCTGGGACCGGCGGGGCATCCAGCTGGTCGCCTACGGCACCGCGGTCTTCATCGCGTTCCTGGTGTCGTATCGCTACCTGCCGGTGCAGATGGCCGAACAGCCCTGGGTGTACGGGCCGCTGCTCGTGCTGGCGACGGGCTCGGTGATCTACGGCTACGTACGGACCACCAGGCTGTGGGACCGGACGCCGGTGTCGGTGCGTCTGCCGGAACCACGACGCGAACCCCAGCCCGAACCGGTCGAGTCAGGCGGGGCCGGTGGGGTCGGTATGGTCGCCGCCGACCGTGCCGGCCAGAGCTGAAGGGCAGAGGGACGTCGGGCCCGGTCCCTGCCCGACAAGGTGGGCGATTGGGCAGCGATACCTGCCTGGTCCAGTGCGGTCGATGTTGGACGGGTGGACGTAAGGGGAGGGGCGGCCGGCGCCGGGCCTCCGCGCGGCCCATATGGGTGGACCGTGCGGAGGTCTGGTGAGGCCCCTTGGTTCAGCTGAGATTTCCGTTCGCCACCGTCGCCGTCCCGCGGTCGAGGACCGCAGCGGCGCCCCAGCCGCGTAGGTCGTTGCCGGTGATCCACGCTCCCTTGCTGCCGGCCATCACGGCCACCCCCGCTTCGGCCGTTCCGCCCTCGCCGACGCGAGACGTGTTGCCCTGGCAGGACACGTTCGCCGCGTTGCCACCGATACGGATCGCATAGGTCCCGGTCTGTTCGGTGGCGCCCGCACCGCTGATCCGGTTGTCGCGGACGGCAACGTCGGAGGAGGCCACCGAGATGCCGTTGCGGGTCGCGTTCAGCACGGTGTTGTGGGCGACGACGGTTCCCGTCGAGCCGCTGTCGATTCCGATACCGTCGCCGTCGATGTCCGACAGATAGTTGCCTGTGACCACGGCGTCCGGCGACCCTTGCAACTGGATGCCCTGGCAGTTCCCGCCGGAGGGATGGCGGGTCGTGTCGATCATGTTGCCAGTGACCGAGGCTCCGTCCGTCTGCCCGACGTAGATCGCCGTCTCGCCGTTCGTCGCGCGGATCAGGTTGCCGCTGACGATCACCGAACTGTTGCGTCCCGCATCGGCGTTGGACACCACGATCGCGCCGCCCGAGCCCGTGCCGCGGATGGTGTTGCCGGTGACGGCTATGTCCTGCAGCGCGTTGCCGGAACCGGAGCTGACGTAGATGCCGGTGACCGACGCCGAGTCGATCGTGTTGTCGGCGATCAGCGACTGCTGCCAGTCGGTAGCGCGGACGCCGTACGCGGAACTGCTCTCCACGCGATTGCCCAGCACACGGATGTTCCGGTGAAGCGGCCGCGGAGCGCCCGCCGAGGCGACATAGTGGTCCCCGCACAGCGCGTCGTACGGTGCAGTGGCGGAAGAGGAATTGCGCATCGTGCACCCGGTGATCAGCACGTCCTCGCAGGGCGTGCCGTCATAGTCGGGCGCGGGCAGGTTGTAGGAGTTGGTCGCGCCGGTGATCTGTACCGCCTCCCGCCGATACCGTACGGTCGGCTCGCCGGGTGCGGCGTACACGCCGTCGAAGAGACAGTCGACGATCCTGACCCGCCGCATTGCGTTCAGTTCGATCGCGTGTGCCTCGGGAACGTCGAGGATGGCGGCGTCCCGGACCGTGACACCGTCGGCATGAGTGAACACGAAGCCAGGGCATGTCGAGGTGAACCGGCTGCCGCGCATGTCCCACGTGCCGCCGAACACGGATATGTTCCCGGCTCCGCCGTAGCCGGCGACCGCCGGCATGCTGCTCGTATAGTTCTTGATCAGGGCCGAAGTGTTGCCGGTCCGGAATAGCCGGGCCCCGTATGCCTGCACGGTCATACCGTGGCCGAGCAGCAGGGATTCTCCGAGTGCGTACGTGCCTGGCGGCACCAGCAGCGTCGCCCCACCCCCGGCCACGGCACGCGCGTCAGTCAGCGCACCACGGAATGCCGCGGTGTCGTCGGCGACTCCGTCCCCGACGGCGCCGTAGGCACGCACGTCGAAGACGGTGCCCACCATTGCGTCCGCTTCGGCGGCCGCGGCCGCCGAACCCGCCAGCACCTGGGTGGCACCGAGCCCGCCGAACACTCCGCCGGTCGCCAGCATCAGGGCACGTCTGTCCATGGTTCGTTCATCCTTCGGTGGGTGGAGTGGTCTCACGAGGGCACGGATACGGGGGAGGCGGCGTGGGAGAGCGAGGCGGAACAGTTGTCGCCACTGCAACTGAAGGTGTTCCGGACCTTCGCGTGTTCCGTTCGCATAGCGCTTCTCGCTCCGCTCAACGGGCCCGCCGTGTTCGCGCGGCCCAGAACCGAAGCGCATCCTGTCACAGCAGTGGATCACGGCGTCGATCAGCTTGTGGCTGGAGAGGACGGGTTGCGGGCGCGCATCCGGCAGGCCGGTTCACGGCCGCCCGGGGCGGTCCCTGCCGACTGCACGGCAGCAGGTGACGGGCGTCACATCAAGGCGTGTCACATCGTGTCGAGTTGCTCCGTCAGACAGGTGTAAGCACCACAACGACGCCTAGGAGCGCACCATGGATGCTCGTCTGAACCTCTTCGGCAACCCGGTCGCGGCCAAGTTCGTGAGGCACCTCGTCTCTTCGGGCAAGGCGGTCTCGGACTCGGCGCTGCCGGCCGCGACGCAGGAGCTCGTGAAGATCCGCGCCAGCCAGATCAACGGCTGCGGGTTCTGCACCGACATGCACACCAAGGAGGCCACGGAGGCCGGGGAGACCTCGACGCGGCTCAACCTGATCGCTGCCTGGCGCGAGGCCACGGTGTTCACCGACGCCGAGCGCGCCGCGCTGGAGCTGACGGAGCAGGGCACCCGTATCGCCGACGCGGCCGGTGGCGTCACGGACGAGGCCTGGGCGAACGCCGCCAAGCACTACGACGAGGAGCAACTCGCCGCGCTCGTCTCGCTCATCGCCCTCATCAACGCCTTCAACCGCGTGAACGTCATGGTCCGGCAGCCCGCCGGCGACTACCGGCCCGGCCAGTTCGCCTGACGAGGACCACCCCGCCGGGGCGTTTGGCCGGCCGTATCGTGAGGGCGCGTGCGCGACGAGCAGCACGACGAGCCACTGGGGGTCACGGTGTTGTTGGGCGGCGTCTGTTGCCTCGTCGGAGGGCTTCTGCTCGTCGTCAACCCGTGGCGGATCGGAGAGTGGTTCACCCAGCAGAAGCCCGGCGCCGTGCCCGCCGGGGTGAGTGCCCGCTTCGTCTCCAGGCGCTTCGGGATCGTCATGCTCTGGCTCGGCGGCGGGCTCCTCATCGCCTGGGGACTACAAGCCCTGGAAGCGGACCGGAGCGTGCTCACCGTCCTGATGCCCGTCGCGTTCGTGACCGGGTTCGCCCTGCTCGGGTGGACCCTGTACGGCATCTACGCCAGTGAGGCAGGCCGTATCGAGGGCTCCGACGGGGAGCGACCACGAGACGGGTGAGGCGGGGCCGCTGCCCCGCTCGTGGTGGGGTCACTCGTGGCTGCCCCCGCGCCTCCGCCCCCCGGGCGGTGCCGATGTGCGGTTGCTCGTCCGGGCGGGGGCGGTGGCTGTCTGCAGGAGGTCACCAGCGCAGTCTGCTCTGCCGGTCGACGGAAGGACCACGGGGCAAGTACGCACCCTCCGAGTACCGATTGCTGCCGAAGCCCGGTAGTCGGCCTCGGCCGCTATCGAGGACAGCCGTGCGTCAGGCACTCAGACGCCGTCGCCGGACTCCGCCTCCTCGTGCACGATCACGTCACGGACCGGAGTCCATGAGCACGTCGAGCGTCAGTGAGCAGGCTCAGTGGACGAAGCTGTAACTGAGCCAGGGACCCGCGTTCGGGGCGGGGACGTCGGACATCTTCGAGGGGACGTAGATCGACTCGCCGGAGCAGTCGTCCGTCGGGTAGAGGAGGGCGTCGGCCTCCGTGTTGTTCTCGACCGCGACCGCGCCCGGTGGCTCGAAGCGGTGGCAGCCCGTGATCCGGGGGCTCGTCACCGTCGTGTGGTGGTCGTGCCCGCCCTCGTAGATGAACGTCCCCACCGCGGTCCGGTCGAGGCCCGAACAGCCCGCGGCGGTGAGGGCGAGGAGCACGGTCCCCGCAGCGACGGCGGCATGCCGGTAGGGGGTCACGGACATGGGCGCTCCTCGTCCGGTCGGAAGGGTCCTGGTGAAGGGCCTGGCGAAGGCCACCTTGCCGCCTCGCCCGGGTCAGGGCATCCGGGGCGCGGCCGGGCGGGTAACGGCGGCCGCGGCGGGACGCCGTGACGGGGTGTGGAGGCGGGCCGGAACGGGCGCCGGCAACCGGGTGCCGTGCCGGCGGACTTGCGGCGGGCTCAGCCACACGGCTCGGCTGTACGGCTCCGCTATACAGTGTGAAAATCTTGTGACTTCAACGGGTGGGGGCATCCATGGCACTTTTCGGGAACGCGCACACGGTCGATCCGGGCCAGGCGCAGCAGGAGTACGCGCGACTCCTCGGGCACGGCGAGCAGGTGCAGGCCGCGTACGTGCTCATACGCGACACGATGCTGTTCACCGACCGCCGGCTGATCCTCGTGGACAAGCAGGGCATCACCGGGCGGAAGGTCGAGTACCACTCGATCCCGTACCGCAGCATCACGCACTTCGCCGTCGAGACCGCCGGTACGTTCGACCTCGACGCGGAGCTCAAGATCTGGATCTCCGGCACTCCCGCGCCGATCGAGAAGACGTTCACCAAGGGCGTCGACATCTACGAGGTGCAGGCCATCCTGACGCAGTTCGTGGCGCGGTAGTCCTCCGCGAGGCGTCGCTGACCCGGGTCGCGGTCCGGGTCAGCGGCGGAACAGGGCCGTCCACAGGAACGGCTCGCCGAAGTACGCGGAGTCCGGGGCCTCGTCGTGCATACGGCGCAGTTCCACCTCCGTCAGATCGGAGAAGATCCGGCGCAGGGACTCCGGCGTGTAGGCGAGCCCGCCGTGCAGGCCCGGGCGGCCCTGGTAGAAGTCCGCGTCCGGGAGTTCGCTGCCCATCGCGCCGGACGCGAAGCAGGTGAGCGCGAAGCGGCCGCCGGGCGCGAGGGCCCGGTCGAGCAGAGCGAGATAGCTGACGCGGCGGTGCGGCGGCAGGTGGTGGAAGCACCCGGAGTCGTAGATCAGGTCGTACGGGCCGGTCAGTTCCGTAGCGGTGAGCTCGAAGGCGTCGCCGCAGTGGAAACGGACCTCGGCGCCCGCCTCGCGGGCGCGCTCCTGCGCCCAGTCGAGGGCCGTCGGCGACAGGTCGACGGCGTCCACGTCGAACCCGGCGGCCGCGAGGCGCAGGGCGTTGCGGCCCGGGCCGCAGCCCAGGTCGAGCGCCCGGCCGGGGGTGAGCAGACCCTGCTCGAGGTACGCGGCCAGATTCTCGTCGGCCTTCTCCACGAAGAACGGCACCGGTCTGGTGCGGTCGGTGTAGAAGTCGTCCCACCAGGCGGCGCCCTGGGCCGTCCAGCGGTCCGCCGCAGGCGCGAACAGCGTGTCCATGAGCTTCAGTACGTCGTCGACCGTGCGTATGTTCCGGTCCATCCGGCCCCCTTCCGCGTAACCGCAACGGTACGGCCTTGCGGGGTGAAAGCCCAGGTCAGGGTGGGTACGGCGAAGGTGTAGGCGCGTGCGGGCGGGGCGACGGCGACGGCGGGAAGGGCGTCACCCGCGGGGGGCGTGCGCCGGGGCGCACGGCACCGCGCAGGGCCGTCACGGGGGCGTTCCGGGCGGCGCGCGGACCGGTTTTTGCACCGGTTTCTGCGCCGCCTCGGGAGCGGGCGGGTGCCCGACTCCCTTGCGGCGGGCGGGGGTTGCCGGTTCTGCCCGAGGGGCGCTGTCCGGGCGCTATCCGAGGGTCGCCAGGAGGTCGTTGCACGCCTGCTCACAGCTGCGGCACGCCTCGGCGCAGATACGGCAGTGCTCGTGCATGTCCGCGTGGCGCGCGCACTCGTCCGCGCACGCCTTGCAGGCGGTGGCGCACGCCTGCACGATCGCGCGCGTGATGTTCGCGTCGTAGCCGGTGTGGCGCGAGAGCACGGCGGCGGTGGCGGTGCAGATGTCGGCGCAGTCCATGTCGGTGCGGATGCACTTCGTCAGGTCGCCCACCATGCCCTCGGACAGACACGCGTCCGCGCAGGCGGTGCACGCCTGGGCGCAGGCGACGCACTCCTCGATGCACCGGGTGAGGGCTTCGCGGTCGACGTTGCCGAGGTCGGCCGGGTAGGTGTTCAGCATGTCCTTCACGGACGTGGTCGTGGCCATGTTCGCCTCCTGGTCGGTTCCTGGTCGGTCGGTGCGCCCCGTTGGGCCGGCGACCCCGGTCACGCCGCGGCGCCTGCCCGGAGCAGGTCGTTCATCTCGTGCGCGGACATCTCGGCCCCGTACAGGCGCGAGCCCGGCTGATGGCTGCGGCCGCCGTGACCGATGTCGCCCGCGTCCACCGGGTCGAACCCGATGTCCCGGATGAGCCCGGCGACCACGGCCTTGGCCTCCGTGTCGGTCCCGGAGATGGGGATGGCCAGCCGGTCCGGGTCGCCCTTGTCGTGGCCCCGGTCGCGCAGGGTCTTCCAGTGGATCGCGTTGAACGCCTTCACGAGATCGGAGTCCGTGTGGGCCCGGATCTTCTCGCTGGACGTGGTGCTGTCGTTGTCCAGGTCGGGGTCCTGGCCGTCGCGCTCGGGGTAGTAGTTGCAGGTGTCGATCACGATCTTGTCCTTGAGGGCGTCCGCCGGCAGCTCCTTGTAACGCCCGTACGGGATGCTCACGACGACGACCTGCCCGAACTCGGCCGCCTCCCGCGCGGTGACCGCCCGCAGCCCGCCGCCGATCTCGTCCACGAGCCCGGCGAGCGTCTCGGGCGCCCTGGAGTTGCTGATGACCACGTCATGACCGATCCGCACGAAGTGACGGGCCAGGGTGGACCCGATGTGGCCTGCGCCGATGATGCCGATCTTCATAAGGGCCTCCTTGTCGCAACGCCCTCCGCCGTGGTCCCGCCCGGGGCTGCGGTGCGACGAGTGCCCTGGCCGCACACGAGGAAACGACCGCGGGCCCGCGGTAGGGCGCCCCACCGCCCGGGACGGCGGCCCGCCCGGGTGGGGCGGCTTGCGGTCACTTGCCCGCGGCAACGGTCAGTGTGCGGCGGGTCGGGTTCGGGGGGTTCGTCGGGGGAGTGGTGGTGGCGCTGGGCTTCTTCGCATTCTTTCCGGGGCTGCCCCATGTCATCGACTCGGGTGCCGTCGTCGTCTCGCTCGTCGTCGGCGGCATTACGCGCTGGGCGGTGCAGCGGCGGCTGGACGGGCGGCGGCCGTGACCGGGGGAGGGGTCGAGTTGCGCGGGGACATGAGGGGCGGATGGTGGAGGTGGGGCTGGGAAGGGAGCCGGGAACATGGCCGAGCGCCGGAAGGACGTACGGGGCGTCGTCGCCGTCGTGGTGCTGCTGGTCGTGGCGCTGACCGGCGTCGCGGGTGTGCAGCAGCCGACGCCGTCCGTGCCGCCGATCACGCTCAGGGGGACGGGGCAGGAGGTGACGGAGCAGTTCGCGCTGACCGGCGGGCTGGCCGTGGTGCGGTCTGAGTGCGTGTCCTGTACGGGGGACTTCATCGTGGAGATCGTCGACGACCGGCGCCAGGTGAAGGACCTCGTCGTCGACCGGACCGGGTCGTACGAGGGCAGCAAGGGCGTCGGGGTGAGCGCCGGGGACCATGTGCTCCAGGTGATCGCGGACGCTGCCTGGACCGTCGAGATCGCGCAGCCCGGCGACCCGTCGTCCGCCGCCGTGCTGCCGCAGAACTGGTCGGGCAGCGGGGACCGTCTCGAAGGGCCCTTCGACGCGGACCGAGCGGTCTCCGTCGCGGCCACCCACACCGGCGACAGCGACTTCGTCGTCTCGGTCATCGACGCCAAGGGCAGGCCCCAGGATCTGGTCTTCAACGAGACCCGCGACTTCGAGGGCTCGGCCGTCGCGAGGATGCGCAGCGAGGGGCCGTACTACGTCAACGTGAGCTCGGAAGGGAACTGGAGCCTGACCGTGACCGGGCCCTAGGGTCCAGAGGCGGCCGCTGTGGCATGATCTGCTGACTTCACAGCACTTCACAGCGCGACACGGCACGGCACGGCAAGGGTGGGGCGATGAACCTGTACGTAGGAGTCACGGTCGGCGTGCTCGCCCTGTTCGTGGCCGGGCTCGGCGTCCTCGCCGTACGCACCGGCTGGCTGCTGCCCGCCCAGCGCAAGCACATCCTGCGGCCGCGGATCTTCGGCTACGCGCAGCTGCTCGTCGCCGCCGGGCTCGCGGCGCAGGTCGTCGCGGCGGTCCTGGTCGCGGACCCGGTGGGGCAGGACTACGTACGGTTCGGCGGCCTCGCCGTCATGCTGGTCGCGCCCGGCATGATCTGGGCCGCGCAGCGGCGGGCCCGCGCCGCCGCCGCACGCTGACGCGGCCCGGGCCCGCCCACCCCGCTACGCCTCGTCGTCCTCCAGGTCGCCCTCGGTCTCCAGGAAGACCTGCCGCAGCTGCTCCAGTACCGCCGGGTCCGGCTTCGCCCACATGCCGCGGGACTCGGCCTCCAGGAGCCGTTCCGTGATGCCGTGCAGTGCCCACGGGTTGGCCTGCTGGAGGAAGGCGCGGTTCTCCGGGTCCAGGACGTACGTCTCGGTGAGCTTGTCGTACATCCAGTCCGCGACGACGCCCGTCGTCGCGTCGTACCCGAAGAGGTAGTCGACGGTGGCCGCCAGCTCGAACGCGCCCTTGTAGCCGTGGCGGCGCATCGCCTCGATCCAGCGCGGGTTGACCACGCGGGCGCGGAAGACGCGGGACGTCTCCTCGACGAGGGTGCGGGTGCGGACCGTCTCGGGGCGGGTGGAGTCGCCGATGTACGCCTCGGGGGCCGTGCCGCGCAGCGCGCGGACGGTGGCGACCATGCCGCCGTGGTACTGGAAGTAGTCGTCCGAGTCGGCGATGTCGTGCTCGCGGGTGTCGGTGTTCTTCGCGGCGACGGCGATCCGCCGGTACGCGGTCTCCATCTCGGCCCGCGCCGGGCGGCCCTCCAGGCCGCGGCCGTACGCGTAGCCGCCCCACACCGTGTAGACCTCGGCCAGGTCCGCGTCGGTGCGCCAGTCGCGGCTGTCGATGAGCTGGAGCAGGCCCGCGCCGTACGTGCCCGGCCGGGAGCCGAAGATACGGGTCGTGGCGCGGCGCTCGTCGCCGTGCTCCGCCAGGTCGGCCTGGGCATGGGCGCGGATCAGGTTGTCCGCCGCCGGCTCGTCGAGCGAGGCCGCGAGGCGGACCGCGTCGTCCAGCAGTCCGATCGTGTGCGGGAACGCGTCGCGGAAGAAGCCCGAGATGCGCAGGGTGACGTCGATCCGGGGGCGGCCCAGCTCCGCGAGCGGTACGGGCTCCAGCCCGGTGACCCGGCGGGAGGCGTCGTCCCACACGGGGCGGATGCCGAGCAGGGCCAGCGCCTCCGCCACGTCGTCGCCCGCCGTGCGCATGGCGCTGGTGCCCCACAGGGACAGGCCGACGGAGGTGGGCCAGTCGCCGTTGTCGGCGCGGTAGCGCTCGAGGAGCGACTCCGCGAGGGCCTGGCCGGTCTCCCAGGCGAGCCGCGAGGGGACGGCCTTGGGGTCGACGGAGTAGAAGTTGCGGCCCGTCGGCAGGACGTTGACGAGGCCGCGCAGCGGTGAGCCGGACGGGCCTGCGGGGACGAAGCCGCCGTTCAGGGCGTGCACCGCGTGGTCGATCTCGTCGGTGGTGCGGGCGAGGCGCGGCACGACCTCCGTCGCGGCGAACCGCAGGATCGCCGCGACGTCGGGGCCGTGCGAGTCCGGCACCGCGGCCGGGTCCCAGCCGGCCGCCTCCATCGCCTCGACGAGCGCACGGGCCGTGGCCTCCGCCTCGTCGGCGGTCGTACGGGTCGCGGCGGACTCGTCCAGACCGAGCGCCTCCCGCAGGCCGAGCAGGGACTGCGAGCCGCCCCAGATCTGGCGGGCGCGCAGGATGGACAGCACCAGGTTGACCCGCTCGGGGCCGGTCGGCGCGCCGCCCAGCACATGCAGACCGTCACGGATCTGCGCGTCCTTGACCTCGCACAGCCAGCCGTCGACGTGCAGCAGGAAGTCGTCGAAGCCGTCGTCGTCCGGGCGGTCGTCCAGGCCCAGGTCGTGGTCGAGCCGCGCGGCCTGGATCAGGGTCCAGATCTGCGCGCGGATCGCGGGCAGCTTGGACGGGTCCATGGACGAGATCTGCGCGTACTCGTCCAGCAGCTGCTCCAGGCGCGCGATGTCGCCGTAGGACTCGGCGCGCGCCATCGGCGGCACCAGGTGGTCGACGAGTGTCGCGTGCGCGCGGCGCTTGGCCTGGGTGCCCTCGCCCGGGTCGTTGACCAGGAACGGGTAGATCAGCGGCAGGTCGCCGAGCGCGGCGTCCGGGCCGCAGGACGCGGAGAGGCCCGCGTTCTTGCCGGGCAGCCACTCCAGGTTGCCGTGCTTGCCCAGGTGGATCATCGCGTCGGCGCCGAAGCCCCCGTCGGCCGCGGCGGCGGCGATCCAGCGGTAGGCGGCCAGGTAGTGGTGGGAGGGCGGCAGGTCGGGGTCGTGGTAGATCGCGATCGGGTTCTCGCCGAAGCCGCGCGGCGGCTGGATCAGGATCAGCAGGTTCCCGCGGCGCAGCGCGGCGAGCACGATGTCGCCCTCGGGATTGCGGGACCGGTCGAGGAACATCTCGCCCGGCGGCGGGCCCCAGTGCGCCTCGACGGACTCGCGCAGCTGTGCCGGCAGGGCCGCGTACCACTTCTTGTAGTCGGCGGCCGGGATGCGGACCGGGTTGCGGGCGAGCTGCTCCTCGGTCAGCCACTCCTGGTCGTGGCCGCCGGCCTCGATCAGCGCGTAGATCAGCTCGTCGCCGTCGCCCGACTCCAGGCCGGGGACCGCCTCGTCGCCGAAGTCGTAGCCCTCCTCGCGCAGCCGCCGCAGCAGCGACACGGCGGAGGCGGGGGTGTCCAGGCCGACGGCGTTGCCGATCCGGGAGTGCTTGGTCGGGTACGCGGAGAGCACCAGCGCGAGGCGCTTCTCGGCGTTCGGGATGTGGCGCAGCCGGGCGTGGCGGACGGCGGTGCCGGCGACACGGGCGGCGCGCTCGGGGTCGGCGACGTACGCCGGGAGGCCGTCCTCGTCGATCTCCTTGAACGAGAACGGGACGGTGATGAGCCGGCCGTCGAACTCGGGCACCGCGACCTGGCTCGCCGCGTCCAGCGGGGAGAGGCCCTCGTCGCTCTCCTCCCACGCCGAGCGCGAACCGGTCAGGCACAGCGCCTGCAGCACGGGCACGTCGAGGGCGGCGAGCGCGCCCGCGTCCCACGACTCGTCGTCACCGCCGGCGCTCGCGTCCGCCGGGCGGGTGCCGCCCGCGGCGAGCACGGTCGTCACCAGGGCGTCGGTCTCCCGCAGTTGGTCCAGCAGCGCGGGCTCGGGGGCGCGCAGGGATGCCACGTACAGCGGCAGGGCGCGGCCGCCGGCGTCCTCGATCGCGCCGCACAGGGCGTCCACGAAGGCGGTGTTGCCGCTCATGTGGTGGGCCCGGTAGTAGAGCACCGCGATCAGCGGGCCGCCGGGGTTCTCCGAGCGGGGGGTGCGGGGGAGCCGGCCCCAGGTGGGGGCGGCGGCCGGCGGGTCGAAGCCGTGGCCGGTGAGCAGGACCGTGTCCGACAGGAAACGGGCGAGCTGCTCCAGGTTCGCCGGGCCGCCGTGGGCGAGGTAGGCGTGGGCCTCCGCGGCGATTCCGATCGGGACCGTGGAGGTCTCCATCAGCTGGGCGTCGGGGGCCTGTTCGCCGGTGAGGACGACGACGGGCTGGCCCTGCGCGAGCAGCAGGTCGATGCCCTCCTGCCAGGCGCGCAGCCCGCCGAGGAGGCGTACGACGACCAGGGCCGTGCCCTCCAGCAGGGCGGGCAGCTCGTCGAGTGCCAGCCGGGACGGGTTCGCGAAGCGGTACGGGACCGGGCCGGCCGCGGCGCGTGCGCTCAGCAGGTCGGTGTCGGACGTCGACAGGAGCAGGATGCCCGGGGGTGCGGGGTGTCCTTCGGGCGAGTGCGACATGCGGCGTCTGGCCTTCCTCGGGGTTTCCGCGCCCCGGGCTGGTGAGGACGGCGGGAGTTCCTGGCTCACCCGACAGGTGTCGGGCTCACAGTGGCGGGACCGCGCCGGAATCTCACCGGGCTTCCTCCCCTGACGCCGTCTTCGGCGGTGGTGGGCCGTTCGACCCGCCGAGCAGCATAGTAGGCCGGTCACCTGCACGGGTAGGGCGCCCGAGCGGGCCGGGGGCGAGGGGGGCCTGTGTGATGGTCGGTATGCTCGCCGCCATGCCTCCGGCCCCCTCGAACCGCCCGGACCCGGACGAAACTCCCGTAACTTCCGCAACTCCCGTCCGGGACCGCGGTGATGCCTGCCCCGGCGCACTGCGTCTGCACAACGCGGACGACGGTGCGCTGGCGCGCGTCCGCGTCCCGGCCGGCGTCCTGAGCGCCGCGCAGGCGTACGCGCTCGCCGACGCGGCCGAGCGCCTCGGCGACGGCGCGCTGGACATCACCTCCCGGGGCAACCTCCAGCTGAGGGGCCTCGAACCGGGCTGCGCGGGGGAGTTGGCCCGGCTGCTGGACACGGCCGGCCTGCTGCCCGCGCCCCGCCACGAACGCGTACGCAACGTCGTCGCCTCCCCGCTGTCCGGACTCGACGGCCGGGGGCACCTGGACGTGCAGCCGCTCGTACGGGAACTGGACGCGCTGCTGTGCGCGAGCGAGCGTGCGCCGGAGCTCTCGGGACGCTTCCTGTTCGCGCTGGACGACGGCCGCGGGGACATGGCCGAGTTCGCCGCGGATGTGATGTTGCTCGCACAGCCGGGCGGCGCGGCGGTGCGCGTGAGCGTCGGGGACGCGGCGGTACGCGTCCGCGCCGAGGACGGGCCGCGCGCGATGCTGCTCGCGGCGGAGGCGTTCCTCGACGCGGCCGACGTGAGCTTCACGCGCGCGTGGCGGGTCGGCGAACTCCCGCCGGAACACGGGGTGTCGGCCGCGGACCTCACCGCGCGGGCCGCGGCGGCGGGCCTGTGCGACGTCGCGTGCGCGGGCACGCCGGAGCCTGCGGACGTGGGGGACGGGCCCGTGCCCGGGGCCGGACCCGGGGGGCTGTACGTGGTCGCGCCGCTCGGACGGCTCAGCGCCGTCCAGTGGCGGCTGGTCGCCGAGGTCGCCGAGCGGCACGGCACCGGCGAGTTGCGCGTCACTCCGTGGCGTGGGGTCGTCGTGCCGGGTGCCGGGCCCGAGCAGTTGGACGTGCTGGCCGGCGCAGGGCTCGTCACCGATCCCGACTCGCCCTGGCTCGGCGTCGGCGCCTGCACCGGGCGCCCCGGCTGTGCCAAGTCCCTCGCCGACGTGCGCGCCGACGCCACCGGTCATCTCTCTGCCGGCGTGGGCGGCCTGCCCGTCCACTGGTCGGGCTGCGAACGCCGCTGCGGCCACCCCCGCGGCGCCTGGGTCGACGTCGTCGCGACCGGCGACGGCCGGTACGAGGTGTCCGCACCCGGCGCCCCGCCCCGTGCCGTCCCCCTCCCCGAACTCGCCGACGCCCTCGCGGCGGCGCGCACCATCACGAATACGCCGACCAAGGCCCCGACGAAGTGAGCGAGAGCACCGTGTTCGAGTACGAGAAGGACGGCGCGGCCATCTACCGCCAGTCCTTTGCCACGATCCGCGCGGAGGCGGACCTCGCCGGACTCCCGGCCGACGTCTCACAGGTCGCGGTCCGCATGATCCACGCCTGCGGAATGGTCGACCTCGTCCGCGACCTCGTCCACAGCCCGGACGTCGTCGTCCGTGCCCGCGCAGCCCTGCGCTCCGGCGCGCCGATCCTCTGCGACGCGCAGATGGTCGCCAGCGGCGTCACCCGCAAGCGGCTGCCCGCCGACAACGAGGTGATCTGCACGCTGTCCGACCCGTCCGTGCCGGACCTGGCCGCGAAGATGGGCACCACCCGGTCCGCCGCCGCCCTCGAACTGTGGCGGGACCGCCTCGAAGGCTCTGTGGTCGCCGTCGGCAACGCGCCCACCGCGCTGTTCCGGCTGCTGGAGATGATCGCGGAGGGCGCGCCGCGCCCGGCGGCGGTCATCGGCGTGCCCGTCGGCTTCATCGGCGCGGCCGAGTCGAAGGACGCGCTGGCCGCGCACCCGCTGGGCCTGGAACACCTGGTGGTGCGCGGGCGCAGGGGCGGCAGCGCGATGGCCGCCGCCGCAGTCAACGCGATCGCGAGCGAGGCGGAGTAGTGGCCGACAACCAGAACGACGACCGCCGGAACGGCGACAACGTGAGCGACGGCACCCGGAACACCGGCGACGCGAACCCCGGCACCGCGGGCACCGGCCGGCTGTACGGCGTCGGGCTCGGCCCCGGCGACCCGGAGCTGATGACCCTGCGCGCGGCCCGCGTCATCGCGGAGGCCGACGTCATCGCGTACCACTGCGCCCGCCACGGCCGGTCCATCGCCCGGTCGATCGCCGCACCGCATCTGCGCCCCGAGCACATCGAGGAGCGCCTGATGTACCCGATCACCGTCGAGACGACCGACCATCCCGGCGGCTACCGCGGCGCGCTCGACGACTTCTACGAGCAGGCCGCCGCCCGGCTCGCCGCGCACCTCGACGCCGGCCGCAGCGTCGCCGTGCTCGCCGAGGGCGACCCGTTCTTCTACGGCTCGTACCAGCACATGCACAAGCGGCTCGCGCACCGCTACCCGACCGAGGTCATCCCCGGCGTCACCTCCGTCAGCGCCGCGGCCGCCCGGCTCGGCACCCCGCTTTGCGAGGCGGAGGAGGTGCTGACGATCATCCCCGGCACGCTGCCGGAGGAGGAGCTGACCGCACGCCTCGCCGCGACCGACTCGGCCGTGGTGATGAAGCTCGGCCGCACCTTCCCCGCCGTCCGCAGGGCGATGGAGACGTCCGGCCGGCTGGACGAGGCCCGCTACGTCGAGCGGGCCACGATGAGCGGCGAACGCACCGGTCGACTGGCCGGCATCGACCCGGAGTCCGTGCCGTACTTCTCCGTCGCCGTCGTGCCCAGCCGGATCGCCAACCCCCGCCCGGACACCGGCCGCGGCGAGGTCGTCGTCGTCGGCACCGGGCCCGCGGGCCCCCTGTGGCTCACCCCCGAGACCCGGCGCGCACTCGCCGACGCGGACGAACTCGTCGGCTACACCACCTACGTGGACCGGGTGCCGCAGCGGCCGGGCCAGATCCGGCACGGCTCCGACAACAAGGTCGAGTCCGAGCGCGCCGAGTTCGCGCTCGACCTCGCCCGGCGCGGGCGCCGTGTCGCCGTCGTCTCCGGCGGCGACCCGGGCGTCTTCGCCATGGCCACCGCCGTGCTGGAGGTGGCGTCCCAGGACCCGTACAAGGACGTGCCCGTACGGGTGCTCCCCGGCGTCACCGCCGCCAACGCCGCCGCCGCGAAGGCCGGCGCGCCGCTCGGCCACGACTACGCCGTCCTGTCGCTCTCCGACCGGCTCAAGCCCTGGGAGGTCATCGCGGAGCGACTGGCCGCCGCGGCCGCTGCCGACCTGGTGCTCGCTCTCTACAACCCGGGTTCCCGCAGCCGGACCTGGCAGGTCGGCAAGGCCCGCGAACTGCTCCTCGGACACCGCGCGCCCGACACCCCCGTCGTGCTCGGCCGGGACATCGGCGGGCCCGAGGAGAGCGTACGGATCGTACGGCTCGGCGAACTCGACCCGGCCCAGGTCGACATGCGCACCATTCTGCTGATCGGTTCGTCGCAGACCCAGGTCGTGCGCAGGGGCGACGGCGAGGAGATCGTCTGGACCCCGCGGCGCTACCCGGAGTAGGCCGCCAGCCAGGCGGCGGCCTCCTCGGGGCCGGCGGCGACCGGCACCCCGTCCGGGACCGGCGGGCGGCGCACGATCACCACGGGCACGCCCGCCTCCCGCGCGGCCGTCAGCTTCGGCGCGGTCGCCGCGCCGCCGCTGTCCTTGGTGACGAGCACGTCGACGCGGTGCCGGCGCAGCAGTTCACGCTCGCCGTCGAGGGTGAAAGGACCCCGGTCCAGCAGCACCTCCGTACGGGGCGGACGCGGACCCTCTGGGGCGTCGACGGACCGCACCAGGAACCAGACGTCGTCGATGTGCGCGAAGGAGGCGAGCCCCATGCGGCCGGTGGTCAGGAACACCCTGCTGCCGAGCGTGCGGGCCGTCTCTGCGGCCTCCTCCAGGGAGCCGACGGGGTGCCAGTCGTCGCCCTCGTCCGGGGCCCAGCCGGGGCGGCGCAGCGCCAGCAGGGGAACATGGGCGTCGGCGGCGGCCCGGGCCGCGTTGAAACTGATCGTTCCGGCGAAAGGATGGGTGGCGTCGATGACCGCGCCGACCTCGTGCTCGCACAGCCATCGCGCCAGGCCCTCGGCCCCGCCGAAACCTCCCACCCGGACCTCCCCGGGAGGCATCCTGGGAGTGGCGACCCGGCCGGCGAGGCTGCTCGTGACGCGCACACCCGGCAGGGCGTGCAGTGTCCCGGCGAGCCGCCGGGCCTCGGTGGTACCGCCGAGGACCAGTACGTGCATCGGATCCGTCCATGACTGAGTCGAGCGGAGGGCGTGACGCCCAACTCAAGCACACCGGTCTGCGGCCCGGCTGGACCACCGGTGCCTGCGCGACGGCCGCGACGACCGCGGCGTACACGGCGCTGCTGACCGGCGAGTTCCCCGACCCGGTGACGATCACGCTCCCCAAGGGCCAGACACCGGCGTTCGCCCTGGCCGCCGAGTCGCTCCCCGCCGACTCCGCCGACTCGGCCATGGCCGGGATCGTCAAGGACGCCGGCGACGACCCGGACGTCACGCACGGCGCGCTGGTCCGCGCGACGGTACGGCTGCTGCCGGCCGGCTCCGGGGTCGTCTTCCGGGCGGGGCCGGGGGTCGGCACGGTCACCCGGCCGGGGCTGCCCCTCGACGTCGGTGAGCCCGCGATCAACCCCGTACCGCGGCAGATGATGTGCGACCACGTGGCCGCGGTCGCCGCGCGGCACGGCGGCGCCGGGGACGTCGAGATCACCGTCTCCGTCGACCACGGCGAGGACATCGCCCGCTCCACCTGGAACCCGCGGCTCGGCATCCTCGGAGGGCTGTCCATCCTCGGTACGACGGGGATCGTCGTCCCGTACTCGTGCTCGGCGTGGATCGACTCGATCCGGCGCGGCGTGGACGTCGCCCGCGCGGCGGGCCGCACGCACCTCGCCGGCTGCACGGGCTCCACGTCGGAGCGGACCGTCGTCTCCCTCTACGGGCTGCCCGAGGACGCGCTGCTCGACATGGGCGACTTCGCGGGCGCGGTGCTCAAGTACGTGCGGCGCCATCCCGTCGAACGCCTCACCGTCTGCGGTGGCTTCGCCAAACTCTCGAAGCTGGCCGCCGGTCACCTGGACCTCCACTCGGGCCGCTCCCAGGTCGACAAGTCGTTCCTCGCGGACCTGGCGCGGCGCGGCGGCGCGGACGAGACGCTCGCGGCGGAGGTCGCCGCGGCCAACACGGGGCTCGCCGCGCTCCAGCTGTGCGGCGCGGCCGGCGTCCCCCTCGGCGACCTGGTCGCGGCAGCGGCCCGCGACCAGGCCCTCGCGGTCCTCCGGGGCGCGCCGGTGGCGGTGGACGTGGTGTGCGTGGACCGCGCGGGCGCGATCGTGGGCCGCGCGTAGCCCTTGGGCGGGCGGCGGACCGGTTTACGCCTCCGGGTACGGTCCCGGTTTCCGGGCGCGGCCCGTGCCGTGTCGTCTGGTGTCCGGGTGCCGCGCGTCCGGGCGTGGCCCGATCCTGGTTGTTCGGTGTCCGGGTGCCGCTCCGGTGGCCGTGTCCGGGACTGCTGTCCTCACCGCGCTTCGCGCGAGTTGCGACGCTTTACGTCCCGGCCCCGACCCCCTGCGCGTCCCCCTGCCCGGGCTCGGGGTCCCGGCGCCGACCCCTGCGCGTCCCCCTGCCCCGGTGGCCCGCTCAGGTGATGTCGAACAAGGGGCCAGTGATCGTCAGACCCAGTTCGTCGCCGGTGTACGAGAAGAAGGCGAGCAGCATCAACGCCGCCCCGCCCAGGGCGAGATCCTTCATGAAGTGGAGCATCTCCGGGGTTCTGGCGTCGCCTTCCTCTTTCCAGAACGCGTGCATCACCAGCGCGGTCGGGATCAGGAACACCGCCAGCAGCAGCGCCCCGAGATCGGCCCAGATGCCGAGGAGCACGCTCAGCCCGCCCGCCAGGAGCAGCAGCCCGGTGAGCAGGGTGGCCGGCGTGGCCATCGCGGCGGGAATGCCGCGGCTACCGGCGTAGGCGGCCATCTGCTTGGTCTGCGTCAGGTGGTTGAGCGCCGAGCCGAGGAAGAGGATCGTGAAGAGGATGCGTCCGACGAGGACCAGGACGTCCATGGGTGGCCTCCGGCCTGTGAAATCGGTGCCATGTCGCCTCTCTGCCACGCTACTCCGCACCACCCCTGCCCGCCCCTCCGGCGCAAGTGTCACCGGCCTGTGGGGCGACCACTGGGCGGGACGGGCCCCACCCGGCGGGAGGGGGGCGGGGTCGGAGGAGGGGGGTGACCGGACGTAAAGCGACGCAACTCGCGCGAAGCGCGGTGAGGACAGCAGTCCGGGATCCCCCCTCCGGAGGCCCCGACCCCCGCACCCACCACCGGCGCAGCGCACCCACCACCGGCGCAGCGCACCCACCCCGGGGGACGCCGCGCCCACTGACCCGGCCGACCCCGACCCCGGCCACGTCCGAACCCGCGGCGTCAGCAGACGTGCCGGTCGCGCTCCGCCGAGTACAGGTGGCTGTCGCGGAAGCCCGTCGCCGCCAGGACGCGACCCACCATGATGACCGCCGTGCGCGTCACGCCCGCCGACTTCACCTGCGCCGCGATGTCCTCCAGCGTGCCGCGCAGCACGAGTTCGTCCGGGCGGCTGGCCATCGCCACCACCGCGGCCGGGCAGTCGGCGCCGTAGTGGGGGACGAGCTCGGACACGATCCGGTCGACGTAGCGTGCGCCGAGGTGGAGGACGAGGAGCGCGCCGCTGCGGCCGAGGGTGGCGAGGTCCTCGCCGTCGGGCATGGGGGTCGCCTGCTGGGAGATGCGGGTGAGGATGACGGTCTGGCCGACGGTCGGGACCGTGAGCTCCCGCTTCAGCGCCGCGGCCGCCGCCGCGAACGCCGGGACGCCCGGCACGATCTCGTACGGGATGCCCGCCGCGTCCAGGCGCCGCATCTGTTCGGCGACGGCGCTGAAGACGGACGGGTCGCCCGAGTGCAGCCGGGCCACGTCGTGGCCCTCCTCGTGGGCGCGGACGACCTCGGCGGTGATGGCGTCCAGGTCGAGCTGGGCGGTGTCGACGAGGCGGGCGTCCGGCGGGCATTCGGCGAGGAGTTCGCGGGGCACGAGCGAGCCCGCGTAGAGGCAGACGCCGCACGACGCGAGCGTGCGCGCGCCGCGGACGGTGATCAGGTCGGCGGCGCCGGGGCCCGCACCGATGAAGTACACGGTCATGTCGGATCTCCTGCTTTGGTGACGGACCATTGGGTGACGGGCATGGCCTGGCGCCAGCCGGTGAAGCCGCCGACGGGTACGGCGTGCGAGACGGCGAGGCGGACGAGTTCGCCGCCGTGGCGTGCGTGACGACGGGCGAGCAGCGCCTCGGACTCGAGGGTGACCGTGTTGGCGACGAGGCGGCCGCCGGCCGGCAGCGCGTCCCAGCAGGCGTCCAGGAGCCCGGGGACGGTGAGCCCGCCGCCGATGAACACCGCGTCGGGGGCGGGCAGTCCGGCGAGAGCGTCGGGCGCCGCGCCGGTGACGACACGCAGTGCGGGGACGCCGAGGGTGTCGGCGTTACGGGCGATGCGCGCGGCCCGCGCCGGGTCGCGTTCGACGGTGACGGCCCGGCAGGACGGGTCCGTACGCATCCACTCGACGCCGATCGAACCGGAGCCGCCGCCGACGTCCCACAGCAGTTCGCCGGGTGCGGGCCCGAGGGCGGCGAGCGTCGCCGCGCGGATGTGGCGCTTGGTGAGCTGCCCGTCGTGCTCGTACGCCTCGTCGGGCAGGCCGGGCACGGCGGCCAGCCGCAACGCGCCCTCGTCGCGGTGGCATTCGAGGGCGACGACGTTCAACGGGTCGCCGGGCGGCACGGTCCAGCCGTCGGCGCGGCCGTCCACGACGCGTTCGGCGGGCGCGCCGAGCTGTTCGAGGACCCGCATCCGGGTGGCGCCGAAGCCGCGGTCCCGGAGCAGGGCCGCCACTTCGGCGGGCGTGTCCGCGCCGGCGCTGAGCACCAGTAGCCGGCGGCCGTCGTGCAGCGCGGCGGCCAGCTGCCCGGCGGGACGGCCGACGAGCGTGACGGTCGGGGTGTCCTCGACGGGCCAGCCGAGCCGGGCACAGGCGTACGAGACGGAGGAGGGGTGCGGCAGGACGCGCAGCGCGTCCGGGCCGAGTTCTTCGGCCAGCGCGCGGCCGATGCCGTAGAACATCGGGTCGCCGCTGGCCAGGACCGCGAGCCTGCGGCCCTCATAAGAGGCGAGCAGCCCGGCGACGGCGGGCCGCAGCGGGCTCGGCCAGGTCACGCGCTCCGCGGCGCAGTCGGCGGGCAGCAGCTCCAGCTGCCGCGGCCCGCCGATGACGGCCTCCGCGTCCAGCAGGGCGTGCTGTGCGCCGGGGGACAGTCCGGGCCAGCCGTCCGCGCCGATCCCGACGACGGTTACTGCTGGTGAGCGTGGTGCGGGGGTCACTGAGCGGTACCTCGTCGACGGTCGGCAGGGGACGGAGCCGCACTCTACTGGCCGCCCGGTCGGGCCCTTCCGGGCACCCGGGGTTATCGCCGGTGCCGGACGGTGTTGCCCGGCGTCCTCCGGTGTCCTTCGGCGCACGCCGGCCCGGCTGTCAGTGGCGCGCGGCACACTGGAGGCATGTGCCGCAGCATCAAGACTCTCCGTCCACCCGTCCTTCCGGAAGAGGCCACGGAGGAGGACGTCCGGGCCGCCGCCCTGCAGTACGTGCGCAAGGTCTCGGGTTTCCGCGCCCCCGCGGCGCACAACCGCGAGGTCTTCGAGCAGGCCGTCGAGGAGATCGCGGAGGCGACCCGCAGACTTCTCGACGGGCTCGAGGTGCGTGGTTCCGGCGGCCGCTCCGGGCAGGCCGCCGGCGAGGCGCCGCAGGCCGCTAGACGGTCGGCTCAGGAGCCGGCGCCGCAGCCGGACGCCGCATGACGTAGGCGGCGAGCGACCCCGCACCGAACAGCGCGAGTACGGAGACGGCCGCGCCGATCCAGCTCGCGCCGAGCCACTGGCCGCCGAACCAGCCGAGCCCCACGGCGTATCCGGCCCAGGCGATGCCGGCCAGGGCCGACCACGGCAGGAAGTCCTTCACCTTGCGGTGCGCGGCGCCCGCGCCCAGCGAGACGACGGAACGGCCGGCGGGCGCGAACCGCGCGATGACGACCAGCGCGCCCCCGCCCCGGCTCAGGGCGGCGCCGAGACGTTCCTGCGCCCGGGTCAACCGGCGTGAGCGGGCGATGGCCCGGTCGAGCCGGTCCCCGCCCCGCCAGGCGAGCCGGTAGGCGACGAGATCGCCGAGCACGGAGGCGGTCGCCGCGCACAGCACGAGGACCAGCAGCGACGGGACCTCCTGCGGCACCTGGCCCGCCGCGACTGCGGCGGCGGTGCCTGCCGCGTCGGCGGTCGACCCGGCGGCGGCCGCCGTGGCGGCGGTGATCACCAGGACTCCGCTGGGCAGCACGGGCAGGAAGACGTCGAGAAGCACGGACAACGCCACGACGGCGTAGATCCATGGGCTGCCGGTCAGCGACCCAATGCTCTCGAGCACCTTGACTCTCCCCGTTCGTCGCGAGGCCACGGCTCTCGCGGGAGAGCGGCTGGTCGGCCGGACAGCTGTACAGCGTACGCCCGGACTTCGGGAGAGATCGACAGGGGGCGTTTCCCGGGCGCGCGCGGGGCGGAAACCGCCCGTACGGATGGATTGGGACGCGACAGACTGACGCCCGGACCCTTCGCCGGGGAGGCGACGGGGCCGGGTGTCAGCTCATGCCCAGAGGTTTGTGCTCAGCGGATCAGGCGGCGGTGGTCGCCCGCTCCTTCGGTGCCTCCTCGGCCGGGCGGTCGGCGCCGCGCGGCGAGAGCAGCCGGTCCAGCGCCAGCGCGCCGGGCCCGGTGAAGACCAGCAGCAGGAACGCCCAGCAGAACATCGCCGACGCCTCGCCGTGGTTCTGCAGCGGGAACAGCGCCTCGGGCTGGTGCACCTTGAAGTACGCGTACGCCATCGAACCGGAGGCGATGAACGCCGCACTGCGGGTACCTATGCCGAGCATCACCAGGCCGCCGGCGACCAGTTGGATCACCGCGGCGTACCAGCCGGGCCAGGTGCCGGCCGGAATCGTTCCGCCGCCCATGGCGCCGCCGAGGACACCGAACAGGGATGCGGCCCCGTGGCACAGGAACAGCAGGCCGACGACGGCGCGGAACAGTCCGAGCGCATACGGCTGCGCCTGGTTCAGGCGGGTGGGAAGGCTGGGGGTGGCCACGTTGTGGCTCCTTCGGTTTCGGGGACAGAACCGATGAGGGGGTCACAGGTTAGGCAGACCTAATGAGTACTTGCAAGTTCAACTTTTATTGGCCGGCTTATTCCGGCCAGGGGTTCGCCTTTCCGCCGTCGCGTGTTCGCCGGTGCGGGCGTCGGGGTCCGGACGCCGGTACGTCTGTGACGTGGGGTGTTCCCGGGGTGTCCCGGTTTCGAGGCACGGCGCACGGAATGTCGGGCGCCCGGCCGAGGGAGGCTCCTCGGCCAGGCGCGCAGGGGTTTGGCGGGAAACCGGCGCTCGGGGCGGCTGGGGCTGTTGGTTCGTGTGGGGCGTGGGAGGTTCAGGAACCGCCCGTGGGGCGAGTGGTGTTCGACGCGTCGGCGGGCGACGCGCCGACCGTCAGTCGGCGTTCGAAGAGCGTCGTCAGCCGGCCGCGGCCGGCGCCCTTGCGTTCCGCCCGCGCGTGCTCCAGCCGCAGCGACGCGGAACGCCCGCGGAGCGTCAGCGTCATCAACTGGTTCCCGAACCACGGTCCGCCGGTACGGCGCCAGCGGACGAGAGGCAGCCCGGTGCGCCCGTGCCGGGCGAAGAGAAGGCCCAGACGCCGCCCCACTCCGCTCCAGCCGAACCGGAAGCCGAGCCTCACCGGGCGCGGGATGGAGTTGTGCACGGGCGAGCACGTCAGCTGGAGCACGCGGGCGTCGGGCCGGACCACGGCGTTGTGGCCGTCCGCCCCGTCCCCTCCGTCCGGCCACTCCGGTTCCGCCACGTACGCGTGATGGACGTCGCCCGAGAGCACGCACACCGTCGCCGGTGCGTCCGGGCCGCTGCCCGCCTGCGCGATCAGCCGCGACAGCTCCTCGAAGGACGACGGGAACGCCGACCAGTGCTCCAGATCCGCGAGGCGGCGCAGCCGCTCGCCGAAGCGCGACCAGCGCGGGCCGCGCTCGCCGCGGCACAGCGCCGCGTTCCAGCTCTCCGCGTGGTGGACCAGGGGCGGCAGCAGCCACGGCAGCGAGGTGCCGATGAGGAGGTGGTCGACTGCCCCGGGGTCGTCCAGTGCCTGTTCGCGCAGCCACCGGGCCTCGCCCGGGTCGAGGATCGACCGGCTCTGCTCGTCCAGCACCCGGGCGGCCCGGGTGTCCACCATCAGCAGCCGGGTGCGGCCGAAGTCGCGGCGGTAGCTCCAGCGCACGGAGGCCGCGTCCTGGTCGGCCTTCTCCGCGAAGGACCGCAGGGCGGCGGTCCCGTCGGGCGCCGACCGCACTTCCTCGTACAGCGGGTCGGCGGCGAGCTCGGCGGGCGAGAGATTGCCCAGGTGCTGATACACCCAGTACGACATCAGCGCGCTGACGATCCGTTCCTGCCACCAGGGCGTGGCCCGCATGTCGGCGAGCCACGCCGTGCTGGTGTTCCAGTCGTCGATCACGTCGTGGTCGTCGAAGATCATGCAACTGGGCACGGTGGAGAGCAGCCAGCGGACGTCCGGGTCGCGCCAGGACTCGTCGTACAGCCAGGTGTACTCCTCGTAGTCCGCCACTCCTTCACCCGGCGGCACATCCGGGTCGCGCCGGGCGGCCAGGCGGGCGCCGGTCGCGTCGGAGGTCTCGTCCGCGTACACCTGGTCGCCGAGGAGGAGCAGCACGTCCGGGCGCTCGTCCTCCGGCACGTGGGCGAGCCGCGCGGCGAGCGTGTCCAGGGCGTCCGGCCCCACCGGGTCGTGCCCGTGGGCGGGCCGGGCCGCCCAGCGGCACGACCCGAACGTGACGCGCACGGCGTCGGCCCCCGGGACCGGGGTGCGGATCGTGCTCGGCGGCAGCGCGGAGCCCTCCGCGGGCCAGACGCGCTCGCCGTCGAGCAGTACCTCGTAGGCGGTCGCCGAGCCGGGTGTCAGGCCGGTGACCGGGATCAGGGCGTAGTGGTGGCCGGCGATCGCGAACGTCCGGGCGGAGCCGGCGCCGGCCGCGTCGCAGCGCACCTCGGCGGTGCACGCGCGGTCCGTCTCGACCCAGACGGTCGCGGCGGTGCCCGTCTCCCAGTCGACGTGCCGCAGCAGTGGGCCCAGGCGCAGCCGGGTCATGTGACGCCCCTTCCTGTCGCCCCGTACGGTACGGAACGAATCAGGGGGGCGGAGGGGTTCCACGGCGGGGTGGCGCCTGCGGCGGACCTGTTCCCCTACCCGCCCCTTCCCGAACCGGGCTCCGCCCGGACCCCGTGCCGCCCTCCGCGCGGGCGGGCCGGGCTTCGCCCGGTCCCCGTACCGCGCTCCGCGCGGTGGCCTCAATCGCCGGCCGGGCACCTCCAGCCTCGCTGGGGGCACCTCCCACGGCCGCCAGGCCGTAGGGGGAGTTTGAGGCGCGGGCTCGGGGCAGCGCCCCGACGAGACCGGCAAGTTCCAGCCCCGCCGCCGAACGCTGCCCGCTGCGCGGGCGTACCGCGCTCCGCGCGGTGGCCTCAAACGCCGGCCGGGCTGACTTTGTCAGCCCCGCCGGCGATTGAGGCGCGGGGTTCGGGGCGGAGCCCCGACAAGGCCGCCGGGCCCCGCGCCCCCCGGCGCCTCAGCAGTTATTCAGGACCGACTGGAGCTTGCTCTTCTCCGCCGAGTCGACCTTCAGGTTCCAGTAGTACTTCGTGTGCACCCACATCCGCGCGTAGTAGCAGTGGTACGAGCTCCGCGGCGGCATCCACTCCGCCGGGTCCTTGTCGCCCTTGGACTGGTTGACGTTGTCCGTGACGGCGATCAGCTGAGGACGGGTCAGGTCGTTGGCGAACTGCTGGCGCTTGGAGGTGGTCCAGCTGTTCGCGCCTGAGCGCCACGCCTCCGCGAGCGGGATGATGTGGTCGATGTCGACGTCGGAGGCCGCGTACCAGGTGGCGCCGTCGTAGGGGGAGTACCAACGGCCGCTCACGGCCGCGCAGGTGGAGCTCTGCACGACGTTCGTGCCGTCGCGCTTGAGGACGACCTCGCGGGTGTTGCAGGACCCCGACTGGGTGATCCAGTGCGGGAAGAGGTCGCGGCTGTAGCCGGAGGAGGAGCCCTCCGCGGACACGGTCAGCTGGCTGAGGTAGCTGCGGGCGGTGGAGGCGCTGACGGGGGTGGGGGGCGCGGCCTGGGCGGCGGGGGCGGTGGCCAGCAGACCGGTCGTGGCGAGGGCCGAGGCCGCGGCGAGCACGCCTATTCGGCGGGCGACGGTACGGGAACCGGCACCGGCACCGCGGCTTCGACGCGCGTAGACACCTGACATGTGAACTCCTCTGAGGTGGGGGGAGCTTGGCCGTACGGGCATGGCCATGCTGGCGGCGCAGGGTTTCCTGGGGATGGGCGCCAGGTAACAGAGTGGCGACATGGGCACGTCACATCAAGGGTTCTGACGCACCGGCACGAACCCTTCCGCGGCGTAGGGTTGCCGCGTGCTGCTGCCGGTCAACCTCACCCTCGGGGCCGTACTGGCCGTCCTGCTGGCCGCCGCGGCGACCGTGGCGGCCCTCGCCCACCTGGGGCGTTCGCGCGACATCGCCGTCGCGGGCGTGCGCGCCGCGGTCCAACTCGCCGCCGTCTCCGTGGTGATCGGCTGGGTCGTCCGCTCCGTACCGCTGCTGCTCACCTTCCTCGTCCTCATGTATGCCGTCGCCGTCCGCACCGCCGGCCGGCGGATCACCGCCAACGCCACCTGGTGGTGGGCCGGACTGCCGATCGCCGCGGGTGTGCTGCCCGTCGTGACGGCGCTGCTGCTCACCGGACTGGTCCCGGTGAAGGGCATCACCCTCGTCCCGGTGACCGGCATCCTCATCGGCGGCGCCCTGACCGTGACGGCGGTCGGCGGCCGGCGGGCGCTGGACGAGCTGGAGCAGCGCCGCGGGGAGGTGGAGGCGGGCCTGGCTCTCGGCCTCGCCGACCGCGACGCCCGCCTCGAGGTCGCCCGCGGGCCCGCGTCCGACGCGATGCTCCCCGGCCTCGACCAGACCAGGACCGTGGGCCTCGTCACTCTCCCGGGCGCGTTCGTCGGCATGCTGCTGGGCGGCGCGTCACCGGTGGAGGCGGGCGCGGTGCAGCTGTTCGTACTGGTCGCGCTGATGGCGGTGCAGGCGGTCGCCGTGGCGCTGGTGCTGGAGCTGGTGGCGAGGGGACGTCTGCACCGCTCGCGCCGGGACCAAGGTCCCTGACGGCCGTACGGGTGCATCGCGTAGGCTGTGCGGTGCAGAAGGGGAGTAGCTCTTCGCCGGACCGTCGACATACTGCTGGGCCTCGCGCCCGGCCGGCGCCCGGAGGCCGTCTCGTCGCAGAGACGCGCCGGCGAGACCTTCGGCCGCAGTGCCCATGTACGTATTCATGGCGCTGCCGTGCCGAAGCGACCCCTGAAACGCTCAGGACTCTCGGCAGGGCCGCGCCCGACCGATTGAGGTTCCACCCGTGATCAGCTTCACCGTCATGGCGATCACCTTCGGCGTCGTCTTCCTCGCCGAACTGCCCGACAAGACCGCGCTCGCCGGTCTGATGCTCGGCACCCGCTACCGCGCCTCGTACGTCTTCGCCGGTGTCGCGGCCGCGTTCGCCGTCCATGTCGCGCTCGCCATCGCCGCCGGCAGCGTGCTGACCCTGCTGCCGCACCGCCTGGTGCAGGCCGTGGTGGGCGTCCTGTTCCTGGCGGGTGCGCTGATGCTGCTGCTGAAGAAGGACGACGGCGACGAGGAGACCATCAAGGCCCCGGCCGACCAGTCCTTCTGGAAGGTCTCCGGGGCGGGCTTCATGCTCATCCTCGTCGCGGAGTTCGGCGACCTGACGCAGATCATGACCGCCAATCTCGCGGCCCGTTACGACAACCCCGTCTCGGTGGGCGTCGGCGCGGTGCTGGCGCTCTGGACGGTCGCCGGCATCGGGATCGTGGGCGGCCGGACGCTGATGAAGTACGTGCCGCTGAAGCTGATCACCAAGGTCGCGGCGTGCCTGATGCTGGCACTGGCCGGCTTCAGCCTCTTCGAGGCGGTCACCGGCTAGCAGTGCCGGTCACCGGCCGGTGACCGGCGCGCGGACGCGGGCGGTTACGTGGAGACGCGGCGCAGCTCGATCGTGCCGTCCGCGCGCGCGGTCACCGCGAGGTGTGTGAGGTCCGGTACGTGGAGGTCCGGCGCCATCGCCAGGGCGCGGGGCCCCACGCCGACCACCCGCATGCCCGCCGCGCGGGCCGCCGTGATGCCGGCGTCCGAGTCCTCGAACGCCACGCAGTCCGCGGGAGCGAAGCCCAGCTCGGCCGCACCCTTGAGGAAGCCCTCGGGGTCCGGCTTGCTCGCGCCGACGCACTCGGCCGTCACCCGCACCCGCGGCATCGGCAGCCCGGCCGCGGCCATGCGGGCCGTGGCCAGCGCCAGGTCGGCCGAGGTCACCAGGGCGTGCGGCAGGGCGGCGACGGCGGCCATGAAGGCGGGCGCGCCCGCGACGGCGACCACGCCGTCCGTGTCGGCCGTCTCCTGGGCGAGCAGGACGCGGTTGTCGGCGTGGTTCTGCTCCATGGGGCGGTCCGGGAGCAGCGCCGCCATGGTGGCCCAGCCCTGCCGGCCGTGGACGACCTTGAGCGCCTCGTCGGCGTCCAGCCCGTGCCCGGTCGCCCAGGCCCGCCAGACGCGCTCCACCACGGCGTCCGAGTTGACGACGGTGCCGTCCATGTCGAGCAGGAGAGCGTTCGCGGTCAGGGCGGTCGTCATACGGGCTCCAGGGCGCGACAAAAGAGGACGAAGTGGCTCCGCCCGCCGGTCAGGGAGTACGGGCGGAACCACTTTGTTCCTTCACGATACAAAAACAGGGGCGGTGACGCCAATCCCGTCTCACGGCTCGCGCGTCTCGGCCTCCAGCGAGCGGCGCGTATGGGGGCCGTAGACCCCGAGCGGGTCCCGGTCGATGCCGCGGTCCCACTGGTAGATCTTCACGGCCTGTTCCACGTCCTTGTCGAACCGCCCGTCGGCCGCATAATCCTCCGGATACAGCCACAGCTGCCGCAGCCGCAGCTGGAGCTCGGTCACCGCCGGGCCGCTGTCGCCGCGCCGCAGGGTGCCGCCTCCCGGCCTCTGCGTCGGCTCCTGCGAGACCGTGCCCGTGGCCACCGCCGTCGACGGCGGCGCCGAGGGGGCGGCCGGGGTGTCGCCGGCGCTCGGGCCCGTACTCGGCCCGCCGTCCGACGGCGAGGGAGAGGCAGAGGCCGACGGGGACGCCGACGCCGAGGCGGACGCGGAGGCCGACGCGGACGGTGACGGGGACGGGGACGGCGACGCGTCGGCGGACACGGACTCGGCGGGCGCGTCCGGCTCGGTGCTGGCGCTCGGGCTGCCGCTGCGGACGTCCGTGTGCAGCGCCCGGTCCCGCTGGGTGTCGCCGGAGAACAACCCGCCGGCGAACGTCACCGTGCCCGCGACGGCGACGGCCGTCGCGCCGACGACGATCCCCGCGAGCGCGCGGCGCCGCCGCCGGGGCCGCGGTCCGGGCTGCGCCCCCGGGTGGGCGACGTACAGGTCCAGCTCCTCGGTGGCGCCCCCCACGGCGTCCGGCAGCGGACCGGCGCCGACGATCCGCAGCACCGTGGTGTCGTCGTCCGCGGACCCGGGCGCGCCGCCCGGATGCCCGGCGCCCCCCGGTTGCGCGGGCGGTGCGAACGCCACGGTCGGGGCGGCGCCCGCGGCGTGCCCGCCCGGGGCGTCTGCCGGGCGCACCGGCGGCGGCGCGCCGTCAGCGGTCGGCGCGTACCCGTCCGGCCCCGCGCCCGCCCCCGGCTCGCCCGGCGGCGGCTCGTACTGGAGGCTCTCCAGCGTCACGTACGGCCTGATCCGCAGCGGATCGAACTCCGCCGCCGAGGCGCCCGCCTCCCGTTGCGCACGGTGCGCGGCCCCCGCGCGCTCGGCGCAGTCGCAGCCCGGCGCGGCGCTGCCGTCCGGGTTCCGCGGTCTCGCGCACTCCGGGCATCTGTTTCCGGTCATTGCCGGTTCCCCTCCCCATCGAACTGCCGCCGATTATGCAGCCGCCCCATGCGACGCCCAACGCCCCACCGGCCTCAGCGCACCTCTCGGCAGGCCATAAGCGGACAGAACCACCACGATGGGGAGGGAACACTGCGTCACCGACCGAGGAGAACGGCATGGCCCAGGAAGTGAGCACCGCTCAGGTGGAGCCCGCCCCCGGAGGGCAGGCACGACGGACGATCCTCGTCGCCATCGGCGCACTGCTGCTGGGCATGCTGCTCGCCGCCCTCGACCAGACGATCGTCGCCACCGCGCTGCCCACGATCGTCAGCGAACTCGGCGGCATGGACCACCTGTCGTGGGTGGTCACCGCCTACATGCTGGCCGCGACCGCCGCAACCCCGCTGTGGGGCAAGCTCGGCGACCAGTACGGCCGCAAGAAACTCTTCCAGACGGCCATCGTCATCTTCCTGATCGGCTCCGCCCTCTGCGGCATCGCCCAGAACATGCCCCAGCTCATCATCTACCGCGCCGTCCAAGGACTCGGCGGCGGCGGGCTGATGGTGCTGTCGATGGCGATCGTCGGCGACCTCGTGCCGCCCCGCGAACGCGGCAAGTACCAGGGGCTGTTCGGCGCGGTGTTCGGCGCCACCAGCGTCCTCGGCCCACTCCTCGGCGGCTTCTTCACCGAACACCTCACCTGGCGCTGGGTCTTCTACATCAACCTGCCCATCGGCGTCGTCGCCCTGCTCGTCATCGCCGCCGTCCTGCACATCCCGGTACGCAGGACCCGCCACACCATCGACTACCTCGGCACCTTCCTCATCGCCTCCGTCGCCACCTGCCTCGTGCTCGTCGCCTCCCTCGGCGGCACGACCTGGGCCTGGGGGTCGGCGCAGATCATCGGCCTCGCCGTCCTCGGAGCCGTACTCCTCGTGGTGTTCGTCTCCGCCGAACGCAGGGCGGCCGAACCGGTCCTGCCGCTGAAGCTGTTCCGGATCAGGACGTTCGCGCTTGTCGCCGTCATCAGCTTCGTCATCGGCTTCGCGATGTTCGGCGCGATGACGTACCTGCCGACGTTCCTCCAGGTCGTCCAGGGCGTCTCACCGACCCTGTCCGGCGTGCACATGCTGCCGATGGTGTTCGGCCTGCTGCTCACGTCCACCGCGTCCGGGCAGATCGTCAGCCGCACCGGCCGCTGGAAGGTCTTCCCCATCCTCGGCACGGCGGTCACGGCACTCGGGCTGCTGCTGCTCCACCAGCTCGAGCGGGACACCTCCACCTGGCTGATGAGCACCTTCTTCTTCGTCTTCGGCGCCGGACTAGGCCTCGTCATGCAGGTCCTCGTCCTCGTCGTCCAGAACGCCGTCGGCTACGAGGACCTCGGCGTCGCCACGTCCGGTGCGACGTTCTTCCGCTCCATCGGCGCCTCGTTCGGCGTCGCCATCTTCGGCACCATCTTCACCAACCGGCTGGAGCACAAGCTCACCGACGCCCTCGCCGGACGGCAGATCCCGCCCGGCGCCGGGCCCGCGGAGCTGGCCGCCGACCCCCGGGCCATCGGCGAGCTGCCGGCCGGGCTGCGTCCGTCGGTGCTGAACGCGTACTCCACGGCCATCACCGACGTCTTCCTCTACGCCGTGCCGGTCGTCCTGCTCGCCTTCCTCATCGCCTGGTTCCTCAAGGAGGACAAGCTGCGCGCCTCGGTGACCGCGCCCGAGCCGACGGAGACGCTGGCCTCCAACCCCGTCGAACGCTCCTCCCACGACGAGGTCGCGCGCGCCCTGTCGGTGCTCGGCTCCCGTGAGGGCAGGCGCCACATCTACGAGAAGATCACCGAACGGGCCGGTCACGACCTGCTGCCCGCCTCGGGCTGGCTGCTGCTGCGCATGAAGCGCCACGGCGTCGTCGAACCGGCCCTGCTCGCCGAGTCCACCCCCGTACCCCTGCGGGCGATCACCGAGGCCGCCCGCGAGGTGGAGGGACGCGGGCTCGCCCACCGCGAGGGCCTCGGCCTGATGCTCACCGACCGGGGAGCTGAGGTGGCCGTCGATCTGGCGCAGGCGCGGGAGGACTCGCTGGCCGAACTGCTGGGCGACTGGTGGGACCCGGACCGCCCGACCGACCTCGTCCAGCTGGTCCACGAGCTGAACCTGGAGCTGTGCGGCTCCGACGACGAGACCCCGCACAGCCCCGAGCCGCGCCGCGACCACGAGCCCCCGCACGGGCGGCACCCCCTCGTCTGACCGTCCCGCGGTCCGGCTCAGAGGTCCTTGCCGTACCAGATCTCCATGTACGGGCCCGAGCAGTACGCCGGTATCTCCGCGTAGCCGTGCCGGACGTACAGCGCACGCGCCTCGACCAGGTCCAGCCGGGTGTTGAGCACCATCCGGACGGCGCCGAGCGCGCGGGCCTCGTCCTCCAGCCGCGCCATCAGCAGACCGGCGCCGCCCCGGCCGCGGGCCTCGTGCCGCAGGAACACCCGGGTCAGCTCGGCCCGCTTCTCGTCCAACATCAGCACCCCGCCGCAGGCCGCCGCCGCACCGCCGTACCGGCCCACGACGAACCGGCCCGTCGGCGGCGTCAGCAGCTCCGCGCCGTCGTCCCGCAGCCCGTCGTCGACCTCCTCGGCGGTCGCGGGCCGGTCCCAGTAGCGGCTCGCCACATCGTGGTAGTACGCGCGCCGCAGCGCGGTGGCATCGGGGGAGTCGAACGGCTCGGCGGCCAGGGTCCAGACAGTCATGAGCCCTCTGTATCCCGGCCGGTCGTTGTTTGGCCAACCATTTCCCGGTTACTCGCAGCTATGCACGCTCGCCAACCGCGAGCGTCCGCCCACGGGTCAGACCCGGAAGGTGAGTCATGTCAACACTGACCACAGTTCTGATCGTCGTCGCGGTGGTCGTCGTCCTCCTGATCGTCGCGGGCGCGCTCTACGCACGCCGCCGCGCACAGGGCGGCGGCCGCGGGGCGCTGCGCAGGCGCTTCGGACCCGAGTACGAAAGGGTCCTGGCCCGCCACGACGGCGACGCCAAGGCGACGGACCGCGAACTGCAGGACCGCGTCCGGCGCCACGGAGACCTCACGCTGCAGCCGCTGGCGCCCGGCGTGCGCGAACAGTACGACGCCGAATGGGCCGCCGTGCAGGAACGCTTCGTCGACTCCCCGCGCAGCGCGGTCGCCGAGGCCGACCAGCTCCTCGGCCGCCTCGCCGCCGACCGGGGCTTCCCGGCCGCCGGCCGCTACGAGGACCAGCTCGCCGCGCTCTCCGTCCACCACCCCCGCCACATCGAGGGCTACCGCGAGGTGCACCGCGCCGCACGCGCCGACTCCGGCGCGAGCACGGAGGGCCTGCGCGAGGCGATGGTCGACGCGCGCGACCTCTTCGAGGACCTGGTCGCGGACCGTTCCGCCGACCACGGCCGCCACCGGCCCGGACACGGGCAGGGGCGCGGCCACGGGCGAGGGCATGTGCTGAAGCCGGGGCGGAGTGGTGCGTGATGCGGCACCGGCCCGGCGACGACCTCCCCCCGACTGCCGTCCCGCCCGGCTCCTTCGGCGCCGCGGGTGAAACCCACGCCCCCGCCGCGCCGGGCGGGCGGGACGGCAAGCAGACCGCGGAACGCAGCGAACGAAGCGCGTCCCACACGACCCGGCCCGGGCCGGCGGACGAGCCGCTGAAGCCCGTCCTCGACCCGGGGGCGGCGGCACCCGCGCCGCTGCTGCCGCCGGACGAGCGCGAACGGCTCGAACAGCGCCTGCAGCACACGCTGGCCGGCTTCGTCGACGACCCGCGCCGCGCCGTCGAAGAGGCGGCGGCCGTCCTCGACGACGCAGGCGACCGGATCACGGCGTCCCTGGCGGAACAGCGGCGGACGCTGCGGGAGTCCGCGTCCGGCGCCGCGTCCGGGCCCGGGTCCGCGGACGACACCGAGGAACTGCGGGTCGCACTGCGGAAGTACCGCGAGACGACGGAGCGGCTGCTGCGGATCTGACCGCGGACCCGGTGTCCGGCCGGTCAGCCCTTGGGCGCGGCCTGCTGCACGACCTCGAACGACCACACGGTGGACCCGGTGGCGGCGGGCTTGGGACGCTCGCCGCCACCGCCCTGTGCGCCGCCGCCCTGATGGGCGGCCTTCATCGGCCCCTCCATCCACGCCTGGAACGCGGCCTCGTCACGCCACCGCGTGTAGACCAAGTACTGGTCGGTGCCCTCGACGGGCCGCAGCAGCTCGAACCACTCGAACCCGTCGGACCCCTCGACGGCGCCGGCGCGGGACGCGAAGCGCTTCTCCAGAACCTCGCGCTGTTCGTCGGGGACGGTGAGGACGTTGATCTTCACGATGCTCATGCGGCCATCCTCCCGTACGAGTCCGGCCCGGCCGCCGCCGCCCCGGACGCCGGGCGCGCCACCGTCACGCCGTGACCCGCGCCACCAGCAGGCCGTCGTAGCCCTTCCCGCCCACCGTCTGCAGCGCCGTCGCGTCCAGCCGCGGCTCGTTGGCGACCAGTTCGAACATCTCGCGCGTCGCGACGATCGCCGGGTCCTCGCTCGACGCGTCGGCGACGGCCCCGCCGCGCACCACGTTGTCGACGACGATCAGGCTGCCGGGGCGGGCCAGACGCAGCGCCCACTCCACGTAACGCGGGTTGTTGGGCTTGTCCGCGTCGATGAAGACCAGGTCGAAGGGGCCCGCGCCCGGTTCCGCCGCGATGCGCGGCAGGAGGTCGAGGGCCGCGCCGGTGCGGACCTCCGCGACCTGGTCCAGGCCGGCCCGCGCGATGTTCGCGCGGGCGAGGTCCGCGTGGGCCGGGTCGTACTCGAGCGAGATCAGCCGGCCGTCCGCCGGCAGCGCCCGCGCCAGCCAGATCGTGCTGTAGCCGCCGAGCGTGCCGATCTCCAGCGCCGTGCGGGCGCCCTGCGCACGGGCCAGCAGATGCAGCAGTTTCCCCTGGTTGGGCGCCACATTGATGGCGGGCAGCCCCGCCGCCTCGCTCGCGGCGAGCGCTTCGGTCAGGGCCTCGTCCTGGGGGACGAGAAGATCGCTGATGTAGCCGTCGACGGCCTGCCACTGATCCTGAGTCATACGGGGAAACCTACGTTCCCCGCACCGCCACCGGCAGCGCCCCGCGTCGTCTCACCCGTACGCGCCACACGACCAGAGCCGCGGCGGCCACCGGCACGCCGGTCGCCATCAGCCACACCGGCACGCCCGCCACCGTCAGCAGGTCGTCGTCCCACACCACCCGCTGAAAGGGTGTGTCGGAGGCGGCGGGCACCAGCTCGTGGTCGCCGTCGATCCGGCCGGGGTCGGGGAAGCGCTGGTCGAGCACGGTGAGGAAACGGTCCTCCCCGTCGGTGAGGCGGCCCACCGCACCCTTGGGCTCGATCTGTCCCGCGTACGTCACCTCGGGCTCGGAGCCGCCGATGGCGCCGCGCGGCTCCATCCGGTGCTGCGCGAGCACGAACAGGCCCAGCGACTGGGCCGTCGTGGCCCGCCGGGACAGCCGCATCGGATAGACCAGCGTCTCGCTCGCGAAGCTCAGCCGCAGCGGGTCGAGCGTGCCGTCGAGCACCTTGCCCTGCTCGGCCGGCGCCAGGCGTACGGCGACGTACTCCCAGCCCTGGTCGACGTACGGCCGCAGGTCCTCGCCGAGCCCGTCGGGCATCTTGAAGCCGTTCGAGGTGAGCCAGTCGCCCAGCGCGTCCGGGTCGGTCGCCGTCAGCCGGGCCACGTCGAAGTCGCCGAGCCTCTCCCGGCCGACGACCCCGACCCCGGAACCGTCCGCTCCCTGCCCCGGGGCCGCGCCCGGCGCGCCGTCGCCGTGGTCGAAGGGCCAGTCGCCGTTGCGGGGCCAGAAGTAGTGGCGCGTACGGTGCACCGGCGCGGCGATCCGCACCAGTTCGTCGAAGACCGCGGCGTCGGCGAGCTCCACGGTGGCCCGCCCCGGCACGGGCATGATCCACGCCGCCTCCGGCGCGTCCGAGTCGACGGTGAAGCGCATGACGATCTGTTCGGTGCGGCCGTCCCAGTCGACCACCGCGGACTCGCGGTGCACCGAGAACTGCGCGTTCTGGTCGACGACCATCGCCCCGCACCCGCAGGCATGGGCCGGTCCGACCAGCGAACCGACCTGCAGCATGAGCAGCGCCAGCAGCACGGTGAGCACGCGCGCGCGTGACCCGAATTCTTGTATGTTCCCCCGCATGCCCTCTGTGACGGCGCCGTGACACCAGCGGTTCCCGTCCGGACGGATCTGTTCCTCTCCCGTGACCGGACACCGCATTCCGGCCGTTGAGTGGGGACGGACGGGGTGACAGTCAGGTGAACAGGGAGTTCCGTGGGTCTTCTCCACGGGGCGGTACCACGCTCCACGGACGCCCGGTGGACACCTGGGCAACACACAACGGGACGAGTGAACCGGTGGGGAGGCTCGGCGCGACGTGGCGAACGCGGAACACAGCCCGCGCAGCGGTGCGGCGGCGGCAGTGGCGGCGGATGCGAGGATCGGCACCGTCAGGGCCGCGCTGTGGCTCTTCGCCGCCGTCCTCGCCATACGGCAGGCGGCGGCCGTACTGACCCTGCCGCCCGGTGAGCGGCTCCTCGACCTGGGGACCTGGACCGGGCGGAACGGCGTCCTCCACGTCCCCGGCTCCCTCTACGACGAGGGCAGATTCACCGGCACCCCGTTCACCGGGCTCGTCCTCAGACCACTCGCCCACTCCGCCGAGCAGGGCCTCGGCGTCGCCTGGACCTTTGGCACCCTGCTGCTCGTGGTGCTCGTCGGCCTGGTCGCCGCCCGCGCCCTGCCGATCCCCGTGTCCCGCCGCAGCACCCTGCTGGCCGCGCCGGTCGCGATCAGCCTGCTGATGCTGTCGCTGCCCGTCCGCAACAGCTTCCACCTGGGCCAGACCAGCGTCATCCCCGTCCTGCTGGTCCTCCTCGGCTGCCTCGCCGTGCGCGGAGAGCGGCCCGCGGGCCTGCTCATCGGCATCGGCGCCGCCCTTCAGCCGACCGTCCTGCTCTTCGCACCGCTGCTGTGGTTCACCGGCCGCCGCCGTGCCGCCGTGACCTCGGCGGGCGCCTTCGCCGCCCTCTCCGCACTCGCCTGGGCCGCGATGCCCGGCGACTCATGGACGTACTGGGTGCACCACGTCGCGGGCGCCGGGCTCGGCGAAAGCCCCGACAGCCTCGCCAACCAGTCGCTGCACGGCGCGCTCCTGCGCCTCGGCCTCCAGGGCGGCCCCGAGATCGCCGGCTATCTGCTGCTCGCGGCCGGCGTCGTCTACCTCGGTCTGCGCCGCGCCGTCCGCTACGCCCACGACGGACAGCTGCTGCTCGCCGTGGCCGTCACCGGCTGCGTGGCCGTCGCCGTCTCACCGACCGCCTGGCAGCACCAACTCCTGTGGGTGCTGCTCGCCGTCGTCGGCCGGGTCGGCAGGCGCGCCGCTGACCGGTTGCTGTGGCCCGTACTCGTCGTCCTCGCGATCACGCTGCCGGGCACGATGCTGCTGCCCAACGTCCCCGCCCTGCACCCCGTCCGGGACAACGCGCTCCTCGTCGCCGCGCTGGCGGCGGCCTGCGCGGTGCCGTTCCTGCCGCTCGGCTCGCCGCACTTCCGCCGGCCCGTCCCGACCGCGTACGCCGCACCGGTGCCCGCCCGCTGGGCGCGCGTACCCCTGCTGCCGTTCTGGCGGCGCGCCCTCAGCCGCCCCAACCTGCTGCTCGAACTGCTGGTCATCCGAGTCGGCTACTCCGTCTACTCCCAGATCCGTGCCGCAGCGACCGGCGGCGTGGCGGCGGCGGAGGAACACGGCAGGCAGATCCTCTCCGTCGAGGCCGCGCTCGGCATCGACATCGAGCACTGGGTCAACCAGGCGGTGGTGAAGGTGACATGGGCGGAGACCTTCTTCGACTTCTACTACACGTCGTTCCACTTCGCGGTCCCGCTGGCCGTCCTCGGCGTGCTGTACGTGCGCCGGCCGTCCGACTACCGCTGGGCGCGCACGTCGCTCGCCTTCGCGACGCTGCTCGCGCTCCTCGGTTTCTGGCTCTACCCCCTCGCGCCGCCGCGGCTGATGCCCGGCATGGGCTTCATCGACACGGTCCACGGCCCCCAGGACCTCGCCAACCCCGACTACGGCGCGATGACCGCCGTCACCAACCAGTACGCGGCGATGCCGTCCCTGCACTTCGGCTGGTCGCTGTGGTGCGGACTGGTGGTCCTGCTGCTGGCGCCCAGGCTGTGGATGAAGCTGCTGGGGCTGCTGCACCCGCTGTTCACGGTCTGCGCGATCGTCGCCACCGCCAACCACTGGGTCCTCGACGCGGCGGGCGGCGCGGTGGTCGTCGGCGCGGGCTTCGGCCTCACGTACCTGCTGGCGGGGCGCAGACAACTGCTGGTCGGCGCGGACCCGGTGCCTGCGCACTCGGTGCCGGGGGCGAGGTCGCAAGCGGACGACGCACATGCGGACGGCAAGGAGGCGGCGGCGCAGAACGCATGAGGCCCCGGCGGGTACGGGCACCAGGTCCGCACCCGCCGGGGTGGATCGCCGCGTCCAGTAATCGTCCGCCACGACGGCCGGTTCCGCCACTTGGGCGACCTCGAACCAGACCGTCCTGCCCGGCTTCCCGTGCGTGACGTCCACGCCCCACTTGTCCACGACGGCGCCAGCAGCGCGAGGCCCCGGCCGGACTCGTCGTCCGCGCACGCCTGTTGGGGCACGGGCCGATCGGACGGCAGGTGAGGGGCGAAGGGCCTCCGCTCGGCCGACCGGAGGTGGCCGGGGCCTGGACTCTGACGCAGCACGTCGCCTGACCGGGCGTCGCCGTCACGACGGGACCGGGGCGGGCGCGCCTCCGTCGGGATTCGCGTCGACCACGCCTCGCAGAGGGCTCACGGAAACCTGAGACGGCATGCGCCGCGCTCGACCGGCTGGGCGATATCCGGCTGTGAGTCCTCCGTGCGCGCCGGACCGCCGGGCAAGCCGCCCACGGTGTACGCCGAGCTGCCGACGCCCTTGTTCGGGGAGGGGCATCACCCTGGCCGGCGACAAGCTCTGGCAGATCACGTGGCGTGACGGCATCGCCCTCGAACGCGACCCCGTCTCGCCCGTGGAACGTCGTCGGGTCGCTTACCAGGGCGAGGGCTGGGGCCTGTGCCGCCAACGCGGCGCAGGGCAGGACCGGCTGGTGATGAGCGACGGCTCCGACCGGCTCGTCTTCCGCGACCCCGACACCTTCACCGCGACGGGGGGCGTCCTTCGTCAGCTCAGCCCCGTGTGACCCGGAGTTCCTTGATGCCGTTCAGCCAGGCCGAGCGCAGGCGGCGTGGGTCGCCCGCGAGGCGGAGGTCGGGGAGGGCGTCGGCTATCGCGTCGAAGATCAGGTTGATCTCCATGACCGCCAGGGACTTGCCGAGGCAGAAGTGCGGGCCGCCGCCGCCGAAGCCGAGGTGCGGGTTGGGGTCGCGGGTGATGTCGAAGCGTTCGGGGTGGTCGAAGACCATGGGGTCGTTGTTGGCGGACGAGTAGAACAGGCCGACCCTGTCCCCCTTCTTGATGCGGGCGCCGCCCAGGACCACGTCCTGGGTCGCGGTGCGCTGGAAGGAGACGACCGGCGTGGCCCAGCGCACGATCTCCTCGGCCGCCGTCTCGGGGCGCAGCCGCTTGTAGAGGTCCCACTGCTCGGGGTGGGTGAGGAACGCGTGCATACCGTGGCTGATCGCGTTGCGGGTGGTCTCGTTTCCGGCCACCGCCAGCAGGATGACGAAGAAGCCGAACTCGTCGGAGGACAGGTTCCCTTCGCCCTCCGCCGCGACCAGCCGGCTGACGATGTCGTCGGCGGGGCACTCCTTGCGCGCGGCCGCCAGGTTCATCGCGTACGAAACGATCTCCATCGCCGCCTCGGTGCCGACCTCCTCGGTGATGGCGTACTCGGGGTCGTCGTACGCGGCCATCTTGTTGGACCAGCCGAAGATCTTGGACCGGTCCTCCTGGGGGACGCCGATGAGTTCGGCGATGGCCTGGAGGGGGAGTTCGACCGCGATGTCGGTGACGAAGTCGAAGCTGCCGTCCGCTCCCGCACCGGCTCCCGCTCCAGCGCCGGCCGCCGCCGTCTCGGCGATCGAGCGTGCGCGGCGGCGCAGCGCGGCCTCCAGGGAACGCACCGCCCGTGGGGTGAAACCGCGCTGGACGATCTGGCGGACGCGGGTGTGCTCGGGCGGGTCCATGTTGAGCATGATCAGCTTCTGGACCTCGATCTGGTCGCGGCTGATCGTCTCGTTGAAGCGGATGACGGCGGTGTTGGTGTGGGAGGAGAAGAGCTCGGGGTGCGTGGAGACGTGCCTGACGTCCGCGTGCCGGGTGACGGCCCAGTAGCCCTCGTCGTCGAAGCCGGAGACACCGGCGGGCTGTTCGCACCACCAGACGGGTGCGGTGCGCCGCATCTCGGCGAACTCGGGGTGGGGGACGCGGGCCTGGAGGAGGTCGGGGTCGGTGAAGTCGAACCCTGGGGGGAGATGGGGGCAGGACATCGGCAGCTCCCGCTTCGGCGTCGGGGTGCGGTCGGACCACCTGATGGGCCATCAGGAAGTGGCCGAAAGGTAATAACGGGTTCTACAAGTAGCAAGGCTCGCGGCCGGAACTGTTGCGGCTGAGGGTCCCAGTAAGAGGCCTGCAAGACCCTTGCGTACCGGCGGTAGCACTCATAAGACTTCTGGCAGAACTAGAACGCGTACTAGTTCGAGAGTCTCCCAGAGTTCGGCCCGTAAGGGCGCCGGGACGCCCGTACGGCCGCAGAGAGGACGAGCTCATGGCCGCGGAACCCGTCATCGTCGAAGCCGTACGCACCCCCATCGGCAAGCGGGGAGGACTGCTCGCCAACCTCCACCCCGCCTATCTGCTGGGCGAGACCTACCGTGAACTCCTCGGCCGGACCGGCATCCACGCCGACTGCGTCGAACAGATCGTCGGCGGCACCGTCACCCACGCCGGCGAGCAGTCCATGAACCCCGCGCGCACCGCCTGGCTGACCGTCGGCCTGCCGTACGAGACCGCCGCGACGACCGTGGACTGCCAGTGCGGATCGTCGCAGCAGGCGAGCCACATGGTGGCCAACATGATCTCGGCCGGGGTCATCGACGTCGGCATCAGCTGCGGCGTCGAGTCCATGTCGCGGGTGCCGCTGGGCAGCGGGTCGAAGCACGGGCCCGGCAAGCCGTTCCCCGAGGAGTGGAACGTCGACCTGCCCAACCAGTTCGAGGCCGCTGAGCGCATCGCGCGCCGCCGGGGCCTGACGCGCGCGGACGTGGACCGGCTCGGGCTGCTGTCCCAGCAGCGGGCGCAGGCCGCGTGGAGCGAGGAGCGCTTCAAACGTGAGACGTACGCCGTGCAGGTGCCGACGACGGAGGAGGAGCAGGCCGCCGGGCAGGGGATGTGGCGCCTCGTCGACCGGGACGAAGGGCTCCGCGACACCTCGCTCGAAGCGCTCGCAGGACTGAAACCGGTCATGCCGACAGCCGTCCACACCGCCGGAAACTCGTCACAGATCTCGGACGGCGCCGCCGCCGTCATGTGGGCGTCCAAGCGCATGGCGAGGGCGCTCAAACTGAAGCCCCGCGCCCGTATCGTCGCCCAGGCCCTCGTCGGCGCGGACCCGCACTTCCACCTGGACGGGCCCATCGACGCGACGCGAGCCGTGCTCGGCAGGGCCGGGATGTCGCTCAAGGACATCGACCTGGTCGAGGTCAACGAGGCGTTCGCGTCCGTGGTGCTGAGCTGGGCGCAGGTCTTCGACCAGGACCTCGAGAGGGTCAACGTCAACGGCGGCGGGATAGCCCTCGGCCACCCGGTGGGCGCGACCGGCGCCCGCCTCATCACGACGGCGCTCCACGAACTGGAGCGCCGGGACAAGGAGTTCGCACTGATCACCATGTGCGCGGGGGGCGCGCAGGCGACGGGGACGATCATCCAGCGGATCTGAGGTCCGCAGGGTCATGGTCGGACTCTGTGCGACGGGGCGGGCCGACCCCCGCCCCGCCCCGTCGCCTCGCGCGCAGCCCCTTCGGACTCCCGCGCCGCATCGATCTCGAACGTGACCTGTGCGTCGAACGCCGCCCGTCGGGTCGCCCGGCGCAGCGCCTTGAGGAGCGTAGCGCCGAGGGTGAGCGTCAGGACGACGGTCAGGACCGCACGGCCCAGGTCCCAGCCGAGCGAGGTGGCCGCGCAGTACGCGACGAAGCGCACCAGGTTCTCGTGGAGCGGGTCCCCCGGTTGGAACGAGATGCCCGACGCCATGCCCGTGATGATCGTCCAGCCGTGCAGGTTCATCACGGTGCCGTACGCGAACGCCGCGACCGCCCCGTACGCGGCGAGCATCAGCAGCTCCAGCCGCCCCCGGACACGGTCCGGGCCCGGCAGCAGGCCCGCGCCCATCGCGAACCAGCCCATCGAGAGCATCTGGAACGGCATCCAGGGTCCGACGCCGCCCGTCAGCAGCGCCGACGCGAACATGGTCACCGCGCCGAGCACGAAACCGAAACCCGGGCCGAGGACCCGCCCGCTGAGGACCATGAGGAAGAACATGGGCTCCAGCCCGGCGGTCCCCGCGCCCAGCGGGCGCAGCGCCGCCCCGACCGCGGCCAGCACGCCCAGCATGGCCACCGCCTTCGCGTCCATCCCGGTGTCCGCGATCGTCGCGACGACGACGGCGACCAGGAGCGGCAGCATCGCGGCGAACAGCCACGGCGCGTCACCGGCGTGCGCCGCCAGGCCCGACTGCGCGTCGGCGAGCAGCGGCCAGCCGAAGAAGGCGACGCCGATGCCGCTGATCAGGACGAGCGCGGCGACGGAACGCGGACCCAGGCGGACGGGGCGGTCGGCGCTCCCCGTCCTCTTCGAAGGCGTCTCATCCCTGCTCATCGTGGTGTCTCCAGGGCCGCCTCGACCTGCGCGACCGTCAGCCACTGCTGCGGCGCGAGAATCTTGGCCACCTGCGGGGCGAACGCGGGGGAGGACACCACGACCTCGGCCGTCGGGCCGTCGGCCACCACCTCGCCGTCGGCCAGGATCACCACCCGGTGCGCCAGTTCGGCCGCCAGCTCCACGTCGTGGGTCGCCATCACGATCGCGTGCCCGTCCCGGGCGAGGCCCCGCAGAATCCCCACCAGCCGCGCCTTCGCCGCGTAGTCCAGGCCGCGCGTCGGCTCGTCGAGGAGCAGCAGCGGCGGCCGGCCGGTGAGGACGAGCGCCAGCGCGAGAGCCAGCCGCTGCCCCTCGGACAGATCGCGGGGATGGGTGCCGTCCGGCACACCGGGGAGAAGCTCGCTGACGAGAGCGCGACAGGTGCCGGGCGCCGCCTGCGCGTCGGTGTCCGCCGCCGCGCACTCGGCGGCGACCGTGTCCGCGTAGAGCAGGTCGCGCGGCTCCTGGGGGACGAGCCCGACATGGCGGATCAGCTCACGGGGGTGGGTGCGGTGGGGCGTACGGCCGTTGATCTCCACCGTGCCGCTCGTCGGCTCGATCATGCCCACGAGCGTCGACAGCAGGGTCGACTTCCCGGCGCCGTTACGGCCCATGAGCGCGACGGTCTCGCCAGGGGCGACGCCGAGGCCGACGTCCCGCAGCGCTTCGGTACGGCCGCGGCGGACGGTGAGCCGGGTGGTGATGGCGACGGGTACCGACGGGTCGGTCGGTACGGGGTTGGGCGCGGGTGCGGGGCGGCGGAAGCGGGAGAGCAGGCGGCGGCCAGGTCCCGCCCCCGGGTCGGGACCGCGCACCGCGCCGCGCACCGTGTCCGCCGGCGCCGGGCGGCCGTCGGCAGGCGACAGGCCCTCCAGCCGCTCCCGCAGCGAGCCCGCACGGCGGCGTGCGTCCCGTACGGACAGCGGCACCGGAGTCCACCCCGCCGTCCGGGCCAGCGCCACCACCGGCGGGTGGACCGGCGACACGTCCATCACCGTCGCCGGGTCGCCGACCACGGGGCGCTCGCCGCGCCCCGGCAGCAGGACGACCCGGTCCGCGTACTGCACGACCCGTTCCAGGCGGTGCTCCGCCATCAGGACCGTCGTGCCGAGGTCGTGGACGAGCCGCTGCAGCACCGCCAGCACCTCCTCCGCCGCCGCCGGGTCCAGCGCGGACGTCGGCTCGTCGAGGACCAGTACCTTCGGGTGCGGCGTCAGCACCGAGCCGATCGCGACCCGCTGCTGCTGGCCGCCCGACAGCGTCGCGATCGGCCGGTCCCGCAGCTCCGCCAGGCCGAGCAGGTCGAGCGTCTCCTCGACCCGGCGGCGCATCACGTCCGGCGCGAGGCCCAGCGACTCCATGCCGTACGCGAGCTCGTCCTCGACGGTGTCGGTGACGAAGTGGGCCGGCGGGTCCTGGCCCACCGTGCCGACCACGTCCGCCAGTTCACGGGGCTTGTGGGTACGCGTGTCACGGCCGTCGACCGTGACCCGGCCGCGCAGCGTGCCGCCCGTGAAGTGCGGGACGAGCCCCGAAACCGCGCCCAGCAGGGTCGACTTGCCGACCCCCGAAGGGCCGACGAGCAGCACCAGTTCGCCTTCGGGAACGGTGAGATCGACGTTCTCCAGCGTGGGCCCGGCGGCGTCGCCGTACGTCACCGAGACGTTCTCGAAGCGGATCACCGGGTCGACTCCTTGGCTCCCGCGGGGACCGGCGCGACGAACGCCGGCAGCAGGCCGATCAGTACGGACAACGCCGGCCACACCGGCAGCGCGGGCGCCGTCAGCGGTACGACACCGGGGTGCAGCGCCTCACCCCCGTACACGGCGGCCCGGATCATCAGCCCGGCGACGGCCACGCCGGAACCGGCCACCAGCCACGCCCGCCCGCCCCACCGGTCGGGACGGTAACGGGTACGGACAGAACGCCGGCCGCCCAGCCACAGGCCGCCGGCCGCCGCGACGAGCCCCGCGGCCAGCAGCGGCAGCCCGTACTCGGCGCCCTCGGCGGCGAGCAGCCCGTACGACCCCGCGCACACGCCCAGTAGCCCGCCGAGCGTCAGCACGTTCGTGGTGCGGCGCACGGCGGGCGGGACCTGGGCGGTGCGCCCGTAACCCCGGGCGTCCATGGACGCGGCGACCGCGACCGACCGCTCCAACGCGCCCTCCAGGACCGGCAGCCCGATCTGGGCGACCGCCCGTACGCCGCCGGTGGGGCGGCCGCGCAGCCGGCGGGCCGTGCGCAGCCGGAGCACGTCCGCGACCATGTTCGGCGCGAAGGTCATCGCGACGACGACGGCCACGCCTGCCTCGTACAGCGCTCCCGGCAGCGACTTGAGCAGCCGCGCCGGGTTCGCGAGCGCGTTGGCGGCGCCGACGCAGATCAGCAGCGACGCCAGCTTCGCGCCGTCGTACAGCGCGAAGACGATCTGCTCGGCGAATACCCGGCCGCCGATCCGGATGCCGTCCGCCCAGTCGGGCACCGGGACTTCGGGGAGCGCGAACAGGACGTGCGTACCGCCGATGGGGGAGCCGAGGACGACGGAGAAGACGACGCGTACGGCGATGACGACGAGCCCCAGCTTCACGAACGCGCCGTACGAGCGGGCCCAGGGGGCGTCCGTGCGGCGGGCCGCGACGACGTAACCGGCGACGCCGACGAGCAGGGCGAGGAGGAGGGGGTTGGTGGTGCGGGAGGCGGCGACGGCGAGGCCGAGCGCCCAGATCCACCAGGCGGTGGCGGGGAGGGCGTTGGCGCGGGTGGCGGTGGGGGGACGGAGGGGGTGGGTGCGCGGGGGCGTGGTGGCGGTGGGACCGCTGCGCGGGGCTTGTCCCCTCCCCGCCCCTTCCCGCTGTACCGATATGCGGCTCCGCCGCGTGGCGGGCTCCGCACCGGGCCCCGTTTCGGGGGCTCCGCCCCCGGGCCCCCGCGCCTCAAACGCCGGCGGGGCTGGAATCGCCCCCGCTGGGTGTGGCTGCGGGGCCGACACGCCGTCGTCCCGGGTCATCGCTTGCGGCGGCGGGACTGCCAGACCGTTGCCGCCGCCAGGGCCAGCACCGCCGCGAGGCCCGCGTAGAGGCCGACGGACGGGCCCTCGTCCGGCTCCGGTTCGGACGCGGACGCGGACGCGGACGCGGACGCGGACTCCCGCTCGGAGACCTGTTCGCCGCAGCCCGACTTGGGGTAGCCCGAGATCGCGCACAGCAGGGCCTGGCTGTTGTACCGCAGCGGCTTCGCGACCCGCGCCAGGGCCTCCGCCGTCGTCGCCGTCTCGTCGGTCTGGACGCAGGCCGTGCGCCGGGCCGGCGGGGTCTCGCCCCGGGGGGCGTCCGTCGCCGTGCCGGGGTCGATGACCAGGGCGATCCGCTTGGTGCCGTCCTTCGCGGGCGTCTTCGCGCAGATCGCCGCGAAGTCGGGCGCCGTGCGCGGCTTCGCGGAGTCCCCGCTGTCCTCGCTCACCGAGAAGCGGAAGCCGTGCACGGACCCGTCGGCGGGGCGTGCGGTGGCCGGGCCCTCGGTGGCGTACGTCCACCGGCCGTCGGTGCTCTGCCAGAACGACCAGTAGCGGTAGCCCGCCGCCTGCGCGGGGGCCGCGACCAGCGCGGTGAGCAGGGCGCCGAGGCCGACGAGGACGAGGAGGGAGCGGGTGCGTCGCATCAGCTCTGGTTCTTCCTGCGGCCGCTGAGCAGGAAGCCCGCGCCCATGGCGGCGACGAAGAACGCGCCCACGATCCACCAGGTGTTGAAGGAGGACGAGCCGTCGTCGGACTTCTTCTCGTCCTTCGCGGCCGGCGACTCGGACGCCGCCGCCTTCGGCGCCGGGCCGCTCGCGGACAGCGCGGCGACCAGGTCCGTGCCGCCGAAGTCCTTCGGGTCGGCGCCGGCCGCGCGCGCGGCGAAGATCAGCTGGGCGTAGGCGGCGGGGCCGTTCTCCTGCGCCCACGACGCCGAGTTCTTCCGCAGCCACGCGAGCGGCTGCGCCGCCTGCTCGGGGAGACCCTGCACGGACAGCGCCACCACCGCGTCGGCGGTGTTGCCGAAGTCCGGCTTGGGGGACGAGTCTTCGGCGCCCGGCATCGGCGGGGTGTCGAAGTGGCCCTTCTTCGCCAGACCCTTCGCGAGGTAGGCGGCGCCGTTGTGCGCCGCGCCGTCGAGGGTCGTGGTCTTCTCGCAGGCGGTGCCCTTGTCGTCCTCCGCGTTGCCGCCGGTCGCCGCCAGGCCCTTGCCGTGGGAGGCGAGCACGGCGGCGGCCGTGGAGTCGGCGACGATGCCGGGGGACTTCACCTGGTAGACGAACGCGCCGCCGTCCTCGCCGCCGCACGGCTTCGCGAACGTCAGCAGCGCGTCGTACGGCGTCTTGCCGCCCTTGGCCTTGGCGTCGGCCGGGCGCTCGCCGGCCGCGGCGAGCGCGCCGATCACCAGGGACGTGGAGTTGGCGTCGCTCGCGCCGCCGGGGTTGTAGCCCCAGCCGCCGTCCTCGTTCTGGACGGACTTCAGCCAGCCGACGGTCTCCTTCACGACGGCGTCCTGCCCGCCGAGCGCGGCGAGCGCCTGCACGGCGGCGCCGCTCGCGTTGGTGTCCAGGGGCAGCGCGGCGTCGCAGTCCTTGGCGGTGTCGGCGCGGTACGACGGGAAACCGCCGTTCGCGCACTGCTGCCCGGTCAGGAAGGCGACGGCCGCGTCCGCGGGCCGCACACCGGCCGTGTCCTGGGCGAGCAGGGCGAGGGACTGGCGCCAGACGCCGTCGTACGTCGGGTCGGTCTTGCCGTAGAGGCCGGCGGGCAGTTCGGGCGACGGCGTCGGGGAGGGTGCGGCGAGGGCGGCGGGCGCGGCGGTCAGGCCGAGCACGGCGGAGGCGACGAGCGTGGCTGCGCAGCGGCGAACGGTGTTCATGGCGGGGCGGTGCCTCTCCTGCGGTACTCCCGGCGGGGAACCGGGCACGGGCACGCTCACGCACCTGGGCTCCGGCTCCGTATGCCTCGACGGTGCCGGTCACCGGCGGGCTGCCGGTGACACGAGCCGGTCACGACCGCGTACGGGGCATTCCGGCTCGCCGCCCCGGAAAACAGGCGGCTCACGGTTGCGGGGTCAGCGCCGGATTCGCACCGGCTTCCCCCCGTACGGGTAATGATGACGACGCCGACACTCTACCGGCCGGTCGCACATGTGAACGTGGGGCACTGGTCACACGGCCGCGTACCGGACCGGGTCCCCGCCCGGCGCGACTTCCGCGCGGCCCAGCTTCACCAGCCGCCGAAGATGGGACTCCGCCTCGGAGACGGCGATGTTCCGGGAGCCGTACGGGATCTGGTCCCACGGCCGGTTCCACTCCATGCGCACCGCCACCTGCCACGCCGTGAGCGGCTCGGCCAGCAGCGTCAGCAGGCCGGCGAGGCGCTGCTCGTGGTGGGCGAGCAGTTCCCGTACCCGGTCCGCGGCGCCGGTGAAGGCGTGCTGGTGGGCGGGGAGGACCTCGGCGGGGGCGAGGCGGCCGACGCGTTCCAGGGAGTCGAGGTAGTCGCCGAGGGGGTCGGTGACGGTGGCGTCGTCGGGATCCTCGTAGAGGCCGATGTGCGGGGTGATGCCGGGCAGCAGATGGTCGCCGGAGAAGAGGCGGCCGTTGCCGGGACGGCCCGCCGGGTGGGCCTCCTCCAGATGGAGGCAGACATGGCCGGGGGTGTGGCCGGGCGTCCACACGGCCCGCAGTCTGCGGCCCGCCAGGTCGAGCAGCTCGCCGGGGACGATCTCCCGGTCGGGGAGCGCGGGGCGCATTCCGGGGAGCCCGCCGGTGCTGCCGGAGGCGCGTGCGGCGCGCAGGGGCGCGATGTGTGCCTCGGGCGCTCCGGCGCGTTCGAGTTTGCCGGCGAGGTAGTCGAGCCACAGGCCCGGCTCCGCCTCGCGGGTGCGGCGGACGACGCCGGCGTCGGCGGCGTGCATCGCGATCCACGCGCCGGACGCCTCACGGACCCGGCCGGACAGGCCGTGGTGGTCCGGGTGGTGGTGGGTGACGACGACGCCGTGGATCGCGGCGGGCGAGGTGCCGCAGGCGGCCAGGCCCGCCGAGAGCGCGTCCCAGGCGGCGGGTTCGTCCCAGCCGGTGTCGACGAGGACCGGCCCGCGGTCGGTGTCGAGCAGATGGACCAGGGTGTGGCCGAGCGGGTTGTCCGGGATCGGGACGCGCAGGGAGTGGACACCGCCGCCGTGGTCGTACGCGAGCGGGACCGGGGCCTCGTCTGTCGTCGGCGCCATGACCATTGCCCCCTGTAACTGGAACTGGTATCAGTTCTGAAACTGTGTCAGATAGCGCGCTCCGGCGGGAGGCAGCAGTCATGACCGAGCTCGTGGAACACGGAGAACTGTTCATCGGCGGCGAGTTGACGGCGCCGCTCGGCACGGACGTGATCGAGGTGATCTCCCCGCACACCGAGCAGGTCGTCGGCCGCGTCCCGCACGCCTGCCCGGCGGACGTCGACCGCGCGGTGGCCGCCGCGCGCCGCGCCTTCGACGAGGGACCCTGGCCGCGGATGACGCTCGCCGAGCGGATCGAGGTCGTCGGCCGGATCAAGGACGCGATCGCCGTACGGCACGAGGAGATCGCCCGGACCATCAGTGCGCAGAACGGCTCCCCGTATGCGTGGAGCGTTCTCGCGCAGGCGCTCGGCGCGATGATGGTGTGGGACTCGGCCATCACCGTCGCCCGGGACTTCACCTACGAGGAGCGCCGTGCCGGCGTCCTCGGCCCGATCCTGGTGCGGCGCGAACCGGTGGGCGTCGTCGCGGCGGTCGTGCCGTGGAATGTGCCCCAGTTCACCGCCGCCGCCAAACTCGCGCCGGCGCTGCTCGCGGGCTGCGCCGTGGTCCTCAAACCGTCGCCGGAGACGCCGCTGGACGCGTATCTCCTCGGCGAGATGGCGCGCGAGGCCGGGCTGCCGGAGGGGGTGCTGTCGATCCTGCCCGCCGGCCGGGAGGTCGGCGAGTACCTGGTCGGGCACCCGGGCGTCGACAAGGTGTCCTTCACCGGCTCGGTCGCGGCGGGCCGCCGGGTCATGGAGGTCGCCTCCCGCAACCTCACCCGCGTGACGCTGGAGCTGGGCGGCAAGTCCGCCGCCGTGATCCTCCCGGACGCCGACCTGGACGCCGCCGTCGCCGGGATCGTCCCCGCCGCCTGGATGAACAACGGCCAGGCGTGCGTGGCCCAGACCCGGGTCCTCGTGCCGCGCGCCCGTTACGACGAGATCGCCGAGGCGTTCGCCGCCGCGGCCTCCGCGCTCGTCGTCGGCGACCCGATGGACGCGGCCACCCAGGTTGGCCCCCTCGTCGCCGAACGCCAGCGGCGGCGCTCGCTCGACTACATCCGGATCGGCCAGGAGGAGGGCGCCAAGGTCCTGTGCGGCGGCGGCCGCCCGGCCGGCCGGGAACGCGGCTGGTACGTGGAGCCGACCCTCTTCGGCGGCGTCGACAACACGATGCGCATCGCCCGCGAGGAGATCTTCGGCCCGGTGGTCTGCCTGCTGCCGTACGGCGGGGAGGACGAGGCCGCCGCGATCGCGAACGACTCGGAGTACGGCCTGAGCGGCAGTGTCTGGACCTCCGACGTCGAGCACGGCATCGACTTCGCCCGCCGGGTGCGGACCGGCACGTACAACGTGAACACCTTCAGCCTCGACATGCTCGGCCCCTTCGGCGGCTACAAGAACAGCGGCATGGGCCGGGAGTTCGGGCCCGAGGGGTACGGCGAGTACTTCGAGCACAAGATGATCCACCTGCCCGCCGGATACGGGGCGAACTGATGGGCGACCGCTGGCGCATCGAGGTGGACCGCAGCGTGTGCATCGGCTCCGGCATGTGCGTGGGCCACGCCCCCGAAGCCTTCGACCTGGACTCCGCCCGCCAGTCCCACGCACGGGCCACGACCGCCGACGCGGGCGAGAAGCTCCTCGCGGCGGCGGAGAACTGCCCCGTCGAGGCGATCACGCTGACGCTGTCGGACAGCGGCGAGACGGTCTTCCCTCCGGAGGAGTAGTCAAAGCACGGCACAACGAGAGGAGTTGGACGCCACGGCCACGGCGTACGTACCCCCGTACACACCGCATTCCGGCCCGGCGATAATGCGCGGGTGAGCGAACTCCCTCTCCCCCTGCCGGCCGACCGGACACCTCCGGGCGTGCCCGACTGGCGGTCGGCCGACGCCGCCACGTGGTCGGCCGCCGCCCCCGCGCGCTGGGCGCATCCCCTGTGGCCGGTGTGCGCGCTCGTCGTCGCGATGGTGTGGTCCGTCGCGGCGGCCCCGGAGGCGGCCTGCACCCCGGCCGAACCGTGCGGCACCGACTGGTGGGGATCGGCACTCGCCGGTGTGGGGCTGCTGTCGCTGTACTGGATCTGGCGGCTGCCCCGGCTCGCCCTGGTGAGCCTGGGCGTGACCGTCGCGGGCGGTCTGCTCGACACCGGACTCCTTGCCGCGTTCGACGGGGCGGCCGACCTCGCGATGGTGCTCGCCCTCGCCTACGCCGTCGTCACCATCGTCCACCGGCTGGCCGCCGCGAGCCGGCAGCGGTTGCTCGCCGAACAGGCCGCCGGGCCCGCCAGACACACCCTCCCCGCGGCAGCCGGCCACTTCCGGCGCGGCCGCGTCAGCTTCGCGCTCGCCGCGCTCCTGCTGGCGGTGGGCATGTTCGCCCTCCTGCGGGTCCAGCAGGTCGTCGACGCGTACGAGGAGCACGCCGCGCACGGCGCCCGCATCTCCGCCGAGGTCACGCGGGTGACCGACGGCGAGGACGTCACCGTCCTCAAGGTGGCGTCACCGGACGCCGGTTCGCACACCGTGGAGACCGCCTACCCCGAGGACCACCCGGTCGGCAGCACCGTGGAGCTCGTCGTCGACGGTGAATGGGCGACCCTGGCCGCCGAGCCGTACGACGTGTTCGGCTGGGAACTGCTGCTGCTGGTGACCGCCGTGCCCGGACTCGCCTTCCTGGCCAACGGCGCGACGGGGCACCTGCGCGCGCTCCGGCTGCGCCGCGCTCCGCTGCCGGCGCTCAAGGTCCTCGTCCGCGAGGGGCACACGGACAGCCGTACCTGGGTGTACGCGGCCGACGACCTCGCGGCGAAGCGCCCGGTGCTGCACTTCCAGTCCCTGTACGCCGCCGACCACGACGACGAGGAGGAGGACGACGGCGGGGCGGAGGACGAGAAGCGGTTCGCCTTCGATGCGGAGGCGGCGAGGGAGGAGGGGGCGGCCGAGGCCGCCAAGGCCGTCGCCGCCCTGGGCGGCACCGACCCCGTGCCGCCGCTGTGCGAGGCAGTCCTGTTCGGCGCTCCCTTCGCCGGCGCCGAAGCCGTCCTGATCGCGGCGGACGAGGACGGGGAGGTGTCGGTGGAGTGCAGCGTCACGCCCGTACGGCCCGCGACGGCGAAGCTGTTCGACGTCCCCGGGCGCCTCCGCCGCGTGTCCGGCGGTTCCGTCGGTCCGGACGGCGGCCGGACCACCGCCTCGATGGAGCCCACCGTCGACCCGCTCACCTGGTCCGCCGGCCGGGGGTCGCGGGCCGTCGGCCTGTTCCTGCTGCTCGTGCACAGCGGCGGCATCTGGGCGGCACTCGGCGACGAGCTCGCATGGCACTGGCTCGTTCTCCTCGTGCTCGGGATGCCGTGGCTCATCGGCTCCGTCTCCACCGCCCTCAACTGGCGGGTGACCGCCGACCACGGAGGTCTGTGGCTGAACGGAGCCTGGCGCGTCAGCCACGTCCCCTGGAACCGGATCACCGGTGTCCAGCACACCGACGACGGCATCCGGGTCTCCGTCTCGGAGGGCAAGGACGTCAGCCTGTCCCCGACGGGGTGGGCCTGGCTCGAACGCAGACTGGGGCGTCACCCGGCCGCGGTCCGTGCCGCGGAGGAGGCGGGCGCCCTGTGGCAGGACCCGGCCCTGCGCCCGGCGCGTGACGCCACGGCGGCCGAGCAGGGTATGCCGCTGGGGCCGGTGGCCCTGGCGGTGGCCGTGCTGTGGGGGACCGCCGTCCTGCTGCTGTGACCCGTGACCCGTGACCCGCCGTGTTCCGTGACCCCGTGACCCGGGGTCACGTCACCGGGCGGCCCTCCGTGCCCGGGCCTTCGCGGGCGCGACCGGGGCCGGCGTGTCCGGCTCCGTCAGGTCGATCAGCCGGCAGACCGTCTCTATGTCGATCTTCACCTGGGCGATCGACGCCCGCCCGGACAGCCAGGTGATCAGCGCAGAATGCCAGGTGTGCTCGATCACCCGGACCGCAGACAGCTGCTCCGGCGTCGGGTGCTCGATGCCCATGGCGTCCAGGATGAGCGCCGTCGTCTGCCGCGAGACCGTGTCCACCTCCGGGCTCACGCTGCGGTCCGCGAAGGTCAGCGCCCGCACCATCGCGTCCGCGAGATGCGGCTCGCGCTGCAACGCGCGGAAGGCGCGCATCAGCGTCTCCGCGACCCGCTCCGCGGCGCTGTCGCCGCCCGGCGGGCGCTTGCGCAGCGTCGTGTGCAGGTGCTGGAGCTGGTCCTGCATGGTCGCCACCAGCAGATGGATCTTGGACGGGAAGTAGCGGTAGAGCGTGCCGAGCGCCACGCTCGACGACTCGGCGACCTCACGCATCTGCACCGCTTCGAATCCGCCCCGGCTCGCGAGCCGCGCGCTCGTGTGGAGGATGCGCCGGCGGCGCGCCTCCTGCCGCTCCGTGAGGGGCGGCGTCGCGGGGAGCACCGGCCCGCCTTCCGCTGTCATCAGTCCCGTAGTCCGTTCCTGCGCACGCCCGCCGTGGCGGGAATCACCTGATCCGCCGGTCACAGTTGCGCTACCGCCGGGTAGATTCGAAGCTCCTCGAACGATCAAGTCTGTAACTTGTTCTAGATTAGCGCGACCGATTACGCTCCGCCGAAACGCAGTGAGAAGGGGGCCACGGGTGACCGCAGAGGCCATAGAGGCCGGCCCCCGAGCGGGCACGTCCGGCACGTCCGGCCGCGGTGGCGACGCTCCGCTGCGGATCGCGCTCCTGACGTACAAAGGGAACCCGTTCTGCGGCGGCCAGGGCGTCTACGTACGGCATCTGTCACGCGAACTCGCCCGCCTCGGTCACCACGTCGAGGTGATCGGCGCCCAGCCCTACCCGGTCCTCGACGAGGGCGTCCCGCTCACCGAGCTGCCCAGCCTCGACCTGTACCGCAGCCCCGACCCGTTCCGCACGCCGAAGCGCGACGAGTACCGCGACTGGGTCGACGCGCTGGAGGTCGCCACCATGCGCACCGGCGGCTTTCCCGAGCCGCTGACGTTCTCGCTGCGCGCCCGCCGCCATCTGCGCGCCCGGCGCGGCGAGTTCGACGTCGTCCACGACAACCAGACCCTCGGCTACGGCCTGCTCGGCGACATCGGCGCACCGCTCGTCACCACGATCCACCATCCCATCACCGTCGACCGGCAGCTCGACCTCCGGGCCGCCGCCGACTGGAAGGGCCGTGTCTCCGTACGCCGCTGGTACGGCTTCACCCGGATGCAGAAGCGCGTCGCCCGCCGGCTGCCGTCCGTGCTCACCGTCTCCGGCTCCTCGCAGCAGGAGATCGTCGACCACCTCGGCGTACGGCGCGAGCGGGTCCACGTCGTCCACATCGGCGCCGACACCGACCTGTTCTCGCCCGACCCCGCGGTCGCCGAGGTCCCCGGCCGGATCGTCACCACCTCCAGCGCCGACGTGCCCCTCAAGGGCCTCGTCCACCTCGTCGAGGCGCTCGCCAAGCTCCGCACCGAGAACCCGGACGCCCACCTCGTCGTCGTCGGCAAGCGCGCCGAGGACGGCCCGGTGGCGCAGCTGATCGAGCGCTACGGCCTCGAGGACGCGGTCGAGTTCGTCAAGGGCATCACCGACGCCGAACTCGTCGACCTCGTGCGCAGCGCCCAGATCGCCTGCGTGCCCTCCCTCTACGAGGGCTTCTCGCTGCCCGCCGCCGAGGCCATGGCCACCGGCACCCCGCTGGTCGCCACCACCGGCGGCGCGATCCCCGAAGTCGCGGGCGCCGACGGCGAGACCTGCCTGGCCGTGCCGCCCGGCGACGCGGAGGCGCTGGCCGCCGCGCTGCGCCGGCTCCTCGGCGACAGGGACCTGCGGGCGCGCCTCGGCGACGCGGGCCGCGCCCGGGTGCTGGCGCGCTTCACCTGGAAGCAGGCCGCCATCGGCACCGCCGAGCGCTACCGAGAGGCGATCGCGGCGTCCCCCGCCGCGGTCCGTACCTCCTGACATCCCCCTCGCCCCGCCCCGCAGGAAGGCAGACCCCCCGTGCTGACCGTCGACTTCTCCCGCTTCCCGCTCGCCCCGGGCGACCGTGTGCTCGACCTGGGCTGCGGCGCCGGCCGGCACGCGTTCGAGTGCTACCGGCGCGGTGCCCGGGTCGTGGCCCTGGACCAGAACGGTGAGGAGATCCGCGAGGTCGCCAAGTGGTTCGCCGCGATGAAGGAGGCCGGTGAGGCCCCGGCCGGCGCGACGGCCACCGCGATGGAGGGCGACGCCCTCAACCTGCCCTTCCCCGACGAGTCGTTCGACGTCGTCATCATCTCCGAGGTGATGGAGCACATCCCCGACGACAAGGGCGTGCTCGCCGAGATGGTCCGCGTGCTGCGGCCCGGCGGCCGCATCGCCGTCACCGTCCCGCGCTACGGCCCCGAGAAGGTCTGCTGGGCGCTCAGCGACGCGTACCACGAGGTCGAGGGCGGCCACATCCGCATCTACCGGGCCGACGAACTGCTCGGAAAGATGAAGCAGGCGGGCCTGCGCCCCTACGGCACCCACCACGCGCACGCGCTGCACTCGCCGTACTGGTGGCTCAAGTGCGCCTTCGGAGTCGACAACGACAAGGCGCTGCCGGTGAAGGCGTACCACAAGCTCCTGGTCTGGGACATCATGAAGAAACCGCTGGCCACCCGGGTCGCGGAGCAGGCGCTGAACCCGCTGATCGGCAAGAGCTTCGTGGCCTACGCGACCAAGCCGCACCTTCCCTCCGACGCCGTGGACGCCGCCAAGTGACCTTGCCGGGACGTACAGACCACCTTGTCCTGCCCGGGGTCCTGAGCGCGGAGCAGGCCGCGGAGACCGTCGCCGGCATTCTCGCCGCGCAGCGCGCCGACGGCGCGATCCCCTGGTTCCGGGGCCACCACCTCGACCCGTGGGACCACACGGAAGCCGCCATGGCCCTCGACGCCGCCGGCGAACACGGCGCCGCGGCCCGCGCCTACGAGTGGCTCGCCCGGCACCAGAACGGCGACGGCTCCTGGTACGCCGCCTACCACGACGGCGACGCGGACGCCGTGACCGACCACGGCCGCGAGACCAACTTCTGCGCCTACGTCGCCGTCGGCGTCTGGCACCACTACCTCGCCACCGGCGACGAGGCCTTCCTCGACCGGATGTGGCCCGTTGTGTACGCGGCGATCGAGTTCGTCCTCGCGCTGCAGCAGCCCGGCGGACAGATCGGCTGGAAGCGCGAACAGGACGGCACGCCGGTCGACGACGCGCTGCTGACCGGCAGTTCCTCCGTCCACCACGCGCTGCGCTGCGCGCTCGCGGTCGCGGAGGAACGCGAGGAGCCCCAGCCGGACTGGGAACTCGCCACGGGCGCGCTGGCCCACGCCGTCCGCCACCACCCGGAGCGCTTCCTCGACAAGGACCGCTACTCCATGGACTGGTACTACCCGGTCCTCGGCGGCGCGGTGACCGGCGTGGCGGCCAAGGAACGCATCGAGTCACGCTGGGACGACTTCGTGGTGCCCGGCCTCGGGGTGCGCTGCGTCCTGCCGAACCCGTGGGTCACCGGCGGCGAGAGCTGCGAACTGGCGCTGGCGCTCTGGGCGATGGGCGAGTCCGACCGCGCCCTGGAGATCCTCCAGTCCGTCCAGCACCTGCGCGCCGAGGGCGGCCTGTACTGGACGGGCTACGTCTTCGAGGGCGAACGCGCGATCTGGCCGGAGGAACTGACCACCTGGACCGCGGGCTCGCTGCTCCTGGCGGTGGCGGCGCTGGGGGGCGACGAGGCGACGGTGGCGGTGTTCGGTGGGGAGCGGCTGCCGAGGGGGTTGACCCCGGACTGCTGCGGGGCCCGCTGACGCGGGCGGGTTGCGGTGCGGGGCGTGTTCCCCTACCCGCCCCTTCCCGAACCGGGGCAGGCCCCGGGCCCCGGTACCGCGCTCCGCGCGGTGGCCTCAAACGTCGGCCGGGCTGGATTTCGCTCCGCGAAATCAGCCTCGCCGGCGTTTGAGGCGCGGGGTTCGGGGCGGAGCCCCGACGAGACCGGCAAGTCCAGCCCCGCCTGGGGGTCCCCCCACGGCCGCCAGGCCGTAGGGGGAGATTGAGGCGCGGGTCCGGGCGGAGCCCGGTTGAGGGAAGGGGCGGGTAGGGGAACACGCCCGCCGCAGGCGGCACCCGCCGCGGTGGGCGGGGTCGGGCAGAGCCCGGTCCGGGAAGCGGGCGCGACCCGCCCCCACAGCGCGTCAGCGGCGCCGCAGTGCCCTCGCCCCCGCGTGCCCCAGGAAGAGGTAGACGACCGCCGCCAGGCCGTAGCCCGACACGACCCGCGCCCACTCCTCGTCGAACGTGAACAGGTCGTGCGACCAGCCAGCCAGCCAGCGGGCCGTGGCGCGGACGAACTCCACGAGGTCGTTCGCGCGGTTGGCGTCCAGCAGGTACATCAGGATCCACAGCCCGATGACGAAGGCGATGACGTCCGCGACGACGGCGATGATCCTCGCCGCGGTGGTGGTGGTGCTTGCGCGTGTTGTCATGTACGGCGTGTTACCGCTTGTGCATGCGTGAAACTCTCCGGGGCCCGCCGCGCTACGCGTTCAGCTCCGCCAGCACCCGCAGCGTCCGCGCGTCCGGCGCCGTGACCAGCAGGTCCGTCACCGGGCCGGCACGCCACAAGTCGAGGCGTTCCGCGATGCGTTCGCGCGGCCCGACGAGCGAGATCTCGTCCGCGAAGTCGTCCGGCACGGCGCGTACGGCCTCCTCCCTGCGGCCCGCCAGGAAGAGTTCCTGGATCCGCCGGGCCGCTTCCTCGAAGCCCATCCGGGCCATCAGCCCGGCGTGGAAGTTGCGGGCCGCGTGGCCCATGCCGCCGATGTAGAAGCCGAGCATCGCCTTCACCGGCAGCAGCCCCTCCGCGATGTCGTCGCAGACCCGCGCCCGGGCCATCGGCGCGACCATGAAGCCCTTCGGGAGGTCCGAGAGGGACGACTCGTACACGTCCGTCCGCAGCGGGGACCAGTACAGCGGGAGCCAGCCGTCGGCGATACGGGTCGTCTGCGCGATGTTCTTCGGTCCCTCCGCGCCGAGGAGGAGCGGGAGGTCGGCCCGGAGCGGGTGCGTGATGGGCCTGAGCGGCTTGCCGGTGCCGGTGCCGTCGCCGCCCGTGTACGGGTGGGAGTGGAAGCGCCCCGCCAGCTCCACCGGCCCTCTGCGGGCAAGGACCTGGCGGACGACGTCGACGTACTCCCGCGTCGCGGTGAGCGGGCTCTTCGGGAACGGGCGGCCGTACCAGCCCTCCACCACCTGCGGCCCGGACAGGCCGAGGCCCAGCATCATCCGGCCGCCGGAGAGATGGTCCAGGGTGAGCGCGTGCATCGCGGTGGCCGTCGGCGTACGCGCGGCCATCTGCGCCACCGCCGTGCCCAGCCGGATGCGGGACGTGTGCGCGGCGATCCAGGCGAGCGGGGTGAAGGCGTCCGACCCCCACGCCTCCGCCGTCCACACCGAGTCGTAGCCGAGCCGCTCGGCCTCGCGGGCCAGTTCGAGGTGGCCGGGGTCGGGGCCGCGGCCCCAGTAGCCGAGGGCGAGTCCGAGTCGCACGTCTGCCTCCCGTGGTCCGACCCCACCGACTGACGGGGCGTCAGGGTACGGCAACGGCCCCCCGCCCGGAAGGGCGAGGGGCCGTGCGGTGTGCGGGCGGGGTCAGCCGCGCTGGATGCCCGTGGTGTCCTGGAGGACGCCACGACGTCCGTCCTGCGTCTGGGCCACCAGGCCCGGACCGCGCTGCTCGACCGCGAGGTACCAGGTGCCGGGCGCCAGTTCGGCGATCGGCGTCGGCGAACCGTCCTCGCCGTACAGCGGGCGGGCCACCGGCACGGCGAACCAGAACGGGGTGAAGTCCGACGGCGCACCGCCCTGCGAGGCGTCGGCCGGAGCCGCGGCGGCGGCCGGCTGGCCGGCGTCGTGCGGCTGCGGGACGCCCTGCTGGGCACCGTACGGCTGGGGCTGACCCTGCTGGGGCTGGGCCCCGTACGGCTGTTGCTGCGCGCCCGGGTAGCCGTAGCCGCCCTGCGGCTGGGGCTGCATGCCGTACGGCTGCTGACCGGCGATCGGGGCGGGGCTCGGGGCGCCGACCAGCGGGGCCTTGAGCGCCGGGACCAGCGGCGTGGCGACGGCACCGCCCGCGAGGGCGATGGTGCCGAGCAGGCCGAGGATGGCGCCCGCGCCCGCGCTGTTCACCTCGATGATCGTCCAGAACATCGTCCACAGCGAGAAGATGGTGAGGGCGACGCCGAACTGGCCGACCTCCATGCCGATGACCTTGCGGCCCGGCATGGAGCGGCTGAGCACCACCAGGCCGGCCCCGACGATGCCGGCGATGTAGATCGACATCACCGCGCCCAGGTTGTCCCAGGCGTTCGATGTGGGGCATTCGATGGTGCTGGGGCAATCGATGCTGAAGAAGCTGAGGAACGAGGCGATGAACAGCACCACCGCTGCTCCGATCACCACGCCGTCGCCTCGAGTGAGGGAGCGGATGTTCACGTAAGAATCCTTCGTCGTCGTCTCATCATCGGGGCGGTCTTCGCCGCCGCCTGTCGGCGGTGTGCGCTGACGCGGAGCTCGGGGGTGACTCCCCATCGTAGAGGTGAATCTATCGTCTGCCGGTTCCGGACGTCCGCCGGGTATTGCACTCACCGCGTCAGGTAGCTGCTGATCCCGTCCGCCATTCCCTGGGCTGCCTTCTGCCGCCAGCTCGGGCTGGTGAGCAGAGCGACATCCTCAGGATCCCGCATATTGCCGCATTCGATGAAGACTTTGGGCACGGTCGAAAGGTTGAGTCCACCCAGATCGTCGCGTACGTCGAGGCCGGTGCCGCCGCCCACGTAGTTGGAGGGGGAGCTTCCGGTGGCGCGCAGGAACCTGCCCGCGATCCGCTCGCCGAGTTCGCGCGACGGACCCACGATCCGCGAGGTGTCGGCCGCGCCCGCTTTTACCCGATCGGGGAGGATCACATGGAACCCGCGGTTGCCGGCCGCGGAGCCGTCCGCGTGGACCGAGACGACCGCGTCGGCCTTTGCTTCGTTGCCGAATCGTGCCCGTTCGTCGATGCACGGACCGAACGGACGATCGGCGTCCTGGGTGAATTCGACCCGTGCACCCTGCTTTTCGAGGAGTGTGCGAAGACGCCGTGAAACATCGAGGGTGAAATCGGCTTCCCGGTATCCGGCGTTGGTCGCCGTGCCCGTCGTGTCGCATTCCTTGCGATTGGTTCCGATGTCCACCTGTCGGTTGATCTCGCGGGTGTGCGAGAAATTGCCGGGATTGTGCCCCGGGTCCACGACGACGACCTTGCCCGCGAGCGGGCCGGTCCCCTTCGGCGGCGACGTCGGGGACGGCGATGGCGGCGGGGACTTCGAGGGAGCGGGCGGGGAGGAGGCGGGCTGGGAGTCCGCCGGCTTGTCCGCCGTCGTGGCGGATCCCGCAGGGGTGCCGCCACCGGAACCGTCCGCCTGCCAGACCAGCCAGCCGCCCAGGCCGCCCACGGCCAGCGCCGCGGCCATCACGGCGATGACGGGACCGCGCCGGGAACGGCGCGGCCGGGGCTGGTGGGCTTGCGTCTCACCGTGGTTCTCGTCGTACGACACGGTCGCGATGCTAGCGGTCGGCCGGCCCGGTGCTCAGACGCCGGGCCCCTTGCGCCGCAGGACGCGCAGCGAGTCAGTGGCCGAGACCTCGGTGAACGCGCCGGACGCCAGGGCCCGCAGATAGATGCGGTACGGGGCCTGGCCGGTCCACTCGTCGACCGGGTCGGGGAAGACGTCGTGGATCACCAGCAGGCCGCCCTCCGCGACATGCGGGGCCCAGCCCTCGTAGTCGTTGGTCGCGTGCTCGTCGGTGTGGCCGCCGTCGATGAAGACCAGCCCGGCCGGCCCGCCCCACACCTTCGCCACCTGCGGTGACCGGCCCACGATCGCGACGACGTGGTCCTCCAGGCCGGCCCCGTGCAGGGTGCGGCGGAAGGTGGGGAGCGTGTCCATGAGCCCGGTCTCGGGGTCCACGGTCTCCGGGTCGTGGTAGTCCCAGCCGGGCTGCTGCTCCTCGCTGCCCCGGTGGTGGTCGACGGTCACGGCGACCGTCCCGGCCGCGCGGGCCGCGTCCGCCAGCAGGATCGTCGAGCGCCCGCAGTACGTCCCCACCTCGAGCAGCGGCAGCCCGAGCGCACCCGCCTCGACGGCGGCGGCGTACAGGGCGAGGCCCTCCTTCACGGGCATGAAGCCCTTGGCGGCCTCGAAGGCGGCGAGGGTCTTCGGCTCGGGGGTGGCGGCGGGCATCGGTTCCTCCGGTAGGACGGGGCCGTAGAGACGGGAGGCCATCGTGCCCTACGCGCCGGTAGCCCCCGCGGGCACCACCCCACCGCCCTCGCTCCGCCCGCCGCCCGCTTCCTTGGCGAGGCCCCGTCTCCTGACCTTCCGTCAGATTGAAACGTGTTCTACTCTGATCTTGGCCAGTGCTCTGCCCTTCAGGGCGGGGGTGAAGGCCATCCTTGGTCCGGAGGCGCGAAGCGCCGGAGTGCGCTGCGCCTCCGGGGTGACGGTCAGACGGGGCGCTGCTGGTTTTCGATGTACTGCTTGACGACGGTCAGGGGTGCCCCGCCGCATGATCCTGCGAAGTAGGAGCCGGACCAGAAGTGTCCACCCCACAGGTACCGGCTGACGTGGCTGTCGTACTCCTGGCGGAGCCTGCGGGAGCTGACGCCCTTGAGGGAGTTGACCAGCTTGGAGAGTTGGACCTTGGGCGGGTAGTGCACGAGCAGGTGGACGTGGTCCTGTTCGCCGTTGAACTGTTTCAGCTCGGCCTCGAAGTCGGCGCAGACCTCCCGCATGATCTCTTCGGTGCGGGTCAGCATGGCGTCGGTGAACGCCTTCCGCCGGTACTTCGTGACAAAAACCAAGTGAACGTGCAGGTTGTAGACAACATGGCGACCGGTTCTGACATCGGGATTAGGGTTCCAGCGGGGTGACATAAACCAATGGTAGGCTCTCGATTGTGAGTCACGACACCCTGGTCAAGCGGCAGTTCGGGCACCGTGCCCGGCTTGCGCTGGCGCCTGCCGAGGTGTTGAGGACGGACGACCAGGCGCACGCCGCCCGCGCGATGTGGAACCTGCTGCACGCGTGGTGGCAGATGATGCCGAAGGAGAAGCGGACACTCGCGAACGCGGACGCCGCGATCCGTCAAGCCCGCCAGGACATCGACTTCCTGGCCGTCCTGCCCGCCCAGGCCGCGCAAGCGGTACTCAAGACGTACTTCCAGGCATGGAGGAACTGCTGGGACGGGCGCGCCGACGCCCCGAACTTCAAGGGCCGGTTCCGCACGGTGATGTCCGTGGACATCCCCCAGGGCCGTGACCTGAACATCACCCGCGTGCACCGACGCTGGGGCATGGCCAACATTCCCAAGGTGGGCCGGGTCCGCTTCCGGTGGACCAAAGACCTTTCGGTCGGCAAGCGCGCCAACGCGGAGAACCGGATCACCGGGGCACGACTGATCAAGGACGCGCTCGGCTGGCACATCGCCTTCCGTGTTCAGACCCTGGAGGTCAAGCCCGGTCCCCACCAGGGGCCGGACGTCGGCATCGACGTGGGCATCACCGTGCCCATAGCCCTGTCGGACGGCGAAACCTACGAGCACGGCGAATGGCTGACCGGCAAGGAGAAGGCCAGACTCCTGCACCTGGAGCAGCGCGCCGCGCGGCGTAAGCAGCACCGCAGGCCCGGCGAGCGCACCAGCCGCCGGCTGCACCGCACCTACGACCAGATCGCAGGACTACGCGCGAAAGCCAAGCGCCGGGCCCTGGATTGGCAGCACCAGACGACCACCGCCATCGCCCGCACCTACGGCACCATCGTGGTCGAAGCACTCACCATCACGAACATGGTCAAGTCGGCCAGGGGAACGGTTGAGGAGCCGGGGAAGAACGTCGCCCAGAAGTCCGGGCTGAACCGCTCCATCAGCGGGGAGGCATGGGGCCGCACCGTCACCATGCTGACGTACAAGGCCACCCGGTTCGGCGGCACCCTGCACAAGGTCCCCGCCCCGGGCACTTCCCGGCGCTGCTCGGCGTGCGGCTTCACCACGGCCGGCAGCCGGGAGTCCCAGGCCGTGTTCGTGTGCAAGAACCCGGACTGCGGATGGTCGGGCAACGCCGACCACAACGCGGCCCGGAACGTCTTGCACCTGTACCGGGTGGGCCTCGCGCTCATCCCGGCTGCCGGGAGGGCAGTCGTCAGGCGCGCGAAGCGCGTCAAGCCCGCTGCCGCAAGGTAAGCAGGAATCTCCCGGCTTCAGCCGGGAGAGCACTTCAAAACGTCAGCAACAACTGCGCCACCGGCGCGACCGCGCTGATGCTGGCCCGGCAGTTCGTCGAGGGCGGCGCCGGCGACTGCGTACTGGCGCTCGGCTTCGAGAAGATGACCCGCGGCGCGCTCGGCGCCGGGGCGGGGCAGGGCGACTTCGCGGCCTCGCCCGTCGCCCGCCACTACGGCGTCATGGCCGCGCGGCACGGCTTCGCCCAGTCCCCGCCCACCGCGCAGATCTTCGGCAACGCGGCCCGCGAGCACATGGAGCGGTACGGGACGACGGCGGCGCAGCTCGCCGCCGTCGCCGCCAAGAACCACCGGCACTCGGCGGACAACCCCGACGCCCAGTTCCAGGACGTGTACTCCGCCGACGAGATCCTCGCCGCCCCGCCGGTCCACCCGCCGCTGACCAGGCTCCAGTGCTCGCCGACCTCCGACGGCGCGGCCGCCGCCCTCGTCGTGTCCGAACGCTTCGTCGTCGGGCACGGGCTGCACGGCAGGGCGGTCGAGATCGCCGCCCAGGCGATGACCACCGACACCGAGGAGTCCTTCGCCGCCGGCTCGTGCATCGACGCCGTCGGCCGGCCGATGTCCCGCGCCGCCGCGCTGGCCGTGTACGAGAAATCGGGGCTCGGCATCGAGGACGTGGACGTGGTCGAGCTGCACGACTGCTTCTCCGTCAACGAACTGCTGACGTACGAGGCGCTGGGCATGTGCCCGGAAGGCGAGTCCGGCAAGCTCGTCGAGAGCGGCGCCACGACGTACGGCGGGCGGTGGGTGGTCAACCCGTCGGGCGGTCTGATCTCCAAGGGCCATCCGCTGGGCGCCACCGGGCTCGCGCAGACCGCCGAGCTGGTGCGGCAGCTGCGCGGGGAGGCCGGACCGCGGCAGGTCGACGGCGCCCGCACCGGGCTGGCGCACAACATCGGGCTGGGCGGTGCGGCGGTGGTCACGCTGCTGCGGCGGTCCTAGGACGCAGGTCTCATCGGCTGGGTCGAAATCCTCATGTACGGACCGCCCGCCGGCTGCGACCATGACACCCATGGTCCGTCCCGCACCGAAGACACAAGAGCCCGTCCGTCCCGCGTCCGTCACGCCGTCCGCGCGCACCTGGGCGGTGATCGCTGCCGCGTGCGCCGGACAGTTCCTCGTCGTGCTCGACGTGTCCGTCGTCAATGTGGCGCTGCCGTCGATGCGCGCGGATCTGGCGCTGTCGCCGGCCGGGCTGCAGTGGGTGCTGAACGCGTACTCGATCGCGTTCGCCGGCTTCATGCTCCTCGGCGGCCGGGCGGCCGACATGTTCGGCCGCAAGCGGATGTTCCTGGTCGGGCTGAGCCTGTTCACCGCCGCGTCCGTCGCGGGCGGACTGGCGCAGGAGGGCTGGCAGTTGCTGGCGGCCCGCGGGGTGCAGGGGCTGGGGGCCGCCGTGCTGGCGCCCGCCACGCTGACCATCATCACCGCGGCCGTGCCACCCGGCCCCGCCCGCACCCGGGCCATCGCCACCTGGGCGGCCGTCGGCGCGGCGGGCGGCGCGGCCGGCGGGCTCGTCGGCGGGGTGCTGACCGACCTGCTGTCCTGGCGCTGGGTGCTGCTGATCAACGCGCCCGTCGGGGTGCTGGTGCTGGCGGTCGCCGCCCTGTGGCTGACCGAGAGCCGGACCGGCGGGAGCCGCAGGCTCGACCTGCCCGGCGCGGTCCTCGTGACCGGCGGACTGGCCGCCGTCGCGTACGGCATCGTGCAGACGGAGCAGTCGGGCTGGGGCGAGAGCGCGACCCTGCTGCCGCTGCTCGGCGGACTCGCGCTGCTCGGCGCGTTCCTGGCGGTGGAGTCCCGGGCGAAGGCCCCGCTCATGCCGCTGAAGATATTCCGCTCGCGGGCGGTCTCGGCCGCCAACGTGGCCATGCTGGTGACCGGTTCGGCCTCGTTCGCCATGTGGTTCTTCATGACGGTCTACGCCCAGAACGTCCTCGGCTACACACCCATCGAGGCGGGGCTCGCCCTCATCCCCAGCTCGGTCAGCATCATCATCGGCTCCAAGATCGCGCCGCCGCTGATGGCGAGGGCGGGGGCCCGTAACGTCGCCGCCCTCGGCGCGCTGATCGCCGCGACCGGCTTCGGCTGGCAGTCGACGATGGACGCCCACGGCGCGTATCTGACGTCGATTGCCGGCCCCGGCGTGCTGATGATGGCCGGCATCGGCCTCGTCGCCACCCCGCTCGCCTCCCTCGCGACCTCCGGCGCCGCGCCCGAGGACGGGGGTCTGGTCTCCGGCCTGATCAACACCTCCCGGACGATGGGCGGCGCGCTGGGCCTGGCGATCCTCACCACGGTCGCGGCCTCCCGCTCCGGGGGCGCCACCGACGCCGAGTCGCTGACGGCCGGTTACGCGCTGGCGTTCCGTACGGGCACGGGGGTGCTGCTGGCCGCCGCGGTGATCATGCTGCTGTGGCTGCCGCGGCCGGCGGCGGACCGGCCGTAGGGGCGCCTTCCCGCAGGCCGGGCGCAGGCCCGCTCCCGGCGGACCGGGCGCAGGGCCGCCTCCCGCAGCAGTGGTTACAGCCAGCCCTGCCGGCGGGCCGCCCGCATCGCCTCCATGCGGTTGCGGGTGCCCGTCTTGCCGATCGCGGACGACAGATAGTTCCGTACGGTCGACTCCGACAGATGTAGCGCCACCGCGATGTCGGCGACCGTCGCCCCGTCCACCGACGCGTTCAGCACGTCCCGTTCCCGCGCGGTGAGCGGGCTGGGGCCGGCGCCGAGCGCGGCCGCCGCGAGCGCCGGGTCGACGACCGTCTCGCCGGTCAGCACCCGCCGGATCGCCTGCGCCAGTTCCTCCACCGGCCCGTCCTTGACGAGGAAGCCGGCCGCCCCCGCCTCCATGGCCCGCCGCAGATAGCCCGGCCGGCCGAAGGTGGTGAGGATCAGTACCCGGCAGTCCGGGACCTCCCGCGCCAGGTCGGCGGCGGCGTCCAGACCGCTGCGGCCCGGCAGCTCGATGTCCAGCAGGGCCACGTCGGGCCGGTGGGTGAGCGCCGCGTCCACGATGGCGTCGCCGCGCCCCACCTGCGCGACGACGTCGAGGTCCGGCTCCATCCCCAGCAGCAGCGCGAGCGCGCCGCGCATCATGCCCTGGTCCTCGGCGAGCAGTACCCGTACCGACCTGGTGGGTCTGTGCTCGCGGGGCATCTCGTCCATGGCCTCAGGTTACGACCGGACCGGCAGTTCGGCGCTCAGGCGGAACCCGCCGCCCGGGCCGGGGCCCGACGTGAGCGTGCCGCCCGCCGCGCGCACACGCTGGAGAATCCGGCCGGGCCGGGCCCGCAGGGCACCGGCGTGTCTGACATACCGTCAGTCGTCTTCACAACTTCCGGGCGCCGCGCTATACATGAACGCCATCGGCCTAGAACGCGTTCTAGAACGGGCTCGCCCGGCCGGTCCCGTACGACCTCGGTGCGGCCGACGGTGCGGACGGTCGCGCCGAGGTCTTCCCCTCCTCGAGGAGCCGCAGCCCCATGCCCATCGATGCCGCGAAGGCCGTCGCCGCCGGACCCCGCTCCACCACCGTCAGCTGGGACCACAAGGACGTCCAGCTCTACCACCTCGGCCTCGGCGCCGGCCGGCCCGCCACCGACCCCGGCGAACTGTGCTACACGCTCGAGTCCCGGCTGCACGTGCTGCCGAGCTTCGCCACCGTCGCCGGGGCCGGCACGGGCGTCGTCGGCGGCCTGTCCGCACCCGGCCTCGACATCGACCTGGCCTCCGTGCTCCACGGCGGCCAGCGCGTCGAACTCCACCGCCCCCTCCCCGTGAAGGGCACGGCCACCTCCACCTCACGCGTCGCCGCCGTGTACGACAAGGGCAAGGCCGCGGTCCTCGTCCTGCGCACCGAGGCGGCCGATGGTGACGGGCCGCTGTGGACCGGCGAGTCCCAGCTCTTCGTACGCGGCGAAGGCGGCTTCGGCGGCGAACGCGGACCCTCCGAGCGCCTGGAGACCCCGGACCGGGAGCCCGACAGGACCGTCGAGCGCGGCGTGCGCGAGGACGCGGCCCTCCTCTACCGGCTCTCCGGCGACTGGAACCCGCTCCACGCCGACCCGGACTTCGCGAAGCGCGCCGGCTTCGACCGGCCGATCCTGCACGGCCTGTGCACGTACGGCATGACGCTCAAGGCGGTCGTCGACACGCTCCTCGGCGGGGACGTCACCCGCGTCCGCTCGTACACCGCACGCTTCGCCGGCGTCGTCGTCCCCGGCGAGACGCTCCGCATCCGGATGTGGGCGGACGGGGACGGCCGCGTCCAGGTGACCGTGACTGCCGTCGAACGCGGCGACGCGCCCGTACTCGCCGACACCCTCGTTGAGACCCTGTGACCGCCTGCTGAAGGGACCCGTCATGCGCGCAGCCGTAGTGCACGAGATCGGCCAGGACAAACTCGAAGTCCTCGACGACGTCGAGGCGGTGGGCTTCGGCCCCGGCAAGGTGCGGATCCGTGTCCGGGCCACCGGACTGTGCCACTCCGACATCTCCGCGATGACCGGCGTCCTGCCGCAGCCCGCGCCGTTCGTCCCCGGCCACGAGGGCGCCGGCGAGATCCTCGACGTCGGCGACGGCGTCACCGGCCTCGCCGCCGGCGACCGGGTGCTGATGTGCTGGCTGCCCGCGTGCGGCGGCTGCGCCGCGTGCCGGCGCGGCCAGAGCCACCTCTGCCTGGCCGGGTTCATGAACGCCGGCACCCCCAACTTCCGCCGGGGCGACGGCGACGTGTTCGGCTTCGCCGGCACCGGCACCTTCACCGAGGAGGTCGTGGTCGCCGCCGGCTGCGCCGTGCCGATCCCGGACGACGTGCCCTTCGACATCGCCGCGCTCATCGGCTGCGGCGTCACCACCGGGCTCGGCGCCGCCATCAACACCGCGCAGGTGGAGGCCGGTTCGTCGGTCGCCGTCATCGGCTGCGGCGGCGTCGGCATCTCCGCGATCCAGGGCGCCAAGGTCCGGGGCGCGGCGCAGATCGTCGCCGTCGACCCCGTGGCGTCCCGGCGCGAGGCGGCCCTGCGCTTCGGCGCGACGGAGGCGGTGGCGCCCGACGGCCTCGCCGACGCCAAGCAGCGCGTCACCGCGGGGGAGGGCTTCGACTACGTCTTCGAGGTCGTCGGCAGGTCCGCGACCGCCCGCACCGCCTACGAGACGACCCGGCGCGGCGGGACACTGTGTGTCGTCGGCGCCGGCGCGATGGACGACCACCTTCAGCTCAACATGTTCGAGCTGTTCTTCGACGAGAAGCGCATCCTGCCGTCCCTGTACGGCGGCGGGGACGTGCTGCGCTCCTACGAGCGGGCCATCGCCCTGTGGCGGGCCGGCCGGATCGACCTGGCCGGCCTCATCACCCACCGGGTGCCGCTGGCCGGGATCAACGACGCGGTCGCGCAGATGCGCAGCGGCGAGGCCCTGCGTACCTGCGTCGAACTGTGAGGAGCCCCGTCATGCGTCCCCTGGAAGGTCTCAGCGCGGTCGTCACCGGCGCCGGCCGCGGCCTCGGCCGGGCCGAGGTGCTGGAACTGGCCCGGCTCGGCGCGGCGGTGGTCGTCAACGACTACGGGCAGCCGGGGCATGGGGGCACCGGTGCGGCGTCCGGCACGCCCGCCGAATCCGTCGCCGAGGAGATCCGCGCGGCGGGCGGCCGCGCGATCGCCCACCACGGCGACGTCGCCGACTTCGACGCGGCACGGGAACTGATCGGCCTCGCGGTCCGCGAGTACGGCAAGCTGGACGTCCTCGTCAACAACGCGGGCATCCTGCGCGACCGGATGGTCTTCTCGATGACTGAGGACGAATGGGACGCGGTCGTCCGCGTCCACCTCAAGGGCCACTTCAACACCACCCGCTTCGCCGCCGAGCACTGGCGCGCCCGCGCCAAGTCGCCGGGCGCCGGCGGCGCGGTGTACGGCCGGATCGTCAACACCTCCTCGGAGGCGTTCCTGGCCGGCTCGGCGGGCCAGCCCAACTACGCGGCGGCCAAGGGCGGAATCGTCGGCCTGACGACGTCGACGGCGTCGGCGCTGGCGAAGTACGGCGTCACGGCGAACGCGATCTGCCCGCGGGCGCGGACGCGCATGACGCAGGACGTCTTCGCGGGCCTCGCCGCCCCGGCGGAGGACGCCGTCGACCCCCTCGCCCCGGAGCACGTGGCCCCCCTCGTCGGCTACCTGTCCTCCCCGGCGGCCGCCGCGGTCAACGGGCAACTGCTGGTGGTCCACGGCGGCATGGTGGCGGTGATGGCCCGTCCGGTCGTTGCGGCGAAGTACGACACGGCGAAGGACGTCTTCACGTACGCGGAACTGGACGAGGTCCTGACGCCGTACTTCGAGGGCCGGCCGCGGGGGGAGACGTTCGCGTCGCCGGAGGTGCTGTCGCTGCGACGGGGGTAGTCCCTCGAACTGCGCTTTCCGAGGCTTGAATTGCGCCTGGTGGCCGAAGACGAATCCACACTGCCTGGCCAGGCAGAGTGATGTGAGTCACACCTAACTGTTCAGGTCGATCGTTGCACAGTGCAACCTCACATCCTTATGTGCCGGTCGATTTGGGGCCGTCGGCCACTGCTGCCGTCTACCGTCAACTCCTACCTGATATGCGGGTGTTGGTGTTCGATCGCCTGCGGCCCGAGTCGCGATAGCCGCAAATGAATGACGGTGCCGGTCCGCCACGCACAGTGACGTCGCGATCGCTTTAGGCATACGACTCAGCTCCGGCATGTGGCGGTATTTCCCTGAATCGCGGTTGGCTGACACGAACACGCCCCGGTCTCAATGCCTTGACCTCGCAGTGGGGTTGGCGTTGACTCGCCGGACTTTTGAAGATCTCTTGACCACGGGGTGGGAACTGTGAAGTTGTGGCGGAGAAGTCTCGTACCGAAGGTCAGACATCGGACGGCGATAGGCGTGGCTCTGACGTCGGTGCTCTCGGTGGTCGTACTGCCGGCAGCATCGGCTGCTCCAACTGCGGCCTCGGAACCGACAGCGCTGAGTGAGGGGCAGAAGGCGCTTGCCGAGGCGGCTGCGTCAGGCGAGCGAGTCGAGGTGACGGGGGAGCGGTCTGAGCGGACCACGGTGTTCGCCAACCCTGACGGGTTCTCTTTCACGCTTGAGGAGTCTTCAGTTCCGGTTCGGGTCGAGGACCCGAAGGGCGGTTGGCTGAGTCCTGATCCGACGCTGATTCGGCGGGCGGACGGTTCGATCGGCCCGAAAGCCGCCGCTGTGCCGATGGCCTTTTCCGACGGCGGTGAGGACAACCCGCTGGCGCGGATAGCCGACAACGGCCTGTCGCTCGAACTGAGCTGGCCGAGTGAGCTGCCCGAGCCGGTGCTGGACGGCCCGAGCGCGATCTATCCGAACGTCCTTCCGGATGTGGACCTGAGGGTCACTGCCACTGTTGAGAGCTTCCAGCACGTCCTGGTGGTCAAGACACCCGAGGCGGCGGCGCTGCCGCAGCTGAAGGAGCCGACCTTCGGATTGAGAACCGACGGTCTGACCGTGCGTGAGGGGACGGCCGGCAACCTGGCGGCTGTCGACGGTGACGGGAACACAGTCTTCAAGGCGCCTCCGGCACAGATGTGGAACTCCGCCGGCAAGCAGGCCGCGCCGCAGCCGGAGGGCATGGCCACGCAACTGGGCACCACCGCCGTCACGGCACCTGATGACCCAATTGTGCCGAGCGACCCGTCAGAGACGGCGCCCTCGGGTTCAGGCTTAGCGCCGGGCCAGGGCGATGAGGTCGTACGCATGGACGTCACGGTCGACAGGGACAGCTTGTCTGTCGTCTTGGACCCACAGCTCCTCGCCAACACTGAGCCTGAGGCGTTCCCGATCTTCATCGACCCCACCGTCTCCTGGGGGGAGTCCGAGCGCACGCTGCTGCGCAACGACGGTTACGAGTCCTACGGTTGGAGCAACGGCAGCGACGACCGCGGTATGGGCATGGGCGAGTGCGGCACGTGGAACGGCTACTACTGCGGGCCGGGCTATGTGCAGCGGCTGTACTTCGAGTTCTCGCCCGCCAGCCTCAAGGGCAAGCATGTCCTGGACGCGACCTTCCGCATCACCGAGCCGTGGGCATTCCAGTGCGACCCGCGCTGGGTGGACCTGGTCCGTACTCCGGACAACATCTCGTCCGCCACGACCTGGGCAACGCGTCCACAGGGCGGCTGGGACCTGATGGTCGACCGACACGTTTCCGCCGGCCGTGGATCGCTGTGCGACCCGAACTCGCCCGACGCGCCGATCGAGTTCAATGACAACTTGCCGGACGAGCCGAACGAGAATCTGACCGCGACGGTCCGCAACTTCGCGGCGGGGAAGTTTTCTCGCTTCACGCTGATGCTGAAGGCGCACGACGAGACGGACACGTCGGCGTGGAAGCGGTTCAAGAACGACGCAACCCTAGCGGTGGACTTCGTCGGCCTGCCGGCCAAGCCGTCGAACATCGGGCTTGCGAGCGGCACGAGCCACATCTGTTCGATCAAGGAGTCGGAACCGACCATGGTCTCCGACCCGACGCCCGTCCTGACCTCCACCCCGCAGACCGCGTCCGGTGGTGAGTCGGGGGCGCAACTGCGGGTCAATATGGACGTCGACAAGAAGCTGTCCGACGGTACCTGGGCGAACGCCATGCCCGAGATAGAACGTCCATCCACAGGGTACGTGGGAGACAACCACAGGCTCACTGGGGAAACGCCCACGCTGGGCGACGGGGGCCTGTATCGCTACCGGTCATGGACTCGCTCCTACTACAACGGAGGCAGGAATCAGCTTCCCGGCCCGTCGAACGCCTCGACCACCGGCTGGTGCTACTTCACCGTTGACTCCTCGCGCCCGGAAGCACCCACGATCACCAGCTCGACGTATCTGCCGTGCGACACCAACAACTGCCCCAGCGAAGGTGCGCCCAACCTGGAGGGCACATTCTCGTTCCGTGGCGAGGCGAATGTGGTCGCCTACCAGTACCGCATGTCGCAGGACGAGGCATGGTCCCCGGACATCGCCGGATCCACTGCGACCATCAGGTACACCCCGCAGCGGGCGGGCCTCCACACGCTGTATGTCAGGGCCAAGGACGACGTGGGCGCCGGACGTTATGGGTCCGAGGGCGTGTACGACTTCCTTGTTGCCACGACGAAGCCGGCCGGCAGATGGCATTTCAACGAAGCCAGCGGCGCGACGGCACTGGACTCGGCAACCGCGAACGGCAGCGACGACGCAACCCTCGCTGGTGCTGTCCGTGACGATCGCGGGCGCCGCGGCCTGATCAAGTACGCGGCCGACGGCACCGTACTGCCGGACGAGGTCACGGACCGAGGGCTGGCACTGGACGGGGCCAATGACTATGCGGCCACCGACGGCCCGGTGCTCGAGACTCGTTCTGCCTACACCGTCTCGGCCTGGACACGGCTGGACAAGCTGTCCACACAGGCAGTCGTGCTTTCTCAGGACGGCGTCGCCTACAGCCCCTTCCTTCTGTGGTACGAGGAGAGCTACGGCAAGTGGTGTTTCGGTACCAAAGAGAAGGATGAAGCGACTGGTAGCGCCTACTTCGGAGTCTGTGCCGCCTCACCGGCCCAGACGAAGGTCTGGACACACCTTGCCGGCAGCTATGACCCGGCCACCGATGAGGTGAAGCTCTATGTGAATGGACGGCCGCAGGGAACCCGGACGGTTGCGGGCTCATGGGCAGCAACCGGACCACTGCAGATCGGCCGCTCCATGTGGGCAAACGTCTACCACAGCTACTTCCCGGGTTCGATCGACGAGGTCTCGGTGTGGCAGCGGGCCCTGACGGCCAGCGAGGTTGCCGACGAAGCCAGGTTGCTCACTTCGCAGTCGTATGCCGGCGTCGAACTGATGGCGGACTTCACCCCGACCAGCACCAACACGAGCAGTACAGCGATTACCGATGAAACCTCCGGATACGGGAAGACGCTGGCTCTGTCGGGCGGGGCGCATGTCGAGCAGGAAGCCATCGTCTTCGACGGCGTCGACGATGCGGCGACAGCCAGCGGTCCGCTGGTGGATGACAGCGGATCGTTCACGGCCAGCGCTCTCGTACAGCTCGACAAGGCCGCAATCGAGTCCAAGCCGATCGGCTACACCGGCCAGGTCTACGGGCAGCGGGCGCAGGACGGCTCGGCCTGGGGCATGTGGTACCGGCTGGTCAACAAGGACAGCGAGTGGAGTGACGAGACGATGCAGGAAGAGACGATCCTGCTCAGCGAGTGGCGCTTCGGACGCCTCAACGCTGACGGGACCTTCTCCGGAGTCGTCTCCGACGCGGTCGAAGTGGGCAGCGACGTCCGGCTGACCGGTATCCACGACTCCGGCGACGGCAAGGTCGGCCTCTACATCAGCTATGCCGACAAGGGCGAGGCAACCTCCTACACGGCAAAGATCGGCAGCGGTGAATTCGCCGTAGGCACCGCCCACATGGACGGTGCGTGGAAGCACCATCTGCCCGCCCGGATCTCCAGCGTGAGGTTGTGGGCCGGAGCGATGGCCAGCTCTTCGCAGGTCGAGTCCTACGTGGGCGGCTGACCCACACAGGGGTTGGTGCGGCCGTGACGCCGGCCGCACCAACCCCCTTTCAGCACGTGTCGCTCGTCAGTTGTAGTTCGCAGCACTTCGGGGTGGGGACGGACAGTCATGATGCATGGCATACGCAGAACACGGTTCTGGGAAGGCAAGCGAGGGCGCAGACGCCTCGCCGCGGTGGTCGGAGCGCTGACTGCGGCGCTGATGATGCCGACGGGCCAGGTGGCGTTCGCCCAGGACGGGCCCAAGGCTCTGGGAGAGCCGGAGCTGCCCGAACAGCGTGTCACCGACGTGAAGAGGGCCGACGGGCCGGGGGCCGTGAAGGCACGGAAGAAGGTCGCCGCGGAAAAGGCTGCCGGCGCCGCCCGGTCACGCAAGGCCAAGGAGGAGGCGACAGCCTCCTGGCCGAAGCCCGGCAGCAAGGCCTTCACGCTCAAGACCACGGGTGACGTGTCCGGTGTTGCCGGCGGCCTCCCAGTCACCTTGTCGCCGTATGACGGCAAGGGGTCGGTCAAGCCCGGCACCAAGGCGCGCATCACCGTCCTGGACCAGAAGGCGGCCGCAAAGGCCGGTGTCAACGGCGTCCTGCTCACCGCCACCAGCAACGCCACTGGCACGGCCAGCCTCTCCGTCGACTACAGCGACTTCGCCGCCGCCGCCGGCGGCTCCTGGGGCGCACGACTACGGCTCGTCGAACTCCCGGCCTGCGCCCTCACCACCCCCGACAAGGCAGCCTGCCGCAAGCAGACCCCGCTGACCTCGGACAACGACATCACCTCCCAGACGGTTACCGCCTCGATCGGCCTCACTGCCGAAGCCGGGATCTCAGCTCAGCTCAGCGCAGACAGCGACAGCATGACCGTGTTCGCGGTCGCCGCTGCTGCCGGCGCGGGGCCTGCTCCGTCTGGTGCCGGTGACTACTCGGCCACCCCGCTGTCCGCCTCGTCCTCCTGGGCCGCAGGCGGCAACTCCGGCTCCTTCACGTGGGACTACGACTTCGCTCTCCCTTCGGCCGCCGCGGGACCGGAGCCGACAGTGGCGCTCTCCTATGACTCGGGCAGCGTCGACGGCCGTACCGCCACCACGAACAACCAGGGCAGCGCCCTCGGAGAGGGCTTCTCCCTCACCGAGTCCTACATCGAGCGAAGCTACGGCTCCTGCGACGATGACGGGCACGAGGACGTCTTCGACCGCTGCTGGAAGTACGACAACGCCCAGCTTGTCCTGAACGGGAAGTCCACCCGGCTGGTCAAGGACTCCGGCTCCTGGGACAGCACATGGCGCCTGGCCGGCGATGACGCATCCAAGGTCACCCGCCACACCTCGACCACCCCGGTCAACGGTGACGACAACGGTGAGTACTGGATCGTCACGACCGGCGACGGTACCCAGTACGTCTTTGGCAAGCACAAGCTCGACGGCGCGACCGACCAGCGCACCAACTCCGTGTGGACGACTCCGGTCTTCGGCGACGATGCGGGTGAGCCCGGATACGGCAACGGCGGGGCCTTCGCCGACCGCGCCGAAACCCAAGCCTGGCGCTGGAACCTCGACTACGTCGTCGACACCAACGGCAACGCAGCCACCTACTGGTACACAAAAGAGTCGAACCACTACAAGAAGAACAAGGCGAGCACTGCCAACGCCTCTTACACCCGCGGCGGCTACCTGAAGGAGATCAAGTACGGCCTCCGCGAAGGTGCTCTGTTCACCGACCAGGCCGACGCAAAGGTCACCTTCAGCTACTCCGACCGCTGCACCACCACCGGTTGCGCCCCGCTGACCAAGAGCACGGCCGACCACTGGCCCGACGTGCCCTTCGACTCCATCTGCGCCAGCGGTGCCACAGACTGCCTTGCGGCCAGCCCTTCGTTCTTCTCGCTCAAGCGGCTCACCGGCATCAGCACCCACGCCTGGTCCGCGGCCGACACCAGCTACCAGCCCGTGGACTCCTGGGCTTTCACACAGAAGTACGAGGACGGCGGCGATCTCGACGGCGACACCTCCGACCACGTCCTGGCTCTGCAGACGATCAAGCGAACCGGCAAGACCGGGACGGCGGACATCACGACCAACCCGGTCATCTTCACCTACCAGTGGCGTGAGAACCGTGTCGACGGCACCGACGACATCCTGCCGCTGACCCGGCCGCGGATCTCCACCATCACCTCCGAGAGCGGAGGCATCACCACCATCACCCTCTCCTCACCCGAGTGCGTCCGCAGCCAGGTCATCGACGCACCGGCGGACACCAACACCCGCAACTGCTTCCCCCAGTACTGGAACATCAACGGCAATCCCGACGCCTCCATCGACTGGTTCCACAAGTACCGCGTGACCGCGATCCTCGAAGAGGACCCCGGCACCGGAAACCTGCCCGTCGAGCACGCCTACGACTACAGCGGCGCCGCCTGGCACCACGCCGACAGCCCCTTCACGCCGAAGGACGAGCGGACCTGGTCCGACTGGCGCGGCTACCGCCAGGTCACCACCTACAGTGGCGCCCTCGACACCACCCGCTCCAAGACCGTCTCCCTCTACATGCAAGGCATGCACGGAGACAAGAAGCAGGACGGCACGACCCGCAGCGTCAGCCTCGCGCCCCTCACGACACCGGATCTCGGAATCGCTGCCATCACCGATGCCGACCAGTACGCCGGCCAACTCCGCCAGCAGGTCACCTACAACGGCAGCACACCCATCACCTCCGTCGTGAACGATTCGTGGTCCAAGGAAACGGCCCGGCAGACCGCCCCCGAAGCCGATGACCACGTTGCCCGCTACGTCCGTACCAGGAAGACAACCACCCACACCTACCTGACCGCCTCCAAGACCTGGCGCGCCCACGCCGTCGGCACAACCTACGACGACTACGGCATGCCCGTCGTCGTAGAAGACGCTGGGCAGGTCGGCAAGGGCGGCGACAACACCTGCACCCGGACCTGGTACGCCCGGAACACCAGCGCTGGCATCACCAACCTCGTCTCCCGCACCCGCACCGTCGGCCAGCCCTGTTCCATCCTCGACACCGCACTGAGCCTGCCGGCCACGACCGCGACGCGCGGCGACATCCTGGCCGACACCGCCACCGTCTACGACAACCCGTCGGCCACTACCTGGACAGCAAACCAGACTCCCACCAAGGGGCTGCCGACCTGGACCGGTCGCCCCACCGGCTATGCGGCGACGGCCGACAGCAGCGGACAGCGCAACCCCGCCGGCTGGCAGACCATCACCACTACGACCCATGACAGCCTTGGCCGACCCCTGAGCACCACGAACGCCGAAGGCAAAGCCAGCTCCATCGCCTACGCACCCGCTGACGCCGGCCCTCTCACCCGCACCATCACCACCAACGCCAAGGGCCACCGGTCCGTCGCCTTCCTCGACCCGCGCCGAGGCCAGCCCGTCCGGTCCTACGACATCAACTCGAAGAAGACCGAGCAGACCTACGACTCCCTCGGACGCCTCACCGCCGTCTGGCTCCCCAACCGTGCCAAGGCCGCCGGCTACGCCGCCAACATCACCTTCGACTACCAGCTCAACACCGCAAAGGCGTCCTGGGTCTCCACCTCCGTCCTCAAGAAGGACGAAAAGACCTACAACACCAGTTACTCCCTGTACGACTCCCTGCTGCGCCCCGTCCAGACCCAGGCGCCGACCCCGACGGGCGGTCGGCTGCTGACGGATACCCGCTACGACACCCGCGGGCTGGCCTACGAGTCACACGCCGACATTTTCGACACTTCCAGCACGCCCGACGGTCAGTACGTGCGTGCTGAATACGGAGAGTCGCCCGCTCAGACCATGACCGTCTATGACGGCGCCGAACGAGGCATCACCAGCACCCTGCTCGTCGGCGGCATGGAGAAGTGGTCCACCACCACCAGCTACACCGGCGACTCCACCGCCACCACCGCCGTCCAGGGCGGCACCGCACAGCGCACCATCACCGACATCCGCGGCCGCACCATCGAAACCCGTACCTACGCCGGCCGGCAGCCCAGCGACACCCAGTACGGCAGCACCCTCGGGACCGCCTACCAGTCAGTCGGGTACCAGTACGCGCTCGACGATCAGGAGACCTCCGTCACGGGCCCCGACGGCGCCAAGTGGACGTACGGCTACGACCTCTTCGGACGCAAGACCAAGGTCAGCGACCCGGACAAGGGCCACGCGACAATCGCGTACAACGTTCTGGACCAGCAGACCAAGGCTACCGACTCACGTGGCAAGGCCATCCTGACCGACTACGACGAGATCGGCCGTCCGCTCGCCACATGGAGCGGCACCAAGAGCGACGCCACCCAGCTCACCGCCCACAGCTACGACACCCTCCTCAAGGGACTGCCCGACAGCAGCACCCGATACGTCGGAGGCAAGACGGGCCGGGCATATACACAGGCCATCACCGCCTACGACAACATGGCCCGGCCCACAACCTCAGAGCTCCGACTCCCCGACACCGACCCTCTGGTCGCCGCTGGAGCTCCGGCAACGATCCCGTTCGAGTCGGCTTACAACCTGGACGGCACGCTGCAGTTCAACAAGGAGCCCGCGCTCGGCGGACTTCCCTCGGAAATCGTCGGCTACGGCTACAACGCTCAGGGGATGGTCACCTCGATCGGCGGCTCCACCGGCTACCTCCTCGAGACGGACTACTCCGCTCTCGGGCAGCCCCTGAAGCTGACACTCGGCACCGCGAACACCGCCGACCACAAGAAGGCGTACATCAACAACCGGTACGAAGAAGGCACCGGTCGACTGACCCGCCGCTTCGTCACCGACGAGACCCACCCGTACATGCCGCAAGACCTCAACTACACCTACGACCAAGCCGGCAACGTCACCAAGATCGCTGACCCCACCACCCTCGGCGGCACCACCACCGCCGACACCCAGTGCTTCACCTACGACACCTACCGCCGTCTCACCGAAGCCTGGACACCCACAACCCAAAACTGCGCCGACCCCCGCAACGCCGACCAGCTGTCCGGGCCCGCGCCGTACTGGAACAGCTACACCTACAACTCCTCCAGCCAGCGGGCCAGCGAAACTAGGCACACCAGCGCCGGCGACACGACCACCACCTACTGCTACGACGGCCAGCAGCCACATTCCCTGACTGCGACCAGCACCGAAGCCAACTGTGCTGCGCCCAACCGCACCTACACCCACGACTCGACCGGCAACACCACCAGCCGACCCGGACCGACGGACCAGCAGGCCCTCGCCTGGAACGAGGAGGGAGAGCTCGCCAAGGTTACGGAAGACGGCAAGGCTACGGAGTACCTTTACGACGCAGCTGGAGAGCTCCTCATCCGCAGCACCGCCGGTGGCGAACGAGTCCTCTACGCCGGAGATACGGAACTACATCTCCGCGCAGACGGCAGCACCTGGGCGCAGCGGCACTACGGCAGCGACGGCGTCACCGTCGCGGTGCGATCCAACGAAACCGGCACCAACGAGCTCTCGTACCTGGCATCGGACCACCACAGCACCTCAACCCTCGCCATCGACGCAAACGACCAGACATACAGAAAGCGCCACCTGACCCCCTTCGGCGACAAGCGCGGCAGCACCCCCAGCGACTGGCCGAACGACAAGGGCTTCCTCGGAAAGACCACGGACGCCGGCACCGGCCTCACGCACATCGGCGCACGGCAGTACGATCCGCAGATCGGCCAGTTCATCAGCCTTGACCCCGTACTCCAGACCAGCATCGCCCAAACCCTCAACGGGTACAGCTACGGCGCCCAGAACCCCGCCACCTTCGCCGACCCCACCGGCATGATCCTCCCCGAATGCCTCGACGGCACCATCACCTGCACCGGCGGAAAGCCCGACAGGCCCAAGAAGCGCCCCAACACCGCGGTCTCAGGCGGAAACCCCGGCAGCCCCGGCAACTCCGGCAGCTACGTACCCTGGACACCGGGCAGCAAGAAGCGAATCCTCGCTGACTCCAGCCGAGGCCGCTACAACGTCTACGGCCACCAAGGCCGCAACTCCTACGGCCCGAACCGCGTCCACACGCAGGCGCAGTGGAACGCCGACCACGCAAGGGCCCAGCAACTTCAGGCGATAGCCAATGCTGACCGGCGCGACCGAGAGGCCGCACAACGAGCGCAGGATAGCTCAAGCGGCGACGGCATCTTCGGGTGGGTGAAAAAGGGAATCAGCACAGCCCACGACTTCATGCAGAAGCACAGTAAAGCACTAGGCTGGGCAGGCGTTTTGCTCGGCGCAATTGCAATTGCCAGTCCGGTGGGCTGGGTGGCTACCGCAGCAACAGTTGCCGGTCTCGCGCTAGCCGCTGCCACCACAGCTGACGCGTGCATGTCCAAGCAATGGGGCAGCTGCGCGGTCGGCGCGCTCAGCCTGGGCCTGGCAGGTGGAGCTGTTGCTCTAAGCAGGACGGCTACCTCGCTAATTCGCAGTTCAGCAGGAGCATCATCCTTCAGGCAAGAGGTACTCCAGGCCGCGACTGGAGGAGCGGCGATAGGTGTTGCTCGCGTCGCCGATGTAAGTTCTGTCGGATTCACTGCCATTGGAACTCTTACAGGAGGTAATTTGAAGTCGTCGAGAGACTGAGAAGATGAGTAACCCGTAGTCGTGGCGGCCTGCCGATCCCTGGCAGGCCGCTGCTCAATTGGCGTAAGGGTCATCAGGAAAAGTGCCCTTTCGTTCTCAAACTAACATCTGTAGAATCTGCCCATGCCTGACACATGGATCGCTCTCGATACTGCCGCCCGACGTAGAAACTGGTGGTGGACTGGCTATCTAACAATAGCCTTTGCCGGTGCCGGCGTGGCGATGGTACTGACTGCGGCAACGGCGCCATTCTGGTGGGGATTCTCTGTCGCTATCTGCTGGCTGCTCTCGATTATTTACATGATCAACCGAGGATACGGAAGAGCACTCCTTACGTCGGACCGGATAGTCTTCCATACCTTCGTTAGCCGAAAATCGATCCCGTGGGCTGAAATTGCCCACATCGAGAAGCGGCGCCATCAGACGCGTAGTGGCGAGTGGTGGGACTTGCGCATTGTCCGATCACACGGAAGGTCGCTCTCGATTCCCGGTGTATTCACCAGTAATAGGTTTGATAATGACTTCGAAGCAAAGTTCGCCCTGATCCGGGAGTATTGGTCTCGCTCTGCTCAGGCAAAGTGATAACCGCTGCGTCGGCAGGAGGGCACTGTCATCACCGCCCGACTGCCTGCACGAGACGGAAGCGTGCTGGCAGTCGGGCGGCTCTGAACCGGCGTCGTGGAGCGGACGGAACGGGCTGGGGCCAATTCCGGAGGCCCCGACGAAGTTGGGCGGCAGATTTCCGAAATCGCTTGATTGTCCGTGTTGGAGTGAATTGTCATGCTAGAAATTGCCCCCTTGTCCGCCGCCTCTGGCGGAACCAGCTACCTTTACCTGGCCTGGGAAGCCGTAATCGTGGTCATTGGATTCACGCTTCTCTTTAATGTTCGCGATTGCGCCTATAGAATTCACGGCTTCTTCATGGAGCGCAGTCCTTTTGGTTCAGGAAGAGGGTTCAGCCCTTTAATCGTCAGGATTGTGGGCTTCATCTTGGTAGTCCCTTCCCTCGTGGCAATTGCGGCAAGCCTGGCTGGCTCCTGAGGTTTGAACTCGGGGTGCCAGGGGCCCAGCCGTAGGAGGCGGTACTGAGCTTGATCGGTCAGTTCACCAGCGTCGACCCGGTACTTCGGAAGCCCTATCTCAACCGATCTTGGATCGTGCAAGTCGAACAGATTTCCTGCCGGGGGCTTCCCGTTGTACGCGCATCAAGGCAGGGCCTCGCGGTAGCTCGGGGATGCGAATCCAACCGAGCAATGCCGGGAGGCCCTGGTGTCGTCGTTGTACGCGCCGAGCCCGTCCAGTTCCACTCGGCTGCTCCACCGTGTGATTGCCTCGCGCACGTGTACGGCAACGCGGCCGGTCATCCCGATCGGGTGCGCCGGTATCCGTCGGCCATGACGGACACGGAGTGGGCGGCAGTCCGGCCATTGCTGCCGATGCCGGCCTGGCTTCAGGGGCGGGCAACCCGAGGGCTACTGCCACCGCCAGCTGCTGGACGCGATCCGCTACCTGGTCGCGGGCGGCATCTCCTGGCGAGCGATGCCCCCAGGCTTCCCCGCCTGGGGCCGGGCCGCCGCTGGCGCGAGCACGGCCTGATCGCCGAGTTCCACGACCGGCTGCGCAGAAGGGGTCCGTGAACGCGACGGCCCTGAGGCCGCGCCCACGGCGGGGATCATCGACGCGCAGTCGGTGCGGCCGCCGCGACGGTGCCGGCCGCCTCACGCGGCTACGACGGCGGGAAGAAGGTGCCGAGCCGTAAAAGGCGCATCATGACCCGACACGCTCGGTCTGCTGCTGGTCGTCGCGGTCACCACCGCGAACATCGGCGACCGGGACGTCGCCGTGGTCCTGCTGGAACGAAACGATCAAATATGACTTGGGCGTATATGTGGCCCAAGTCGTCCCGCTCAAAGGTGTCAGGGTATGAATTACAGGCGGATTAAATCCGGGCAACGTCTCTGGAGAAAGAGCTTCCGGTGGGCTTCCTCCATCCTGCCGACATGTTTTGCACTTGCTGCCGCCTATGCCGTTTTCGACGGTATCCTGAACTCCGATCCTGATGCCTTCAAGGCAGCCGGAATGATACTTGCCGTCGGCGCAGTAACGCTTCGCTTCATAGGTCGCGAATCCACCTGGTGGACGGCGGAGTGATTGCTGTCAACCCCATCTTCTGGTATTCGGTCCCCTGGTCGGAAATCCGTAAGGCAGATGCGGCTCCGGGAAGCGGCTTGGTTATCCACACAAAGAAGGATTTGAGGGGAGAGCCCGAAATATTCACTATAGGGTTTGCAGGCTCTCTGCTCGATCGTAAATTCCAGACTGCAGGGAAGGCAGCTAAAGAGATCAACAAGGCAAAGAAGAAGCAATCACGGCTCGGCGAAGCTGAGCCTGAGATCTCTTATGGGGTCGTGCGGGATTTGGCGTTCGAGGTCATGGCAATTTTGGCGGCCGTGTGCTTCGCCGTGTCGTTCCTGATCGGGTAATCCTTCTGCCGAACCCTTCGCTGAAGCGGCTTCGCTCGTAAGGGGGTTCGGTCGCGAGGTAGTGGATGGGCTCGCTGCGGCGGGCCCACCGATGGTGCACGGGGGGAGCTGGCGATGAAGACGTTGAAGAATTTTACGGCTGTCCCACAGAGCGGCAATGACTTCTACAGTAAGGTCCGCTACTTCGGGCTGGCCTCGTCGGCTGTCATGTTCGGGGTCGGAGTTTTCCTTGCGGCTAGTCCGGGGAATGGAGGTGAGTCGCTGCTGAGGCGGTCAATTGTTGGTGGGCTGATCGGCGCAGGGATCACATGGCTCGCCTGGATCATCACCGTTCGCCCCGTGTGACGCTGTCGAGTGACTCGATTGTGGTGCGAAATTGGATCACTGAGACGGTCATTCCCTACTGTCACATCGCAAGAGTGCGGACAAATACTGGGTTGGTATTCGAGCTCAAAGGCGGATACGAAATAAGGGGGCGCGTGGTGGGCACTTCGCTCATCGGGCAGTTCTGGGGGTATCCGTCGACCAAACGGATCAAGCGTGCAGTTCGGCCCTTCTTGGGCTCTGAAGAGACGCTCGGAGAAGGTGAAGTGCAGGAGAGATTCTCAATCTCGCTGCAGGTGCCACTCATCATGATCGTTCTGCATGTGCTGTGCTATGGAATTCTGAAGTATATCTTTCATGTGTCGTGATCATGGTTTGATCTGAACCCTGCGCGCATCGCCAAGAACGTTCGACGCCGGCGGCCGGGGGCCCTCAATAGGCAACTGCTGGTGGTTCACGGCGGCATGGTGGCGGTGATGGCCCGTCCGGTCGTTGCGGCGAAGTACGACACGGCGAAGGACGTCTTCACGTACGCGGAACTGGACGAGGT
>NZ_JBSFUW010000027.1:0-105560 GCF_053591995.1 Streptomyces sp. NPDC002835 | reverse complement strand
CTCACCGAGGTACTGCGCCAGGCGGCCGACCACCAGGGCACGGCGCTCGTGGAGATCTACCAGAACTGCAACATCTTCAACGACGGCGCCTTCGACGTCCTCAAGGACAACGAGCAGGCGCTGGAGGCCGTCATCCGGTTGGAGCACGGGCAGCCGATCCGCTTCGGCGCGGACGGCGGGAAGGGCGTCGTGCGCGACCCGTCCACGGGCGACCTCGAGGTCGTCCGGGTCACGCCGGAGAACGAGTCGCGCGTCCTGGTCCACGACGCTCACTCCACGTCCCCGACCACGGCCTTCGCGCTCTCCCGGCTGGCCGACGCGGACACCCTGCACCACACCCCCATCGGTGTGCTCCGCAGCGTCGAGCGTCCCGTCTACGACACGCTCATGTCCGACCAGCTCGACGCGGCGGTCGAGCGCGACGGCAAGGGCGACCTCGCCGCGCTGCTCGCCGGCAACGACACCTGGACGGTCGTCGGCTGAGACCGGTCCACCAGCGGTGAGGGGAGGCTCCGGCCTCCCCTCACCGCTGTCCGGGGCCGCCTCGGGGACAGCCGCGGCCGTAATGACCGTATGGCAATACGGGCATGACGCCGGACCCTCGCCGGGCGTACCTTGAGGGGACGCGCGGACGCAGGGCAGGAGGGTCAGTGAAGTCGGAGACAGAACAGCGGGCAGGGCTGCTGTACGGGATCGGTGCCTACGGAATGTGGGGCCTGGTCCCTCTTTTCTGGCCGCTGCTCAAGCCGTCCGGCGCCCTGGAGATCCTTGCCCACCGGATGGTCTGGTCGCTGGCGATCGTGGCCGTCGCGCTCCTGGCGCTGCGGCGCTGGGGCTGGATGCGGGAACTGGTCCGCCAGCCGCGCAAGCTGGGCCTCGTCGCCGTCGCCGCCACGGTGATCACCGTCAACTGGGGCCTCTACATCTGGTCCGTGAACACGGGCCATGTCGTCGAGGCGTCGCTCGGCTACTTCATCAATCCGCTGGTCACCATCGCGATGGGCGTGCTGCTCCTGAAGGAGCGGCTCCGCCCGGCGCAGTGGGCGGCCGTCGGCATCGGCTTCGCCGCGGTCCTGGTGCTCGCCATCGGCTACGGGCAGCCGCCGTGGATCTCGCTGACGCTCGCGTTCTCGTTCGCCACGTACGGGCTGGTGAAGAAGAAGGTCAACATCGGCGGCCTGGAGTCGCTGGCCGCCGAGACCGCCATCCAGTTCCTCCCGGCGCTGGCCTTCCTTCTCTGGCTGGGCACGAACAGCACGGGCACCTTCGCCGCGCAGGGAGCCGGTCACGCGGCGCTGCTCGCCGCGACCGGTCTGGTGACGGCCGTGCCGCTCGTCTGCTTCGGCGCGGCGGCGATACGGGTGCCGCTGTCCACGCTGGGGCTGCTGCAGTATCTGGCCCCGGTGTTCCAGTTCCTGCTCGGCATCCTCTACTTCCACGAGGCGATGCCCGCGGAGCGCTGGGCGGGCTTCGCCCTGGTGTGGCTGGCTCTGACCTGCCTGACCTGGGACGCGCTGCGCACGGCCCACCGCAACAAGGCGGCGGCCCTGCGGCTGGCGGCCGCGGCGCCGGCCTCCGGCGCCCAGCCTGCGACTGGCGCGCCCGAGACCGGCGCCGCGGCGCAGGCCGGTACCGTCGCGCAGTCGGGGAGCGTCACGCCGCAGACCGGTACCGCATCGCAGGTCGGCGCCGTCGTGCCGGAACCGGTCGCGGGCGGCCCCCGTGCCGCGCAGGAGGCCGGCCCGGCGGCCTGACCGCCACGCCCGGCGCGGCCGCCGACGGCCCCAGGTCCACGAGACGCGGCGAGGCCCGACCTACCCGCGCGGCTCCCGGGCGGACGCACCCGTCGGCACCGAATCTCCACCCGAACAGCCCAGCTTCGCCCCTCGGCGCAGGCCGGGGCCGGCCGCCCGGTGCTACCACCGGAAGTCCAGGCCCCGGTCGCCGGACCGAGGTAGCCCAAGAGCGAAGAGAGTGCGTCATGCAGCAACCCCTCGCGCTATCGGTCGACTTCGGTCAAGGCATCAGCGACGCATGGTCGGCCGTGGCCAAGTTCATTCCGAAGCTCATCGCCTTTCTGGCGATCCTGGTCATCGGCTGGATCATCGCCAAGGCCATCGCCAAGGTGGTCGACAAGCTGCTGCGCAAGGTCGGCTTCGAGCGGATGTCGGAGCGCAGCGGCATCTCGAACACCCTCAGAAACTCCTCGTACGACGCCACCGGGGTCATCACCAAGATCCTTTACTACGCGATCCTGCTGATCGCCCTGCAGCTGGCCTTCGGGGTGTTCGGCCCCAACCCGGTCAGCAACATGATCAACTCGGCCGTCGCCTGGATCCCGAAGGCGATCGTCGCCTGTGTCATCGTCGTCGTTGCCATGGCCATCGCACGCGCCGTCCGCGACATCATCCAGGGGGCCCTGTCGGGGACCTCGTACGGCCGGACCCTGGGCACGATCGCCTGGGCCTTCATCGTGGCGCTCGGTGCGATCGCCGCGCTCAGCCAGGCGCAGATCGCCACCTCCGTCACCGGTCCGGTGCTCTGGGCGGTACTCGCCGCGATGGCCGGCGTCGTGATCGTCGGTGTCGGCGGCGGCCTCATCGGCCCGATGCGGCAGCGCTGGGAGGGCTGGCTCGCGACGGCGGAGGCCGAGACCGGCCGCGCCAAGGAGAACGTCTCCGCGTATCAGCGCGGCCGCGCCGACGCCGCCGCCGGCCAGCCGGCCGCCGAGCGCCAGGCCAGCAGGCAGGGCATGGGCCAGGGCGGACAGCCGGGCCGCGACACCGGAGGCAGCCACGACATGGGCCGCGGGCGCGGCACGGGACGTGACGAGGGCCCGCCGCTGGGCAACGGCCGCGACCCCATGTGACCCACGGCCGCGACCCGCGCACTGCCGCGAAACGTCAGTCGCCGAGCAGATCGTGCTCGCGGATCAGCCAGCAGACGGCGGTGAGCCGCAGCGTCGCGAAGTCGTAGCCGACCTGCTCCGACCAGTCCGTCTCCGACAGCCAGTCGGTGAACCCGAGCACATAGTCCGCGAGATCCTCGCGCCGCACCATGCCGTACGGCTCCTCCCGGGGAGCCTGGCCGGACCGGCGGGGAGCGGGCACCAGCGGTACGAGAGCATCGCGCACGGCCGCCGCGTGCTGGTCGACGGCCGCGACGAGCCCCGGCTCGAAGGAGAACTCCGAGAGCCGGGGCATGTACGTGGCGGCCACTCCGACCAGCGGGCAGCCGGGCGGCCCGCTGTGGGGCAGTGCGTCCATCCCTACACGGTAGACGCGAATCGGCACCCCCAAGACGTGACTTCCGTCGCAAACCGGCCCATGGATACGCGGCGCCCAGGGATCCGCACCCGTCCATCGCTCAGCGATCGGGCCGTTCCGGGTCGCCCCGGTCTCCTCCGCCCCCTCCGGCCTCTGCGTCCGGACGGCGGGCGCGGTGCGCCCGCGCCTTGTTGCGGTTGCCGCACCGCTCCATCGAGCACCAACGACGGCGGCCGGGACGCGAGGTGTCGACGAAGAGCAGCTGGCAGTCGTGCGAGCCGCATTCACGGACACGGTCCGCGTAGGGGCCGGTGAAGAGCTCCACGGCATCCCGGGCCACCGTCGACAGCAGCTGCGTGGCCGTCGCGCCCGGCGCCCACTGCCTGGAGCCGTCCGCTCCGATACCGGCCACCAGCGGCGGCGCCGCCGCTGCCGCGTTGACCCGCTCCACGTCGGCCGGGTCCGCATCGCGGCCGTGCGCCCTGGCCGCGGCCAGGCCCCACAGGGCGTCGCGCAGCGCCCGGGCGGCAGCCACGTCCGTGTCGTCCGGGGCCAGCCGCAGACCGGCCGGCAGCCGGCTTGCGGCCACCCAGCGCAGCACCGCGTCCGGGTGGTGCAGGACCTCGTACGCGGCGAGCCGGCCGGGACCTCCGGTGGTCAGCAACTCCAGGCACAGAGCGCCCGGGTCGAAGACGAAGGCGCCGCCGGAGGGCGGTCGCATCAGCAGTCCCGGCGTGTCCGTTGCACTCGTCATCACGTAACCAGTATAAGTGGTTACCATGACGATGCACTGGAAGCTCGTGATCGACGCCACCGACCCGCACGCCCAGGCCGACTTCTGGGCCGAGGCGCTCGGATATCTCGTCGAGGACAACAGCCCCCTCATCGAACAGCTCCTCGGGCAAGGAGCGGTGCCGGTCGAGGCGACGGTCGAGACGCACGGCCGGCGGGCATGGCGCGATCTGGCCGCGGTCCGGCATCCGGACGACGCCCACGACGAGCTGAGCGGCGCGGGACACGGGCGCAGGCTGCTGTTCCAGCGGGTGCCGGAGCCGAAGACGGTGAAGAACCGGCTCCACATCGACGTGCACGCCGAACCGGGACAGCGGGACGCCGAGACCGCCAGGATCGAGGCGCTGGGGGCCTCGGTGGTGCGGCGGGTCAGCGAGCCGGGCGGGGAATGGGTCGTACTGACCGATCCCGAGGGCAATGAGTTCTGCGTGCAGTAGGCATCCGCTATGCGAACGGGCGTGACCGATTTCCGCCCTTGACGCCACGTCAGACCGTCCTCGAACATCAGCACGCACAACGCACGTGTACACGCATCACGTTCGACATTCAGCTCCAGCGCCCCGGGATCAGCCGTCCCGGGGCGTTCCTGCACGTTCCGTCCTGTCCCCATACGGAATCCGGAGCCCCCACATGAACCTCTCCGTTCCCAGACGTGTCCCCGTGGTCACCGCGTTCGCCCTGGCCGGGCTGCTCGCGACCGCCGCCCCCGCGGTGTCGGCCGGGCCGACCGACGCACCGCCGGCGCCGATATCCGCGCTCGCCGCACCCGACATACCCCTCGCCAACGTCAAGGCGCACCTCAGCCGGTTCCAGTCCATCGCCGGCTCCAACGGCGGCAACCGCGCCCACGGCCGGCCCGGCTACAAGGCCTCGATCGACTACGTGAAGGCCCAGCTGGACGCCGCCGGATTCACCACCACCGTGCAGCAGTTCACCTCCAACGGCGCCGTCGGCTACAACCTGACGGCCGACTGGCCGGGCGGTGACGTGAACCAGACCGTGATGGCCGGCGCCCACCTCGACTCGGTCAGCTCCGGCGCCGGGATCAACGACAACGGCTCGGGCTCCGCAGCCGTACTGGAGGCGGCACTCGCCGTCTCCCGGGCCCAGTTGCAGCCCACAAAGCATCTGCGCTTCGGCTGGTGGGGCGCGGAGGAACTCGGCCTGGTCGGCTCGAAATACTACGTCAACAGCCTCTCCACCACCGAGCGTTCGCGGATCGCGGGCTATCTGAACTTCGACATGATCGGCTCGCCCAACCCGGGCTACTTCGTCTACGACGACGACCCCGTGATCGAGCAGACCTTCAAGGGCTACTTCGCCGGCCTCGGTGTCCCCACCGAGATCGAGACCGAGGGCGACGGCCGCTCCGACCACGCGTCGTTCAAGAACGTCGGCATACCGGTCGGCGGCCTGTTCACCGGCGCCAGCCGTACGAAGACCAGCGCCCAGGCCCAGAAGTGGGGCGGCACGGCCGGTCAGGCGTTCGACCGCTGCTACCACTCGTCGTGCGACACCACGGCGAACATCAACGACACCGCCCTGGACCGCAACAGCGACGCGATCGCCCACGCGATATGGACGCTCTCCGCGGGCGGCACGACCGAGCCGCCCGGTGACGTCTACGAGAACACGGCCGACGTCGCCGTCCCCGACGCCGGCGCCGCGGTCACCTCCACGGTGACGGTCTCCGGCCGCACCGGCAACGCCCCCGCCGCACTCAAGGTCGGCGTGGACATCAAGCACACCTGGCGCGGCGACCTCGTGATCGACCTGGTGGCCCCGGACGGCACCGCGTACCGGCTGAAGAACTCCAGCGGGAGCGACTCGGCGGACAACGTCATCACCACGTACACCATGGACGCGTCCGCGGAGACGGCGAACGGCGCCTGGAAACTGCGCGTACAGGACGTGGCGCGCTACGACACGGGCTACATCGACAGCTGGAAGCTGACCTTCTGACGGTTGCTCCCGTCCCGCCGCGGCGCCTGCACGTGACCGCGGCGGGATCCGTCTTTCAGGCGAGCACCCCGGCGAAGGCGACCGCCACCAGCCCGGCTGCGGCGAGCGCCAGGGACGCCTGGGTGCAGCGATGCTTGTACCAGGCGATCCTGGACATGGTGACCAGTTGCCTGCTGAGGGCAGGCAGCGGATCGGCGGTACGCAGGGTCTGAACCAACTCGTCCGGCTTCAGCGCGCGGATGTGCCCGAAGTAGATGAAGTCGGGCGTCGGGTGCCGGGCCGCCCGGTCGACGTTCATACGAGGTGCGACCGCGAGGACCGCGAGCAGTACAGCGGCCCCCAACAGGGCCGCTCCCGCGGCCAGGAGAACCGATGAGCCGGCCGACGGGCCGCCGAACGGCCGCGCTCCGGAGTGCAGGGCCGCCGTCGACGCGAGAGCCGCCGATTCAACGGTCAGCGCGAACGCGGCCTTGACATCCACCTTTCCCGTCCAGTCGACGAGCACGGAGTGAATACGCCAGGCGGTCTCCTGGCCGTGCCGGTCGGCCTCGTCCGGCACATGCGTATCGGACCGTGGAGGAACCGGAGGAACTTCGCCCACATTGTTCGATCGTATGGGCGACGGATGCGCTAAAAAATCGGACATGCGTTCCTCCATTGTGGCGCCGCTGCTTCGTCTTCGTTTCTATCCCGCTCTTCACGAGACCGTCTGCCGCATTCGACACATACCGACTCCCCGGCTGCATAGACTGATTCGGCCGCGCACAAGGGTTACGGGGGAGGCCTTTTCGTGCCAGGGGAGCATTCTGCGAATGACCGCCGTACGGTGTACGAGCCCTTCACCCCGGACGAGTTGCTGCTCTTCCGTGGCGCCGGCCGGGTCCGTAGCTGGGAGCGCGGCGACTCGCTGATGCGCGAGGGCGGCCGACCGGACCACATCGTCCTCATCGTGAGCGGACTCGCCAAGGTCACCGCCGAGTCCGACAACGGCTACACCAGCGTGCTCGCGCTGCGTGGCCCCGGTGAACTCGTCGGCGAACTCTCCTGCCTCGACGGCACCAAGCGTTCCGCGACGGTGACCGCTCTCGAACACCTCTCGGGAGTGGCCGTCGGCAGCGAGGCGTTCCACCGGCTCCTCGAGAACCACGCGACGCTCACCCTGGCTGTCCTGCGCAGCGTCGTGGCCCGGCTCAGGGACTCGGACAGCCTGCGTACTCAGCAGGGAGCCCGGTCCTCGCGCTCCATGCTCGCCCGGGTCCTGCTCGACACCGCCGTACGGCACGGGGTGGAGGTCGACGAACCGGCCGGCGCACTCGAAGTGCGGATGAACCAGCAGGAACTCGCGGGCGCAGCCGGTGTCTCGCGTGAATCCGTGGTGCGCTCGCTGCGCGCGATGCACGCGGCCGGACTGGTCACCACCAGGCGTGGCTCTACATATGTCCTGAACCTCACCGGCGTACGGCGCTGGGCCGAGGAATGACACCGGGGCCCGTTCCCGCCCCCCGAATGCGTCATCTGACGCTGTGCGGCACCCGGCCGCCGGATACCCATGACACCGGACGCCGTGGACCACCGGTCACGGGGGCGGTGGTCCACGACGTCGCACCGTGCGGAAGGACGGAATTACATGCGGCCAAAAGCCCAGCACTACTCGATACTCGTGGTCGACATCGCCGGATTCGGCAGCCGTGCCAATCCGATGCAGCTCTGGCTGCGGGAAAGGGTCTACGCGATCACCGAATCGGCATTCACGGAGGCCGGTCTCGATCACCGCAGCGCGCCTCGGCCCTCCGACCGCGGCGACGGTTTCTTCTGGCTCCTTCCCGGCACTGTCGACCGGACGGATCTCACCGGCCGGTTCGTCGAGGTCCTCAATCACCGGCTGAGGGACCACGCCAGAACCAGCAGTGAGGAGGGCGCGCTCCGGCTGCGAGTCGCGCTGCACCAGGGCGACGTGGCACGGGACGGACATGGATGGGCCGGAGCGGAACTCAACACCGCCTGCCGTCTGGTGGACATCGACCCCCTCCGCTCGGCGCTCGCATCCGGAACGCGCGCCGGACTCGCGCTCGCCGTCTCCGCGGACTGGCACCGACAGATCGTCCGGCACGACGATCCCTCGGTGGCGAGCGAGACGTTCCGCCGCGTGCCCTTCGACGCCAAGGAGATTCAGGGGGCGTACGCCTGGATCCGGGTGCCTGGGTACGACGCCCCGCCCGGTCTCACGGAGACGGAGACCGCGCCGCCCGCCGCGCCTTCGGGCCCCTCCCGTCCGGCGGCACCGGGTCGGGTGCCGCCCGGCCGGACGGCACCCGACCCGAACCGTTCCGGCACCGACGGCTCCGGCCCCTTCGCAGGCGCCGTGTTCGACCGCGTCGGCCAGGTGTTCGCGGGTGACCAAGTGGTCCACGGCACGCAGAACTTCCGGTGGAGCCCCGAACCGGAGGACGACGACGCCCCGGGCCGCACCCCGAAGGCAGGTGCCTGATGGCCGAAGAGCCACAAGGCGCCGCTCCGGACCCGGCAGCCGAACCCGCCCCCGACGGCCAACCCGCCGACGCCCGGCAGGGCCTGCGCGAGGGCATGTCGGCACTGCGTGGTGTGCGGGGCGCCTCCGGGGAGCGCCTCGACGTCGAGCGCGACGCCGTGAGCGGCCTGCGTGTCTCTGCCGACCAGGTGTTCGGCGGCGACAGCTATGTCTTCAACATGACTCCCGGAGCCACCGGGCTGCGCTCCTACCGGCTGACGGCAGAGGAACTCGACGAGGTTCAAGAGGCCTTCGTGGCACCGGACGGCTTCGAGTCCCTGGTCGGGGGGATGCGGCTCCGCACTGTCACCGTCCTGCGGGGGCTGCCCGGCACGGGCAAGGAGGCCGTGGCCCGCGCCGGTCTCGGCCGGGCCGGTCATCGCACGCTCCATCTGCTCGATCCCACCACTGATCTCGCCCGGATCGAAAGGGCCGATCTGCGCCGCGGCTCGGGCTACATACTCGCCGGCCTCACCCAGCGCGCCGCCGACGCGCTGACCCCGTTCGAACTGAGCCGGCTGGACGCAGAGTTGCGTGCATGCGACTGCCGGCTGGTCCTCACCGCCACGGCCGGCGTCCAGTTCGCCGATCCGCGCGTGCAGCACCACGTGGTCGACGTTCCCCGGCCGCCCGCGAGCGAGGGGATCGTCGCCGCCCACCTGGGCTGGCGGCTCGGCGTCGCCGCCGCCGCACGCGGCCGTCGGCTGCTGGCCCGGCGCGACCTGCGCGAACTGCTGCGAGAGGAGCTCGACAAAGGCGGGGCGGGCGCCGCGGCCGACCTGGGCCGTGCCCTCGCCGAGGCTGCCGGAGCCGTCGGCGACGACCAGGTGGCCGACCGCGTCCGTGAGCGCAAGGCGCTGCAGGGCGAACGGGCCGTCGCCCACTGGCTGCAGAACATGGAGAACCTGCCCCAGCAGTGCCTCGCCATCGGGATCGCGGCGTTCGGGGGCGAGGCGTACGAGATCGTCGCCAGCCTCGCCCGTGATCTGGAGGAGCGCCTGCAGGTCGCGGAGAGCCCCGACAATCCCGTACGGGCCAGAGGCGTCAAGCTCACCGGCACCAGGACGGCCCGGCTCGACGCCGTTCACGGCACCCTGGTCGACTCCGAGGTGGCCACCCGGCACGGCGGCGCACGCGGGAAGGTCGTCCGCTTCCGGGACCCCGGTCTCGCCGTGAAAGTGCTCGAACACATCTGGAGCGAGTACGACGAGATCCGTGAGGTGCTGCCCGGCTGGCTGCGCGACTCGGCGGCCGGCGTACTGCCCACCGTCGGGGTACGGGCCGCCGTCGCCGCGGGAGTCCTGGCGCGACACGGTTTCGAGACGGTACGGGCACGGATCCTGCAGCCCTGGGCCGCCGCCAAGAACGCCGAGCTGCGAGACGCCGCCGCGATCGCCCTCGGCGTCGCCGCGAAGGAGTCCGGGCACGCCGCCGCCGCCTACAACCTGGTGGTCGCCTGGTCGGCCGACAGCGCGTCGGCCCAGCTCCAGGCCACGGCCGCACGTGCCTGGCGGGTGGTCTTCGAGCACGACGGCGATGAGCAGGCGTGGGCGTGGCTGCACCATCTCGCCGGTATCGAGGAGGTACCCGTGGTCGAGGCGCTGTGCCGCAGCCTCACCGAGTACATGGCCCTGGACGGCGGACGCTACCGGTCCGACGCCCTTGACCTCCTCGACCAGTGGGCCGTCACCGGCATGCACGGCACCCTGCGCAGAGCGGTGGGCGAACTGGCCTTCCTCTATGCGGCCGGTGACCTGGTCGACTCACCGAAGGCCCCAGGAGACCCGTACGACACCGACGGGTCCGGCACCACGCCACGGCTCTGGCCGGCCCTCCTCACCGCGACAGAGCGGGACGGGGCACAGCGGGCGGAGATCGCCGCCCTGTGGTGCCAGACAGTCAACTCGGCTGTCAGCTACGGCGTCGCCCATGAGGTGCTGACCGACTGGGCGGCTCTCGTCGAGACCGATGCCCGTGGGCGTGCGGCACTGGCCGCCCTGCTCGACGTCACCGCCGCCGACCGGCGGACGGAAGTGATCGTCCGCCACCTGGCCGCGTCCTGGGTCAGCGGCGCCGAGGGCCGCGGAGCACCGCGGTCCGGACACCACGTCCTTGCCCATCTCGACGGAAGGATCGGCACGCCGTGACCGAACCCCAGACCCCCGTTCAGCAACTCTTCACCGGGCCGGCACCGGTGAGCATGGGCGACCGCGGCGGTCCCGTGCGCCCCGGCCAGACCCTGCTGTTCAGCACCGAGGACGGCGCGCTCGTCGAACTGCCGCGCAAACCCACCCCGTTCGGGTCGCTCCGCTACCGGTTCCGCTACGAGGTCGATCTCGTGGACCGCACGGTCAGCTGGTCGGAGGCGCTGCCCAGCGGTACCGGCGGATTTCCCTTCCAGGCCTCCTTCGAGGCCCGGTGGCGGGTCACCGAGGCCGCCGAGGTGGTCCGCCGGGGCATCCGGTCGGTTGCCGACGGGCACGCCGCCGTGTGTGTCGCCATGCGCGACCTGCTGTGGCCGCATGCCACGTCGTACGGCATCGAGCAGCTCCAGGAGTTCGCCGACTACGTCCGTACCTCCGTGTGCGACCGCCCCCACCGGCTGCCGGTCGGGCTCACCGTGGACACCCTCATCGTCCGCCTCTATCTCGACAGCCATGCCTCGGACCATCTCCGGGCCCTCAAGCAACGGGAGTTCGACACCCAGATCGCGGTGGCCGAGCGTGATGTCGCGCTCACCACGCACAGCGTGGAGGCCGAACTTCAGGCCAAGCGCGAGGAGGTGCTGCTCTCGGCCGCACGCGGCGAAGGGGGGCTGCTGCTGCACCTGATCGCGCAGGACCCGTCGAAGCTCCACGAGATCATGTCGGAACTCGGCAACCGGCACGACGTGGCGGTCGAGCAGAAGGCCCAGATGCTGCGGGAACTGGTCGGCGCAGGCATGATCCAGCCGGCGGAGGCGCAGCAGCTGTGGCACGAGATGCAGCGGCCTGCGCTGCTCTTCGACACCGGGACCGCCGCACTGCCGGCGCCGGGCGCGGGGACGTCGCACGCACCTGCCCAGCTACCGCCGGGTGCGGGACCGGCGCTGCCAGGGCAGCCGGGACCGGCCGGAGCACATCCGGCGGCGCATCCGACGCAGCACGCCGTGGTCGCAGGCATGGTGGTCCCGCAGGCCGGTCCAACCGCCCCGCCCCGCCCCCGGCGCCGTCCCGGCCCGGCCTCTCCGGCGCAGGCGCCGGCCGGCGACCCGCCTGCGGCGCCGCCGCAGGGACCGCCGCAGGGACCGGCGGCGGCCGGTCCGGGCGGGGCGGCCGACAACCAGAGCGCTGCCGTGCCGGACGGTGCGGCGCATGCACCCGCTTCCTCCACCGAGCCGTCCCCGCCGGGCGGCGGCTCCTCCGGCGGAAGCGCGACCGGGGGCGGCTCCGCCAATGTCACCGGAGCGACCCGGGTCGGGCAGCGCCGCAACGGCCAGGGCGGCGGGCAGAGCGGGCCGGGGGCCGGGTCATGAGGGCACATCAGGGCCAGCACCGCGCCACTGATCCGCCCTGGGAGCTCGCGGGTGGTGGTGCCCGTCCGGGCACGGGCCGCCTTCCCCGTCGTGCCCGGTTGACGCTGACCTTCGTTGTGGCCGCCACTCTGTTCATCGCGGGAGGAAGCCTCTTGTTCGGATGGAAGGGTCTCGGCGTCACGGCCCTGACCACCGGTGCAGTGGCCGGAGTCTGCCGACGGCTCCTTCGGCCTGCAACGCCCGACGGGCCCGGGGACCACGGTCACGGCCGGTCCCGGGCCCCGCACGGAAATCCGCAGGCACCCGGGGCCGAAGACCGGCACCAGGATCCCGGCCCGGCCGCTCCGCGGTACGGACCGCAGGAGGACGCCGTCGGTCCGTACGGCGAGGGGGTCGGGCGGCACGACCCCGCCGGGTGCGACCCGTCCCGCGGGCATCACGCCCCGCACGTCTCCGGCTCGCCGGACGACGGGCCGGCCCCCCTCCACGAGCCCGGCCTTCGCCGGCTCCCGCCGTCCGGTGCGGCGGTTCCCGCCGGGTTGGCGCCGGACGGACCGGCCTCGCCGGCGCCCCCGAAGGACGACGGCCCGCCCGTCCTGCTGAAGGCCTCGCGTGCCTCGCGGGCACCCTGGTTGCTGCCTGCCGAGCCGGGCCCGCCGGGCCTGGCGGCCGACGAGGCCGTGCTCGGCGGGCTGGTGGTCCGGGCCGCGTCCGTGATCGGCCCCGGTCACCGGAGTCAGGGGAAACCGCGGCAGGACGCCTACCGCATCGGCAGGGACCGCGCCGGCCGGCATCTGGTGATCGCCGTGGCGGACGGCATGTCCGACAGCGTGCACTCGGACGTCGGCGCGCAGGTGGCCGTGTCGGCCCTGGTCAACTGGCTGCGTACGGCGCTGGACTCGGGCACCCCGCTGGAACGGCTCGACCATCGTGAGGCGTTTCTCGCCGCCGCCGGCCAGATGGACGCCGTGGCCGAGCAGCGCCACTGGGACGCGGACCAGGTGCGGGCCGTCGCGCTCGCGGCGGTGGTACCCGCGCTGCCGCACGAGAACGGCAAGCGCAGGGTCTGGCTCGCCGCGGTCGCCGACGTGAGCGCCTGGCGGCTGTTTCAGGGCCGCTGGGAGCGGCTCATCGGCGAGGAGAAGAGCGGCTTCGACCCGTCCGCCGTCTCGCAGTTCCTGCCGCACCGTCCGGACGGCGTCTCGTGGGGGATCGCCGAGTTGGAGCCCGAGTGCGCGTTCGCGGTGACGACCGACGGAGTGGGTGACGCCCTCGCCGCCGGCCCCGGGCCGCAACAGTGGTTCGCCGAGCGGTGGGCCGCCCCGCCCGCCCTCGGGACCTTTCTGGGGGAGGTCGGATTCGATCAGGTCCAGATGCACGACGACCGCACGGCCGTCGTCGTCTGGTGCGGGAACGGGGGGCGGCACGCGTGAAGGCCTGGTCCGACAGCCCCTTCCGGTCCCGGGTGGAGGTCGGCGACGTCCCGCAGGGGACGGTGATCGCCCGGGACAACGGGGAGTCCCGGCTGGTCTACGAGATCGCGGGACATCCCGGCTGGCTGGCCAAGATCTACAAGGAACCCGCCGGAGCGGCGCGTTCCTCCGATCTGCAGCGCCTCGTCTATCTGCCGACCGTCATGTCACAGGCCGACCAGGTGCTGGTCGACCGCTCCCTCTCCTGGCCGACGACGCGCGTCTACGACGGCACGGAGCTCGTCGGAGTCGTGATGGCCAAGGCGCCGGACCCGTTCTACGCCCGGCTCAAGGCGCCGTCCGGCCGACAGGATTCGGCGCCGCTCGAAGTGGACTGGCTGGCCATGTCCCCGGCCAAGTGCGAGGCCGCCGGACTCCGGCCGCCCGACACCGGCGTGCGCATCCGAGCGGTGCGCGAACTCCTCGAAATCGGTGCGCTGTTCGCCCGCCACAACCTCGTGTACGGGGACTGGTCGTACCGCAACGCGCTGTGGGACCACCGTACCGGCCAGGTCTTCGTCATCGACATGGACTCGTGCGGAATCGGCAGCAGGGACTGGGTCGAGTCGTACGGCTGGCAGGACCCGCTGTTCCAGGACCGGTCACGGCGGCTGACGGTCCACAGCGACCGGTACAAGCTCGCCATGATGGCGGTGCGCTGCCTCACCGCCGTCCGCCACGACCCATTGGAAGCGCACCGCGAACTGGTGGCCACCACAGGTTCCGACGCATTCACCGACGCTCTCGGGGAAGCGCTGAAGGCCGCCTGTGAAACCGACCGGCCGGACCCCGACCACCTGCTGGCCGCGCTTCGGCGAACCCGCGACACGACGGCCACCGCCTCGACCGCCTCGACCGCCTCGACCGCCACGTCCCCGCGTGCGGCTGCCGGCAACGTGACAGGAGGGATCAAGGTCGGGCCCACGAAAGCGGCCCGCAAGGCGCCGCCCCGCCCCGGCCGGACCGAGAACGGGGCGGCCAACGTGACGGGAAGCGTCGATCTGCGGGGCCGTCTCGTCACCGAGGGCCGGAGTGCGCAACGGCCCGCCGAGCCGACCGCGCCGCCCGAGCCCGAGCCCGCACCGGCACCGGCACCCGCACCCGCACCCGCACCACCGGAACCCGCCGGCGTCACCCCCCCGAGTACGTCCCGTGCTGCGGCCCGCCGGGAGGCCGCGCGCACCGCGTCCCAGAGTTCCCGCCCGGCCGCGGCCGGCGGCCGCCGCCCCGCTTCTGCGCTTCGGCCTCGGCCTCGGCGAAAGAGCTTGGTCTCGCCGACGCGCATCGCGGCCCTGTTGTTCGTGGTCGCCGCCCTGTACTGCATCGCCCGCTTCGTCCTCGGCTGGATATGACCCGGCCGGGCCGAACACGCGGACACGAGAAGGAAAGAGAAGGAGAAACAATGAGCGAGTACGGCCCGGAGACACCGCCGACCGGATTCAAGGCGAAGGGACTACCGACCTATCTGGTCCTGGACACGTCGGGGTCGATGAAGCGCCACGAGCAGCTGCTGAACGCCACGCTGCTCAAGATCTACGACACCCTCTACACCAGCCCGCAGTTGTCGGAGTTCATCCACCTCTCGGTGATCTCCTTCAACACGCAGCCTCATGTCGTGACAGCGATGACGGACATCGAGATCTTGGAGAGCCTGCCCACGGTGACCTGCGAGGGCCTGACCAACGTAGGCCCGATGCTGGAGCTCGTACGCGGCCGGATCGTCGAGGACGTCAGGACCCTGTCCGAGGCCGGCACCGAGGTGCTGCGCCCCGTGGTGTTCCTGCTGACCGACGGCATTCCGACCGACGACCCCCGGGGCGCCTGGAAGCGTGACCTGGACGCCCTGCAGGACCGCTCGTGGAAACCCCGGCCGAACATCATCACCTACGGATTCGGGGATGCGAGCGAGGCAGTGCTGAGCACCATCGCCACGGCGGCCGCCTACATCGCCGAGGACGACGGGGAACACACCGGGGCGGCGCTCTCCGAGGCCATGAGCAGCCTGCTGAACTCGTTGGTGGCATCCGCACGTGTGCAAAGCCTGCAGGTGCCGGAGAAGGTCAAGGGGTACCGGACCCTGCCGCTGGACTTCGTGGGCTGACGATCCGGTTCGGGAAGCGGCGCGGCTGCGTGCGTGTGCTGGATGGGCCGCGCACGCACGCAGCCGGCCTCCGCGGACGGTGCCCGGCTACGAGGTGACGTCCTTCGAGGTGAAACGGGCCCAGGCCGCGGAACCGAAGACCGCCGCGTACACGGCCTGCAGGCCGAGGTTCCGCAGGACCTCGTCCCACAGGAGCGGCTCGCGCATCAGGTCCGCGAAGGACAGCCAGTAGTGCGGGAAGAGATAGGGGTGGACGGCGTCCAGCTGCGGGATCGTGTCCAGGATCTGCACCGTGATCAGCAGCCCCACGGTGGTCGCCATCGCCGCGACGCCGCTGCCGGTGAGGGTCGACACGAACAGTCCGATCGCGGCCAGCCCCACCAGTGACCCGGCGACGACCGCCGCGATCAGCAGGGCGCGCCACAGCCCCTCCGTGAACGGCACGGGGACGCCCGAGATCGTCGTGACCTCCCCGAGCGGGAAGAACAACGCCCCCACTGCGAGCGCGGACAGCGCCACGACCAGGGTCGCCACCAGGCAGAAGACGCAGACGGCGGCGAACTTGGCGAGCAGCAGCCTGGTACGTCCGGCCGGAGCGACCAGCAGATAGCGCAGCGTGCCGGAGTTCGCCTCGCCCGCGACGGCGTCGCCGGCGACGACACCGACCGCCATCGGCAGGAACACGGGCAGCGTCGCGGCGAGGGCCGCGAAGACCAGGAACAGCCCGTTGTTGGTGATCTGGGTGACGAAGGCCGGCCCGCCGCCGCCCTCGGGACCACCCCCGCCCGCCGTGCCGCCGCCGCTCGTCTCGATCCTGACGGCGACGCCGATCAGGACCGGTACGGCCGCCAGCACCCCGAGCAGGGCGAGCGTGCGCCAGCGGCGGAAGGTCAGCGTCAGCTCGGAGCGGAACAGCCCGAGCGAACGCAGCGGGCGGCGGATCCGCGGGGTGGCCTGCGCCGCCGTCTCAGCCTGCGACATCGAAACCCTCTCCGGTCAGCGCCACGAACGCGTCCTCCAAAGAGGCGCGTTCCACTCCGAAGCCCCGTACCCGCACTCCGCCGTGCACGAGGGCGGCGTTGAGCTCCGCCAGCTCGGCGTCGTCCGCCGGCGGGTCACAGGTCACCCGCTCCCCTTCGTGGCTCACCGCGACCAGGCCGCGTTCCTTGAGGATCCGGGCCGCGTCGGCCGCGTCCGGGGACAGGACGGTGAGCCTGCCCCGGGCGCCCGCGGCGAGCTCCGCGACCGGGCCCTGGGTGATCAGCCGCCCCTGCGCCATGACGGCGGCGTGCGTGCAGACCTGCTCGATCTCGTCCAGCAGATGCGAGGACAGGAAGACCGTGGAACCGTCCGCGGCCAGCTCGCGCACCAGGGCACGGATCTCGCGCATGCCCTGCGGGTCGAGCCCGTTCGTCGGCTCGTCCAGCACCAGCAGCCGCCGGGGCTGGAGCAGCGCCGCGGCCAGGCCGAGGCGCTGCTTCATCCCGAGGGAGTACGCCTTCGCCTTCTTGCCCGCCGCCTGGCTGAGCCCCACCCGGTCCAGCGCGGCCGCGACCCGCGCCCGGCGGGTACGGGGGTCGGCGGTGGGATCGGCCGCGTCGAAGCGCAGCAGGTTGTCCCGGCCGCTGAGGAACCCGTACAGCGCGGGTCCCTCGATCAGCGCGCCCACGTGCGGGAGCACGGTGCCCGCCGAGCGGGGCATGGGCCGGCCGAGGACCGTGGCGCGGCCGGCGGTGGGGGCGATGAGGCCCATCAGCATCCGGATGGTGGTGGTCTTGCCGGACCCGTTCGGCCCGAGGAAGCCGAAGACGCTGCCGGCCGGCACGCTGAGGTCCAGCCGGTCGACGGCCAACTGCCCGCCCCGGTAGCGCTTGGTGAGCCCCGTCGTCTCAATGACGGCCGTCTGCGTCTCTTCAAGGGCTCGGTTCACCTCCGGGGCGCTCTCAGCGTCTGCCGACGGTCGATCGTGCTCGATCACTCGTACCTCGCGATCTCCGCGCTCCCCCTGCCTTCGGCGGGGGTACCCCCACTCTCTTTCGGCAGCCGCGCGCCCTTCGGTTCGCTCGCCGGCCTTCCGGCGGCTCCGTCCCTACGCCCCGCCGCAGCGAGCCTACGACGGGGCGCGGAGCCGACTCGCCGCCCCGACCGGTTGTGCTACTTGCCTTCGTTCGCTGCCTTGACCAGGGCGTCCTTGGTCACCGCGCCGGCGTAGACCGTGCCGTCGTCCGTCATCAGGACGTTGACCAGGCGCGTGGTGAAGACCGTGCCGGAGCCGAACTTGCCCTGGACCTTGTCGCCGAGCGCGTCGAGGAACTGCTGGGCCTCCGCCGGGACCTCGTTCTCGGCGTCCTTGCCGCCGGTCGGGCCGCCCGCCTCGCCGCCCGGGCCCTCGATCTTGGCGATGGACGTCCAGCCCTCGCCGATCACGTTCAGGCCGCCCAGGTCCTCGAGGCCCTCGAACTCCTCGGGGGCGTGCTCCGGGGCCCGCTCGTGCTCGGTCTCGTCGGCCTCCGTCACCTTGGCGCCCTTGGGCGGGGTGAAGTCGAAGGTCGAGGCGGCCGGCCGGGAGAAGTCGACCTTGGTGAAGCCCGCGTCGATCACGGCCTTGCCGCCGCTGCTCGGCGTGAGCGTGAACTTGAGCGGCACGCCGTGCTCCGCGTCCACCGCGACGGTGATGGAGCCGATCGTCGAGCCGGCCTGCTTGGGCTTGACGACCAGCTTGTACGCGTCGCGGCCGGCGACCTGTGAGGTGCCTCCGACGGTGATGGACGTGGTGTCGCCGGCGGCCTTCAGCACCTCGTCGGCGAGGTCCTTGGGCGTGGTCGGGAAGTCCTCCGGCAGGTCCTCGGGGGCCCTGCCGTCCTTGCCGTGATCGCCCTCGCCCCGGCCGTCGTCCGTGGCGTGGTAGACCTCGTTCGAGGCGCTGTCGTAGCCCCACACCTCGTCGCCGTTGTGGATGAGGCTGTACTCGGAGGAGTCCTGGAGGATGGACACCTTCTGCCGGTCCGGGCCGTCGGCCGCGACCCGCAGCGTGTGGGTGCCGGTGGCGAGCTCGGTCAGCCTGGCGTCGGGGGCGGCCGACGAGTCGCCGCCGTCCTCGCCGCCCATCGCGCCGGCGAGACCGCCGAGCGACGGCAGCCCGAGGTCGGTACTGATCTTGACCGTGCCGGAGAACTGCTCGGTGTCCGACGCGGCGATCTTCTCGATGAGTTCCTGCGCAGTGATCTTCGGCAGATCCGGGTCACCGGAGGCAGCGAGCGCCGGGACGAGCCCGATGGTCGCCGCCGCCACTCCGGCCACCGCGACCGGGACGAGATAGCGGGCGGCCCTGCGGGGCCGTACCGCGAGGTCCTTGGCCTCTTCGGTGGTCTGTGTGCTGTCGTTCGGTGCCATGGTGTGCCCTACCTCCGTGGTTGTCAGGGGTGGTGCAATCCATATGAACAAATGGGCGGCCCGGAAGCGTCAGACCCCGGGCGCAACTTGGCGTACCTCTCTGGGATGAGACATCGCGCCCGCAACTCCCCCGTCCCGTAAGGGACAAGAGCGCCGAGCACGATGCGCCCGACCGGGGAACGGTCAGCCGGCGCGGTGGACCACCGCGTCGCACAGCTCCTCCAGGGCGGCCTTGGCCGAGCACTCCGGCAGCGGGGCGAGCAGCGCCCGCGCCTCCTGCGCGTACCGCACGGTGTCCCGGCGGGCCTGCTCGAGCGCCGGGTGCACGCGCAGGCGGCGCAGCGCCTCCGCGTGCCGCAGGTCGTCGGTCAGGTCGCCCTCGAGGAGCTTCACGAGCTCGAGGTCGTCCGGCCGGCCCTCGGCCTCCGCCAGGGCGCGCAGGCGCAGCACCGGCAGGGTCGGGACGCCTTCGCGCAGGTCGGTGCCGGGGGTCTTGCCGGACTCGTGGGAGTCGGAGGCGATGTCGAGCACGTCGTCGGCGAGCTGGAAGGCGACGCCGAGCCGCTCGCCGTACTGGGTGAGGATGTCGACGACATGGTCGTCCGCGCCGGACATCATGGCGCCGAAGCGCACGGACACGGCGACGAGCGAGCCCGTCTTGCCGGCCATGACGTCGAGGTAGTGGTCCACCGGGTCGCGGCCGTCGCGGGGGCCCGCGGTCTCCAGGATCTGGCCGGTCACCAGCCGCTCGAACGCCTCCGCCTGGATGCGTACGGCCTCGGGGCCGAGGTCGGCCAGGATGTGGGAGGCGCGGGCGAACAGGAAGTCGCCGGTCAGCACGGCCACCGAGTTGTCCCAGCGGGTGTTGGCGCTGGGCACGCCGCGCCGCACGTCCGCCTCGTCCATGACGTCGTCGTGGTACAGCGTCGCGAGATGGGTGAGCTCGACGACCACGGCGGAGGGCACGATCCCCGGCGCGTACGGATCGCCGAACTGGGCCGCGAGCATCACCAGCAGCGGCCGGAACCGCTTCCCGCCCGCGCGCACCAGGTGCTGCGCGGCCTCCGTGATGAACGGGACCTCGCTCTTCGTGGCGTCGAGCAGGCCCGCCTCGACGGCCGACAACCCGGTCCGGACATCGGCCTCAAGAGCCTGGTCCCGCACGCTCAGCCCGAACGGCTCGACGACGGTCACGAGGGGATCTCCTGTCTGCTGACGATCACACGGATTGTCGATGTGTCGCTGGATTCACTCAAGTCAGCGTATCCGGTCGCCTTTCGATCACCATGAGCGCCTTCCCGCCGCGCCCATATGTTCGAGAACAGGATCAATGAAGAGAAATGCGGCATTTGCTCGATACCGTCGGACCACGCTCCGCCGTGCCGCCTTCCTCCCCTCCCGCGCCACCGAGGTCCCGCCATGCGCATCCGCACCGATTTCCCGTACGAGACGGTCCACGCGGATGTCCGCGTCCCGCTGCCGGACGGCACCGAACTGCACGCGCGCGTGTGGCGGCCGGTCACCGACGAGCCGGTGCCCGCGCTGCTCGAATACGCGCCGCACCGGCTCACCGACGCGACGGCCGTGCGCGACGGCGAGCGCCACCCCTGGTACGCGGGACACGGTTATGCCTCCGTACGGGTCGACGTGCGCGGCCACGGGAACAGCGGCGGCGTGCCGGGCGGCGAGTACGACGCGATCGAGCTCTCCGACGGCGTCGCCGTGATCGAGTGGCTGTCCCGCCGGCCGTGGTGCGACGGCCGGGTCGGCATGTTCGGGATCGGCCGGGGCGGGCGGAACGCGCTGCGGATCGCGGCCCTCGCGCCGGATCCGCTGAAGGCCGTGGTCGTGGTGGACGCGACGGACGACCCGTACGACAACGACGGCCCCTATACCGGCGGATGCGTCGCCGGGCAGGGGCTGCACTCGCGGGCCGCCCGGCGGCTGGCGCTCGCGGCCAGGCCGCCGGACCCGCTGCACACGGGCGACGAGTGGCTCGCGATGTGGCTGGCGCGGCTGGAGTCGCTGACGCCCGTGGTCCACACCTGGCTGGCCCATCGGCTGCGCGACGAGTACTGGCTGAGCGCCGGGGTCAGCGACGACACCGCCGCCGTGGCGGCGGCCGTGCTGGCGGTGAGCGGCCTGCACGACCCGTGCCGGGACACGGTCCTCCGACTGGTCGAGCGGCTGCCGGTCGACCGCGTGCGGGGGCTGATCGGGCCCTGGCCGCACCAGTACCCCGACCGGGAGCCGGAGCGGGGCGGGCGCGGCGAGGCGGTCGGCTTCCTCCAGGAGACGCTGCGCTGGTGGGACCAGTGGCTGAAGGACAGGGACACCGGCGTGATGTCCGAGCCGCTGCTGCGCTGCCGGCTCGATGCGGCCGAGCCGGCGCTGGGCCGCTGGACGGGTGAGCCGGCCTGGCCCTCCCCGCACGTCACCGTCGTCCCCTACGCGCTGGGCGGCGGACCGGTCCTCGTCGACTCCCCGCAGCACACCGGGGTGGACGCGGGCCGCTTCCGGCCGGCCGGGCACGACGCCGACCTGCCGCCGGACCAGCGGGAGGAGGACGCACGGTCGGTGTGCTTCGAGTTCCCCGTCGGCGAGGAGCCGATCGGCGTCCTCGGCCGGCCCCGGCTCACCCTGCGGCTGACGGCCGCGGGGCAGGGCGGCTTCGCCGTGGCGCGGCTCTGCGACGTCGCCCCCGACGGCGCGGCCCGGCTCGTCACCCGCGGCGCGCTGAACCTCGCGGCCCGCGAGGGCCCGGACCGGGCGGTGCCGTGGCCCCACGGCACCACCCAGGACGTGAGCTTCGACCTGGCCGCCGCCGGCCACGTCTTCGCGCCGGGACACCGCATCCGGCTGGCCGTCTCCTCCGCATACTGGCCCTGGATCTGGCCGCACCCCGGCCCGGCGGGCTTCACCCTGGACCCGGCGGGCTCCCGACTCGAGCTGCCGGTCCGCGGACCGGAGCAGGAGAGCGCGGGCTTCGCGGAGCCGGAGCACGCCCGGCCGCCCGCGGTCGCCGTCCCGCAGACCCTCGACCCGCCGGCGCCGCGGCTGCTGCTCGTGCGCGACGTGCCGGCCGGGCGCTGGACCGTGGAGGCGACACCGCACCGGGGCGGCGCCCATGTCCACCCGGACGGCCTGGAGTACACCGAGGAGTGCCACGAGACGTACACGATCGAGGACGCCGACCCGCTGTCCGCCCGCGCCCTGTCCGAGTGGACGGTGCGGCTGCACCGGCCGGAGGAGGCGTGGGACGTCCAGGTCTGGACGCGCTCCGAAATCGGCCGGGACGAGGCGGGGTTCGTCACCTCGGACGAGCTGGTCTGCAGGAGCGGCGACGAAATCGTCTTCCACCGGACCTGGGAGCGGCGCATCGGCACGCCCTGACGCCCGCACCGGCCGCCGGGGACACGGAACCGGGCGCCGGGCGCACTGCCGGGGCCGCCGGACCGCCACGTAACGTGTCCCCTACATCCGTGGAAAGCGAGGCAAGCACCGATGCCCGAGCAGAGCCCGCTCGATCTCGCCGAGGGCGATCCCTTCGGCCCGCACAACCTTCCGTACGGCGTCTTCACCACGGCCGGCGAACCCGAGCGCCGCAGGCTCGGTGTCCGGATCGGGAACCATGTGCTCGACGCCGGGGCCGCCGCCCGGGCACTCGGCTCCCCCTACGCCGGGCTGCTGGCGCAGCCGAGCCTCAACCCACTGCTGGCCGCCGGGCGTACGGCCTGGCGCGACGTGCGCAGGGCGCTCACCGCATGGGTGACGGTGCCGGCCCACCGGCCCGACATAGAGCCGCTGCTGCACCCGCTGGACGCCGTGACGATGCACCTCCCGTACGAGGTGGCGGACTACGTCGACTTCTACGCGAGCGAGCACCATGCCACCAACGTGGGCCGCATCTTCCGTCCGGACGGCGACGCGCTCACCCCCAACTGGAAGCACCTGCCGATCGGTTACCACGGCCGGGCCGGCACGGTCGTCGTCTCCGGCACCGACGTCGTGCGTCCGTCGGGGCAGCGGAAGGCGCCCGCAGACGCGGCGCCGGTGTTCGGTCCCTCGGTGAAGCTCGACATCGAGGCGGAGGTCGGCTTCCTCGTCGGCACGCCCTCCGAGCCGGGCAGCCCGGTGGCCCTCGGGGACTTCCGCGACCACGTCTTCGGGATGTTCCTGCTCAACGACTGGTCGGCGCGCGACATCCAGGCGTGGGAGTACGTGCCGCTCGGTCCGTTCCTCGGCAAGTCCTTCGCCACGTCGGTCGCCGCCTGGGTCACCCCGCTGGAGGCGCTGGACGCCGCCAGGACCGCGCCGCCCGCCCGTGACGTCCAGCCGCTGCCCTACCTCGACGACTCCGAGGCGGAGGAGCCGGGCGGCTTCGACGTCCGGATCTCGGTGGCGATCAACGGCCGGCTCGTCGCGGAGCCGCCGTTCGCCACGATGTACTGGACGGCCGCCCAGCAGCTCGCCCACATGACGGTGAACGGCGCGTCGCTCCGTACGGGCGACCTCTACGGCTCCGGCACCGTCAGCGGCCCCGAGGTGCACCAGCGGGGCTCGCTGCTGGAGCTCACCTGGAACGGCCGCGACGCGTTCGAACTCCCGGAGGGCAGGCGGACGTTCCTGGAGGACGGCGACGAGGTGACCATGACCGCGTGGGCACCCGGCCCGGACGGCGTCCGCGTCGGCCTCGGCGAGGTCCGCGGCCGCATCGTCCCCGCCCGCTGACCCGCCCCGTCCGGGGCCCCGCTGCTCGGCCGAAGGGGCCCCGGACGGCGATCACCGTCGCGTGCGGCCCGCCCCTCAGCCCTCCACGAACCTCCCGTCAGCCCTCCACGAGCCTGACCACGAGCGCGAACGAGCCGCAGGCCAGCACGAGCAGCGCGAACGCCGCCTTCCACAGACGGCGCCGGCGCACCAGGTCCCGGGCCGCCCCGGCGACCGCGACTGCCGCGCAGGCCACGCCCACCCCACCGACCACCGCCGCGGTCCAGTAGGCCCAGGCGTGCTCCCCCAGGAAGCGGAGCAGCAGCAGGGCGGGGACCAGGAGGCCGAGGGGCCACGTGTGGTCACCGCCGGACTCCTTCACCACCTCGGTCCGGATCTCCTGCTCGGTCATGTCTCCCCCTCGTCGACGGCTGTCGGGTCCGCTCCGGTAGGACGCGCCACCGTGTCGGGGGGTTGCCTGGACACGGCAGAGACCCGGCACCCCCGGCTCAGGGGTGCCGGGCCTTCGCGCGGCCCCCTCAGCCGCGCCTCGCCGTGGTCACTCGGTCCGCCAGAGCGCCGGGACCGACGGCGGCTCCCAGCCGGGCTGGGCCACATGCGCCTGGCGGCACACATACGCGCTGCCTCCATAGGCGACCCGGGCTCCGACCGCGTAGGTCGTGCCCACCGCCCATGTCCCGCTCGGCGGTGGTGTGGTGGGGCCGCCGGTCGGGCCGGGTCCCGGGTTCTGCGGCACATTGAGCACGAAGTCGAAGGCCGCCTCCTTGGCGCCGCCGCTGTCGCGCACGGTCATCAGCAGCCGCGCGTCGAACAGTGCGTCGGTGTTGTTGCGGGGCTCGCCGGGGAAGTAGAGCTGGGTGGTGAGCACGGGCCGGCCGGGCGCCTGCGCCTTGACGTGGAGGTGCCGGGTGCGGCCCGGATACAGGCCCGGCACGATCGTGGTGAGGGTGAACGCGCCCCGGGCGTCGGTGAACTGGTGGCCACGGAAGCGGAAGCCCACGTTGTCGTACGCGCCGTTGACGTCGGCCTGCCAGAAGTCGAGCAGGACCCCGCTCAGCGGGAGGCAGGCCAGCCCGAAGACATGGCCGGTGACGGTCAGGCGCGTGCCCGTTGTGCCCGGCTGCCACAGCGAGGTGCGCCGCGGGGAGTTGGGCTTGAAATAGGGGCCCTCCATCTGCGGCGGCGTCGGATCGTCGCCGTCGTCACACTCGGGCGTGAGGGCCGGGGCCGCACCGGTCGCCGATGCGGTGCGTGCCAGCGCGGGTATGCCGATCAGGGCGATCGGCGCGGCCGCGGACGCGGCGAGCGCCGCCCGCAGCACCGTCTTGCGGCTCGGATGCGGAACCGGTGTGCCGTGCGTGCCCATCTCCTCCGGGTGTTCCCCGGTCCTGCCGGTGGCGCCGTCCATGCCTGCTCCTTCGTGGGGGGGCGTCGGGGATCGGCACCGAACCTACGCAGACGGGCGCGGCCGGACGATGGACGGGAGCCGGTGGTCGTGGTGCTTTTCTCCTCCGACGTCCCCGCCGCGCCGGAAGTCACCGGGGCTCACCCCGGTCTCCCGCCTGAAGAAGCGGCAGAAGTACGCCGGATCGGCGAGACCCACCCGGCCGGCCACCTGCCGCACCGTGAGATCCGTCCTGGCCAGGAGCCGTTTGGCCTCGTGGGTGCGGGCCTCGCAGATCAGCCGGCCGGGGGTCCGGCCGGTGGCCTCCTTGACCGCCTCCGTGAGGTATCCGCCGCTCACCCCGATCCGGTCCGCGCAGCCGCTCACCGACCACAGCGCGGGATCGTTGCGGTGGATCAGCCGCAGGAACTCCGCCGCGACCGCGCCCGGCCGGGACGGCGGCCGCGCGGGCGCTGGCCCCGGCAGCCGGGCGGCCCGTACGACGAGGACGTGCAGCAGTGCCCGCAGTACGCCGGCGAACCCCTCGGCGCCGGTGCGGTACTCGTCGTCGAGATCGGCGATCAGCCGGGCGGTCCGCTCGTGGGCCGGCCCGTCGAGGTCCCGCCAGGGCCGCTCCCCCAGGCGGCGCAGCAGCTCACGGTCGCCGGGGTGGTCGAGCAGGAAGTCCTCGGTGAACAGGACGACCGACCCGGCCAGCCCCCTGGCCCCTTCCCAGTGGTGCACCTGGCCCGGCGCGATCACGCCGAGGTGGGGCGGCCGCAGCTCCCGGCGGGCCAGGTCGACGACGTGGGCGCCGGTACCGGCGGTGACGTGGACGATCTCGTAGAAGGTGTGGCGGTGCGGGAAGTCGGCCCGGGACATCGGGCCGATGGTGTCGAAGGTGCCGATGGCGAAGGGCATGGCATTGGGCATCGGCACCTCCAGCCGGTGCATGGGCGGCACGCCCTCGCGCGACGCCCGGCAGGGCGCCGCCCCCGGTAACACCGTCATACCGCGCATGGTCCCGCTCCCTCTCCCGCCGGCCAGTAGATCCAGACCAATTGGCGCCGTAAGGGCCGCCCAGGTCAACACGGCGTGACTCGTTCACACGGCCCCGTTCCCCGTCGACCTCGACCTGACCGCGATCGTCCCGAAGCGCAGGCGCTCGCGCGAGCAGCGGTAACACGACGAAGGTCCGGCCTCTCCCCCGAGGAGACGCCGGACCCTGCCGTTGTGCGGGCCGCCCAATCAGCGCACGAACACACCCGCCTGGCTCGCCAGGTCCAGGAAGTACTGGGGGGCGACGCCGAGGACCAGGGTCACCGCGACGCCGACGCCGATGGTCGTCATCGTCAGCGGCGAGGGGACGGCGACCGTGGGGCCCTCCGGCTTCGGCTCGCTGAAGAACATCAGCACGATGACCCGGACGTAGAAGAACGCGGCGATCGCGGACGAGATCACACCGACCACGACCAGCGCTCCCGCGCCGCCCTCCGCGGCCGCCTTGAAGACGGCGAACTTGCCGGAGAAGCCGGAGGTCAGCGGAATGCCGGCGAAGGCCAGCAGGAACACCGCGAAGACGGCCGCCACCAGCGGTGAACGCCGTCCGAGCCCGGCCCACTTGGACAGGTGCGTCGCCTCTCCGCCCGCGTCGCGCACCAGGGTGACGACGGCGAACGCGCCGATGGTCACGAAGGAGTAGGCGAGCAGGTAGAAGAGGACGGACGAGATGCCCTCCGGCGTCGTGGCGATCACACCGGCGAGGATGAAGCCGGCGTGCGCGATCGAGGAGTACGCCAGCAGCCGCTTGATGTCGGTCTGGGTGATGGCGACGATCGCACCGCCCAGCATGGTGACGATCGCGACCGCCCACATGACCGGCCGCCAGTCCCAGGCGAGGCCCGGCAGCACCACGTACAGCAGCCGCAGCAGCGCGCCGAACGCGGCGACCTTGGTGGCCGCGGCCATGAAGCCGGTGAGCGGGGTCGGCGCGCCCTGGTAGACGTCGGGCGTCCACATGTGGAACGGCACCGCGCCGACCTTGAACAGCAGGCCCATGATGATCAGCGCGCCGCCGATCAGCAGCAGCGCGTCGTTGCCCATGGTGTCGGCGAGCGCCGGGTCGATGGTGCGGACGCTGCCCTCGACGACCTCGGCGATCCGGGCGTACGAGACGGAGCCCGCGTACCCGTACATCAGGGCGATGCCGAACAGCAGGAACGCGGAGGAGAACGCGCCCAGCAGGAAGTACTTCACCGCGGCCTCCTGCGACAGGAGCCGCTTGCGGCGGGCCACCGCGCACAGGAGGTAGAGCGGGAGGGAGAAGACCTCGAGCGCGATGAACAGGGTCAGCAGGTCGTTGGCCGCCGGGAAGACCAGCATGCCGGCGATCGCGAAGAGCAGGAGCGGGAACACCTCGGTGGTGGTGAACCCGGCCTTGACCGCGGCCTTCTCGTGCTCGCTGCCGGGCACGGCGGCGGCCTCCGCGGCGAACGAGTCGACGCGGTTGCCGTGCGCCACCGGGTCGAGCCGGCGCTCGGCGAAGGTGAAGACCGCGACCAGCGAGGCCAGCAGGATGGTGCCCTGCAGGAACAGCGCCGGTCCGTCGACCGCGATGGCGCCCATCGCCGCGATCTGCTTCTCGGTCGTGGCGTACCCGTTGGCGGCGAGCCCGACGATCGCCGCGAAGGCGGCCCCGAGCGCGACGACGGTGAGGAACACCTGCGTGTAGTAGCGGGCCCGGCGCGGGACGAACGCCTCCACGACGATGCCCAGGACGGCCGCACCCGCGACGATCAGCACGGGTGCCAGCTGGGTGTACTCGATGTGGGGCGCGGGGATCCTGCCGAGCGGCTCGACTTCCGCAGCCGTTGTCCACAGGTTGTGGACAGCTGTAGCGCTCACTTGGCCGCCTCCACATCGGGCCGGGGGTCCTGCTTCTGAACGTCGGACATCGTGTGCTCCACGGCCGGGTCGATGATCTCCGTCAGCGGCTTCGGGAAGACGCCGAGGAAGAGCAGCAGTGCGATCAGCGGGGCGACGACCGCCAGTTCACGGACCCTGAGGTCCGGCATCTTCCGGACCTCGGCCTTCACCGGCCCGGTCATCGTCCGCTGGTAGAGGACGAGGGTGTAGAGCGCGGCGAGCACGATGCCCAGGGTGGCGATGATCCCGACGACGGGATAGGCGGCGAACGTGCCCACCAGGACCAGGAACTCGCTGACGAAGGGCGCGAGTCCCGGCAGGGAGAGCGTGGCCAGACCACCGATCAGGAACGTGCCGGCGAGCACCGGGGCGACCTTCTGCACACCGCCGTAGTCGGCGATGAGCCGTGAACCGCGCCGCGAGATCAGGAAGCCGGCCACCAGCATCAGCGCCGCCGTGGACAGTCCGTGGTTGACCATGTAGAGCGTCGCGCCGGACTGGCCCTGGCTGGTCATCGCGAAGATGCCCATGACGATGAAGCCGAAGTGGGAGACCGACGCATAGGCGATCAGGCGCTTGATGTCGCGCTGGCCGACCGCGAGCAGCGCGCCGTAGATGATGCTGATCAGCGCCAGCACCAGGATGGCCGGGGTGGCCCACTTCGACGCCTCCGGGAACAACTGGAGGCAGAAGCGCAGCATCGCGAACGTGCCGACCTTGTCGACCACCGCCGTGATCAGCACCGCGACCGGGGCGGTCGCCTCACCCATGGCGTTGGGCAGCCAGGTGTGCAGCGGCCACAGCGGCGCCTTGATCGCGAAGGCGAAGAAGAAGCCGAGGAACAGCAGCCGCTCGGTGTTGGTGGCCATCCCGAGCTCGCCGCTCGCCCGCGCCTCGGCGATCTCGGAGAGCGAGAAGCTGCCCGCGACCACGTACAGACCGATGACTGCGGCCAGCATGATCAGTCCGCCGGCCAGGTTGTACAGCAGGAACTTCACGGCCGCGTAGGAGCGCTGGGCCGCCGCGTTCTCGTCGGTGCCCGCGTGGGCGCGGTCACCGAAGCCGCCGATGAGGAAGTACATCGGGATCAGCATGGCTTCGAACAGGATGTAGAAGAGGAAGACGTCGGTGGCCTCGAAGGAGAGGACCACCATCGCCTCGACCATGAGGATCAGGGCGAAGAAGCCCTGGGTCGGCCGCCAGCGCGACGACTTGGTCTCCAGCGGGTCGGCGTCGTGCCAGCCGGCGAGGATCACGAACGGGATCAGCAGCGCGGTCAGCGCCACCATCACGACCCCGATGCCGTCCACGCCGAGTTCGTACCGGACGCCGAAGTCGGCGATCCAGGCATGCGACTCGGTGAGCTGGTACCGGTCGCCGCCCGGCTCGAACCGTACGAGGACGGTCGCGGCGAGCGCCAGGGTGCCGAGCGAGACGAGCAGCGCCAGCCACTTGGCCGCGTTCCGCTTGCCGGCCGGTACGGCGGCGGTGGCGATGGCCCCGAGGGCCGGGAGCACCGCCGTGGCCGTCAGAATCGGAAAGGACATTGTCAGACCGCCCTCATCAGCAGGGTGGCGGCGATCAGGATCGCCGCACCGCCGAACATCGAGACCGCGTAGCTGCGGGCGTAGCCGTTCTGCAGCTTGCGCAGTCGGCCGGAGAGCCCGCCGAACGAGGCGGCTGTCCCGTTCACCACGCCGTCCACCAGGCTGTGGTCCACATAGACGAGGGACCGGGTGAGGTGCTCGCCGCCGCGGACCAGGACCACGTGGTTGAAGTCGTCCTGGAGCAGGTCGCGGCGGGCGGCCCGGGTGAGCAGCGAGCCGCGCGGCGCGGTGACCGGCACCGGCCGGCGCCCGTACATCAGATAGGCGATCACGGCGCCGGTCAGCAGGACCACCATCGTGGCGGTGGTGATGGCCGGGACGCTGATCACCGGGTGCGGGTGCTCGAACCGGGTGACCGGGGCGAGCCAGTTGGCGAACCGGTCGCCGATCGAGAAGAACGCTCCCGCGAAGACGGAGCCGAAGGCGAGCACGATCATCGGGATCGTCATCGACCTGGGCGACTCGTGCGGGTGCGGCATCTCGCCGGCGTGGGACTCCGCGGCCGGCTCGACGCCGGCCGCCTTGTCCGCGTCGGGCGCCGGCTGCCAGCGCTTCTCGCCGAAGAAGGTCAGGATCATCACGCGCGTCATGTAGAACGCGGTGATCCCGGCGCCGAGCAGCGCCACGCCGCCGAAGATCCAGCCCCGGATTCCGTCGTCGTAGGCGAACGCCGCCTCGATGATCTTGTCCTTGGACCAGAAGCCGGACAGGCCAGGGAAGCCGATGATGGCCAGATAGCCGAGGCCGAAGGTGACGAAGGTGATCGGCATGTACTTGCGCAGGCCGCCGTACTTCCTCATGTCGACCTCGTCGTTCATGCCGTGCATGACCGAACCGGCGCCGAGGAAGAGCCCGGCCTTGAAGAAGCCGTGCGTCACCAGGTGCATGATCGCGAAGGCGTATCCGATCGGACCGAGGCCGGCCGCGAGGATCATGTAGCCGATCTGCGACATCGTCGACCCGGCCAGCGCCTTCTTGATGTCGTCCTTCGCGCAACCGACGATCGCACCGAAGAGGAGCGTGACGGCGCCGACGATGACGACCGCGAGCTGCGCGTCCGGCGCGGCGTTGAAGATCGCGCCGGAGCGGACGATGAGATAGACGCCCGCGGTGACCATGGTGGCGGCGTGGATGAGGGCCGAGACCGGGGTCGGGCCCTCCATCGCGTCACCGAGCCAGGACTGCAGCGGCACCTGGGCGGACTTGCCGCAGGCGGCAAGCAGCAGCATCAGGCCGATGGCCGTCAGCATCCCCTCCGAGGTCTCGCCCGTGGCCTCGAGAACCGGTCCGAAGGCGAAGGTGCCGAAGGTGGTGAACATCAGCATGATCGCGATCGACAGGCCCATGTCGCCGACCCGGTTGACGAGGAACGCCTTCTTCGCCGCGGTCGCCGCGCTGGGCTTGTGCTGCCAGAAGCCGATGAGCAGGTAGGACGCGAGACCGACGCCCTCCCAGCCCATGTACAGCAGCAGGTAGTTGTCGGCGAGGACCAGCAGGAGCATCGCCGCGAGGAACAGGTTCAGGTAGCCGAAGAAGCGGCGGCGCCGCTCGTCGTGCTCCATGTACCCGATCGAGTAGATGTGGATCAGGGTGCCCACACCGGTGATCAGCAGGACGAAGGTCATCGACAGCTGGTCGAGCTGGAAGGCGATGTCCGCCTGGAAGCCCTCGACGGGGACCCAGCTGAACAGCCGCTGGTGCAGGGCGCGTTCCTCCCCGCCCTTGCCGAGCATGTCCATGAACAGCACGGCGCCGATGACGAACGAGGCCCCGGCGAGCACGGTGCCCAGCCAGTGGCCCGCCTTGTCGAGGCGGCGTCCGCCGCAGAGCAGGACCGCCGCTCCGAGCAGTGGCGCCGCGACGAGCAGCGCAATCAGGTTCTCCACGATTCTTCCGACCCCTTACAGCTTCATCAGGCTGGCGTCGTCGACCGAGGCCGAGTGGCGGGAGCGGAACAGCGACACGATGATCGCGAGACCCACCACGACCTCGGCGGCGGCGACGACCATCGTGAAGAACGCGATGATCTGGCCGTCGAGATTGCCGTGCATACGGGAGAAGGCGACGAACGCGAGGTTGCAGGCGTTGAGCATCAGCTCCACGCTCATGAACACCACGATCGCGTTCCGCCGGATCAGGACTCCTGCCGCCCCGATGGTGAACAGCAGGGCGGCCAGATACAGGTAGTTGACCGGATTCACCGCTTGGCCTCCTGTCCGTCCCGGTCGTGCTCGTCCCGGTCGTCGTCCTCGCTCCGGTCACGTCCCAGGCGCTCCTCGGAGCGCTGCTCCAGCGCCTTGAGGTCGTTCAGCGCCTCGGTGGAGACGTCCCGGATCTGACCGCGCTCGCGCAGCGTCCGGCTGACCGTCAGCTCGGACGGGGTGCCGTCCGGGAGCAGACCGGCGATGTCCACCGCGTTGTGCCGGGCGTAGACGCCGGGGGCGGGGAGCGGCGGGAGGTGCTTGCCCTCCCGTACGCGCTGCTCGGCCATCTCGCGCTGGGTCATGGCCCGCTCGGTGCGCTCCCGGTGGGTGAGCACCATCGCGCCGACGGCCGCGGTGATCAGCAGCGCGCCGGTGATCTCGAAGGCGAAGACGTACTTGGTGAAGATGAGCGCGGCCAGGCCCTCGACGTTCCCGCCGTGGGCCGAGTTGGCGGCGCCCAGGCCGTTGAAGGTCTGCAGTGAGGCGTTCCCGATGCCGGCGATCAGCAGGATGCCGAAGCCGAGGCCGCAGGCGACCGCCAGCCAGCGCTGGCCCTTCAGCGTCTCCTTGAGGGAGTCGGCGGCGGTGACGCCGACGAGCATGACGACGAAGAGGAACAGCATCATGATCGCGCCGGTGTAGACGACGATCTGGACGACACCGAGGAAGTACGCGCCATTGGCCAGGTAGAACACCGCGAGGATGATCATCGTCCCGGCCAGGCAGAGGGCGCTGTGCACGGCCCGCTTCATCAGGATGGTGCAGAGCGCCCCGATCACGGCGATGGTGCCGAGCACCCAGAACTGGAATGCCTCGCCGGTGGAGGTGACGGAGGCGGCGAACGTGTTCATGCCCCGATCACCCTCTTGGACGCGGGCTCGTCCTCGCCGAAGGTCGACTCGCCCTCCTGCACCTTCCCGTCCTTGGAGTCGGCGGCCTGCTGGACCGTGCCGGGCGCGGCCTCCGTGACCAGGCCCCGGTAGTAGTCCTGCTCGTCCATGCCGGGGTAGATCGCGTGCGGCGCGTCGACCATGCCCTCGTCCAGACCGGCGAGCAGCTGCTCCTTGGTGAAGATGAGGTTCTCGCGGCTGGTGTCGGCCAGTTCGAACTCGTTGGTCATCGTCAGCGCGCGCGTCGGGCACGCCTCGATGCACAGACCGCACAGGATGCAGCGGGCGTAGTTGATCTGGTAGACGCGGCCGTACCGCTCGCCCGGGGAGTAGCGCTCCTCCTCGGTGTTGTCCGCGCCCTCCACATAGATCGCGTCCGCCGGGCAGGCCCAGGCGCACAGCTCGCAGCCGACGCACTTCTCGAGCCCGTCCGGATGGCGGTTGAGCTGGTGCCGGCCGTGGAAGCGCGGCGCCGTGACCTTCTCCTGCTCCGGATACTGCTCGGTCAGCCGCTTCTTGAACATGGCCTTGAAGGTCACGCCGAAGCCGGCAACCGGATTCAGGAACTTGCTCTCGGATTCCTTGCTCTTGGATTCCTCAGACACCGTCAGCCTCCTTTCCGTCCCGAGGTTCATCACTGTCAGTATTGGGTCCACCACTGACAATCAGTTCGCGCTCCTGCCGGGACCGCCTGCGCGGGACCGGTGGCAGCTCCTGTCCGGGCAGCGGCGGTACGGGGAAGCCGCCCGCCATCGGATCGAAGGCGGGGGGCGCCGGCCTGGCGGCCTCCTCTGCCTTCTCCTTCTTGCCGCGGAAGACGTCGACCACGAACGAGAGGAGGAGCACCGCGATCACCGCGCCGCCGACGTACAGCACGATCTGCTGGAAGTCGTAGTTCTCGTTCCGCAGGGCCCGCACGGTCGCCACCAGCATCAGCCAGACGACGGAGACCGGGATGAGGACCTTCCAGCCGAGCTTCATCAGCTGGTCGTAGCGGACGCGGGGCAGGGTGCCGCGCAGCCAGATGAAGAAGAAGATCAGTACCTGGAGCTTGAGGAAGAACCACAGCAGCGGCCACCAGCCGTGGTTGGCGCCCTCCCAGAACGTGGAGACCGGGTAGGGGGCCCGCCAGCCGCCGAGGAACAGGGTCACCGCGATCATCGAGACGGTGATCATGTGGATGTACTCGGCCAGCATGAACATCGCGAACTTGATGGAGCTGTACTCGGTGTTGAAGCCGCCGACCAGGTCGCCCTCGGACTCGGGCATGTCGAACGGCGCCCGGCTCGACTCACCGATCATCGTCACCATGTAGATCAGGAACGACACCGGTAGCAGCACGATGAACCAGCGGTCCTGCTGCGCCCCGACGATCGCCGAGGTCGACATGGAACCGGAGTAGAGGAAGACCGAGGCGAACGCGACGCCCATGGCGATCTCGTACGAGATGACCTGGGCGGAGGCGCGGACGCCGCCGAGGAGCGGGTACGTCGAGCCGGAGGACCAGCCGCCGAGGACGAAGCCGTACACGCCGAGCGAGCCGATCGCCAGGATGTACAGCATCGCCACCGGCAGGTCGGTGAGCTGCATCGTCGTCCGTGTGCCGAAGATCGAGACCTCGTTGCCCGCCGGCCCGAAGGGGATCACGGCGACCGCCATGAAGGCGGGGATGGCGGCGAGGACCGGCGCGATGACGAACACGGCCTTGTCGGCCCGTTTGACGACGATGTCCTCCTTCAGCATCAGCTTGACGCCGTCGGCGAGCGACTGCAGCAGACCCCACGGGCCGTGCCGGTTGGGCCCGATGCGCAACTGCATCCAGGCGACGACCTTGCGCTCCCACACGATGGAGAAGAGCACGGTCACCATCAGGAAGGCGAAGCAGAACACGGCCTTGACGGCGACGAGCCACCACGGGTCGCGTCCGAACATCGACAGGTCCTCGAGCGAGAGGACGCTGCGCTGCGCTTCTGCCACATGAGCCAGCATGGTCATGACTGCACCTCCGGAGCGGGCGCGGCCGCGGGCGCGATACGGACGAGCTCGCCGGGGCGGGCGCCCGTGTCGGCGGTGACGCCGCCGCCCACGGAGTTCAGCGGCAGCCACACGACCCGGTCGGGCATCTCGGTGACCTGGAGCGGCAGCCGTACGGAGCCGGCCGGTCCGGAGACCTCCAGCTCGTCGCCGTCCTTGACGCCCGTCTCCGCCGCGGTGGCCGCCGACAGCCGGGCGACCGCGGCGTGCCGGGTGCCGGCCAGCGCCTCGTCGCCCTGCTGGAGCAGGCCGTGGTCGAGCAGCAGCCGGTGACCGGCGAGGACCGCCTCGCCCTCACCGGCCCGGGGCAGCGGGCGCGCCCGCTCCACCGGCTCGGTGGCCCGCGGGCCGTCCCAGCGGCCGAGCCGGTCCAGTTCGGTGCGGACGGACTTGAGGTCCGGGAGGCCGAAGTGCACGTCGAGGGTGTCGGCGAGCATGTGCAGCACCCGGGCGTCCGTGGGCGCGAGGCGGCGGATCATGTGATCGGGCTTCAGCGCCGCCTCGAACATCCGGGCCCGGCCCTCCCAGTTGAGGAAGGTGCCCGGCTTCTCCGCGACGGCCGCGACCGGGAAGACGACGTCCGCCCGCTCGGTGACCTCGCTCGGCCGCAGCTCCAGCGAGACCAGGAAGCCGACCGCGTCGAGCGCCTCGCGGGCACGCGCCGGGTCGGGCAGGTCCGCGACCTCGACCCCGGCGACGAGCAGCGCGCCCAGTTCGCCGGTGGCCGCGGCCTCCATGATCTGGCCGGTGTCCCGACCGTAGCGGTGCGGGAGTTCCCGTACGCGCCAGACCTCCGCGGTCTCCTCACGGGCCCGCGGGTCGGTCGCCGGCCGGCCGCCGGGCAGCAGCGACGGCAGCGCGCCGGCCTCCACGGCGCCGCGCTCACCGGCGCGGCGCGGGATCCACACCAGCTGCGCGCCGGTGGCGGTCGCCGCGCGTACGGCGGCGGTGAGGCCGCCGGGCACGGCGGCGAGCCGCTCGCCGACCACGATCACCGCGCCGTCGGCGCGCAGCGCCTCGGCGGCCCGTGCGCCGTCCCCGTCGAGGCCGGTGCCGGAGGCGAGCGCGTCCAGCCACTCGGTCTCGGTGCCGGGCGCGGCGGGAAGCAGCGTGCCGCCCGACTTGGCGAGGCCGCGGGTGGCGTACGGGGCGAGGGAGAAGGTGCGCTGGCCGTGCTTGCGGTGGGCCTTGCGCAGCCGCAGGAAGACCCCGGGGGCCTCCTCCTCCGACTCGAACCCGGCGAGCAGTACCGCCGGGGCCTTCTCCAGCGCCGTGTACGTGACGCCCGTGCCGGACAGGTCCCTTCCCTGTCCCGCGACGCGCGCCGCGAGGAAGTCGGCCTCCTCCGCGGAGTGCGTCCGGGCGCGGAAGTCGATGTCGTTGGTGTCGAGTGCGACGCGGGCGAACTTGGCGTACGCGTAGGCGTCCTCGACGGTCAGCCGGCCGCCGGTCAGGACGCCGGTGCGGCCCCTGACGAGGCCGGCGGCGGCGGCCTCCAGCGCCTCCGGCCAGCTCGCCGGCTCCAGCACGCCCTCCTCGTTACGGACCAGGGGGGTGGTGAGCCGGTCGCGCTGCTGGGCGTAGCGGAAGCCGAAGCGCCCCTTGTCGCACAGCCACTCCTCGTTGACCTCCGGGTCCTCGGCGGCCAGGCGCCGCATGACCTTGCCGCGGCGGTGGTCGGTGCGGGTGGCGCAGCCGCCCGCGCAGTGCTCGCAGACGGAGGGCGAGGAGATGAGGTCGAACGGGCGGGAGCGGAACCGGTAGGCGGCGGAGGTGAGCGCGCCGACCGGGCAGATCTGGATGGTGTTGCCGGAGAAGTACGACTCGAACGGGTCGCCCTCGCCGGTGCCGACCTGCTGGAGCGCGCCGCGCTCCAGCAGCTCGATCATCGGGTCGCCCGCGATCTGGTTGGAGAAGCGGGTGCAGCGCGCGCAGAGCACGCACCGCTCGCGGTCCAGGAGCACCTGGGTGGAGATCGGGACCGGCTTCTCGAACGTCCGCTTCTTGCCCTCGAAGCGGGAGTCGGCCTGGCCGTGCGAGACGGCCTGGTTCTGCAGCGGGCACTCGCCGCCCTTGTCGCAGACCGGGCAGTCCAGCGGATGGTTGATCAGCAGCAGCTCCATCACGCCCTGCTGCGCCTTCTCGGCGACGGGCGAGGTGAGCTGCGACCTGACGACCATGCCGTCCGTGCAGGTGATGGTGCAGGAGGCCATCGGCTTGCGCTGGCCCTCCACCTCGACGATGCACTGGCGGCAGGCGCCGGCCGGGTCGAGGAGCGGGTGGTCGCAGAAGCGCGGGATCTCGATCCCGAGCAGCTCGGCGGCGCGGATGACCAGCGTCCCCTTGGGGACGGAGATCTCCACACCGTCGATCGTCAGCGAGACGAGGTCCTCGGGCGGCACGGCGCCGCCGCCCGCGGCGGTGGAGCCGGTCGTGGTGACGGTCATGCCCGCACCTCCCCGCGGTACGGGGCGGCCTGCGCGGCAACGCCCGTGCAGCGGCCTGCGGCGGGGCCGCGGCCGGGATTCGGCGCGTGCGCCACAGTCATGCGGACACCTCCGTGGTGTGTCGGTCGGCCCAGGCCGTCGACCTGGCGGGGTCGAAGGGGCAGCCCTTGCCGGTGATGTGCTGCTCGTACTCGTCCCTGAAGTACTTGAGCGAGGAGAAGATCGGCGACGCGGCGCCATCGCCGAGGGCGCAGAACGACTTGCCGTTGATGTTGTCGGCGATGTCGTTCAGCTTGTCCAGGTCCGACATGACGCCCTTGCCGGCCTCGATGTCGCGGAGCAGCTGGACCAGCCAGTACGTGCCTTCGCGGCACGGTGTGCACTTGCCGCAGGACTCGTGGGCGTAGAACTCGGTCCAGCGGGTGACGGCCCGCACCACGCAGGTCGTCTCGTCGAAGCACTGGAGCGCCTTGGTGCCGAGCATCGAACCGGCCGCGCCGACGCCCTCGTAGTCCAGCGGGACGTCGAGGTGCTCGTCGGTGAACATCGGGGTCGAGGAACCGCCGGGCGTCCAGAACTTGAGCCGGTGGCCGGGGCGCATGCCGCCGCTCATGTCGAGCAGCTGGCGCAGGGTGATGCCGAGCGGAGCCTCGTACTGGCCGGGGCTCGCGACGTGGCCGCTGAGCGAGTACAGCGTGAAGCCCGGGGACTTCTCGCTGCCCATGGACCTGAACCAGTCCTTGCCCTTGTTGAGGATCGCGGGAACCGAGGCGATGGACTCGACGTTGTTCACCACAGTGGGGCAGGCGTACAGACCGGCGACCGCGGGGAAGGGCGGCCGCAGCCGGGGCTGGCCGCGGCGGCCCTCCAGGGAGTCCAGCAGCGCGGTCTCCTCACCGCAGATGTACGCGCCGGCGCCCGCGTGCACGACCAGTTCGAGATCGAGTCCGCTGCCCAGGACGTCCTTGCCGAGGTAGCCCGCCTCGTACGCCTCGCGCACCGCCTCGTGCAGCCGCCGCAGTACGGGGACGACCTCGCCGCGCAGATAGATGAAGGCGTGGCTGGACCGGATCGCGTAGCAGGCGATCACGATTCCCTCGATGAGGGAGTGCGGATTGGCGAACAGAAGGGGGATGTCCTTGCAGGTGCCCGGCTCCGACTCGTCCGCGTTGACGACGAGGTAGTGCGGTTTGCCGTCGCCCTGCGGAATGAACTGCCACTTCATCCCGGTGGGGAAGCCCGCGCCGCCGCGGCCGCGCAGACCGGCGTCCTTGACGTAGGCGATCAGGTCGTCGGGGGTCATGGCGAGCGCCTTGCGCAGGCCCTCGTAGCCCTCGTGCCTGCGGTACGTCTCGAGCGTCCATGACTCGGGCTCGTCCCAGAAGGCCGACAGGACGGGCGAGAGGAGCTTCTCCGGGCTGCCCTCCGCCGCTGCCTCCGGCCGCGAACCGCCGCCGTATTCGGTGGACACGGTCATCACTCCCCCTCCTCGGCCACAGGTCCGGCCGGGTTGTCCGGGTCGGACGCCGAAGTCTTCTGCGGTGCGTCGTGCGAGCTCAGGTGCTCGGAACCGGGCCGGGGGGGCTCCTGCGGGGCCTCGCCGCGCGGGTGGACCACCCGCGCGGGGGCGGTCTCGCCCTTGGCGAGCCGCAGACCGATCAGCGACGCCGGACCCGCGCCGCCGGTCGCCTCGACGGCGCCGGGGCGCTCGTCGGGGAAGCCGGCCAGGATGCGCGCGGTCTCCTTGTACGTGCACAGGGGCGCGCCGCGGGTGGGGCTGACCTGCTCGCCGGCGCGCAGGTCGTCGACGAGCCGCTTCGCCGACTCCGGGGTCTGGTTGTCGAAGAACTCCCAGTTGACCATCACCACGGGCGCGAAGTCGCAGGCGGCGTTGCACTCGATGTGCTCGAGGGTGACCTTGCCGTCCTCGGTCGTCTCGTTGTTGCCGACGCCGAGGTGCTCCTTGAGCTCCTCGAAGATCGCGTCGCCGCCCATCACCGCGCACAGCGTGTTGGTGCAGACGCCGACCTGGTAGTCCCCGGACGGCTTGCGCCGGTACATGGAGTAGAAGGTGGCGACCGCGGTGACCTCCGCGGTGGTGAGGTCGAGCATCTCGGCGCAGAACCGCATGCCCGTGCGGGTCACGTGGCCCTCCTCCGACTGCACGAGGTGCAGCAGCGGCAGCAGGGCGGACCGGCTGCCGGGATAGCGGGCGATGATCTCCTTCGCGTCCGCCTCCAGCCGCGCTCGCACATCGGCCGGGTAGTCGGGCGCGGGCAGTTGCGGCATGCCCAGCGATACGTCCGTCATCGGTCGACGCCTCCCATCACGGGGTCGATGGACGCGACGGCGACGATGACGTCGGCGACCTGGCCGCCCTCGCACATGGCCGCCATGGCCTGCAGATTGGTGAACGACGGGTCGCGGAAGTGGACCCGGAAGGGCCGGGTGCCGCCGTCGGAGACGACATGGACGCCCAGTTCGCCCTTGGGCGACTCGACCGCGGCGTACGTCTGCCCGGCCGGCACCCGGAAGCCCTCGGTGACCAGCTTGAAGTGGTGGATCAGGGCCTCCATGGAGGTGCCCATGATCTTCTTGATGTGGTCGAGGGAGTTGCCGAGGCCGTCGGGGCCGAGCGCGAGCTGCGCGGGCCAGGCGATCTTCTTGTCCGCGACCATCACCGGGCCCGGCTCCAGCCGGTCCAGGCACTGCTCGACGATCCGCAGCGACTGCCGCATCTCCTCGAGCCGGATGAGGAACCGCCCGTAGGAGTCGCAGGTGTCGGCGGTCGGGACGTCGAAGTCGTAGGTCTCGTAGCCGCAGTACGGGTCGGTCTTGCGCAGGTCGTGAGCGAGGCCCGCGGAGCGCAGGATCGGTCCGGTCGCGCCGAGCGCCATGCAGCCGGTCAGGTCCAGGTATCCGATGTCCTGCAGACGGGACTTGAAGATCGGGTTGCCGGTGGCGAGCTTGTCGTACTCCGGCAGGTTCTTCTTGAGCGTCTTCACGAGCTCGCGGAGCTGGTCGACCGCGCCCGGGGGCAGGTCCTGGGCGAGTCCGCCGGGCCTGATGTACGCGTGGTTCATGCGCAGGCCGGTGATCAGCTCGTAGACGTCGAGAATGAGTTCACGATCACGGAATCCGTAGATCATGATCGTGGTGGCGCCCAGCTCCATGCCGCCGGTCGCGATGGCGACCAGGTGCGAGGAGAGCCGGTTGAGTTCCATCAGCAGGACCCGGACGACCGACGCCCGGTCCGGGATCTGGTCGTCGATGCCGAGAAGCCGCTCCACGCCCAGGCAGTACGCCGTCTCGTTGAAGAACGGCGTCAGGTAATCCATGCGCGTGACGAAGGTGGTGCCCTGCGTCCAGGTCCGGTACTCGAGGTTCTTCTCGATGCCGGTGTGGAGGTAGCCGATGCCGCAGCGGGCCTCGGTGACGGTCTCGCCGTCGATCTCCAGGATCAGCCGGAGCACACCGTGCGTGGAGGGGTGCTGCGGGCCCATGTTGACGACGATCCGCTCGTCGTCGGCCCTGGCCGCGGCCTGGACGACCTCGTCCCAGTCGCCACCGGTGACCGTGTAGACCGGGCCCTCGGTGGTTTCGCGTGCGCTTGCAGACGGTGTAGTCACGAGTACGACCTCCGCTGGTCCGGAGCCGGGATCTGGGCGCCCTTGTACTCGACGGCGATGCCGCCGAGCGGATAGTCCTTGCGCTGCGGGAAGCCCTGCCAGTCGTCCGGCATCATGATCCGGGTGAGGGCGGGGTGGCCGTCGAAGACGAGCCCGAAGAAGTCGTAGGTCTCGCGCTCGTGCCAGTCGTTGGTGGGATACACCCGCACCAGGGACGGGACGTGCGGGTCGCTGTCCGGGGCGGAGACCTCCAGCCGCAGGATCCGGCCGTGGGTGAGCGAACGCAGGTGGTAGACCGCGTGCAGCTCGCGGCCCTTGTCCTCGATGTAGTGCACTCCGCTCACGCCGGTGCAGAGCTCGAAGCGCAGCGCCGGGTCGTCCCGCAGCGTCCTCGCCACCTGCACCAGGTGCTCGCGCGCGATGTGGAAGGTGAGTTCGCCGCGGTCGACGACGGTCTTCTCGATCGCGTTCTCGGGCACCAGGCCCTGCTCCTCGAGCGCGCCCTCGAGTTCGTCGGCAACCTCGTCGAAGTAGCCGCCGTACGGGCGGGAGGCCGGACCCGGCAGCCGTACGGAGCGTACGAGCCCGCCGTAACCGGACGTGTCCCCTCCGTTGTTGGCACCGAACATCCCGCGCTGGACGCGGATCTCCTCGCCGTTCTCGCCGCGCTGCCCGGGGAGGTTCTGCTCGGAGAGCTCCTTCTCCGGGTTCGGCTGGTCACTCATCGTGTCCCCCTGGTGGCTTCTCCGCCCGCGCGGCGGAGAGGCGCGGCTTTCGTGTTCGTCTGCGGCCCGGCGGCCGCGCGGGCGTCGCTCACCGCAGCAGCCCCTTCATCTCGATCGTCGGGAGCGCCTTCAGGGCCGCCTCCTCCGCCTCGCGGGCGGCTTCCTCCGCGTTCACACCGAGCTTGGAGCTCTGGATCTTCTGGTGGAGCTTGAGAATCGCGTCCAACAGCATCTCGGGGCGGGGCGGGCAGCCCGGCAGATAGATGTCGACAGGGACAATATGATCAACGCCCTGCACAATTGCGTAATTGTTGAACATTCCGCCCGACGAAGCGCAAACCCCCATGGAAATGACCCACTTGGGGTTGGGCATCTGGTCGTAGACCTGGCGCAGGACGGGGGCCATCTTCTGGCTCACCCGGCCGGCCACAATCATCAGGTCGGCCTGGCGCGGTGAACCGCGGAAGACCTCCATGCCGAAGCGGGCCAGGTCGTAGCGGCCGGCGCCGGTCGTCATCATCTCGATGGCGCAGCAGGCCAGGCCGAACGTCGCAGGGAAGACGGATGACTTGCGCACCCAGCCCGCGGCCTGTTCGACGGTGGTGAGCAGGAATCCGCTCGGCAGCTTCTCTTCGAGTCCCATGGTGTGCTCCTCAGCTCCTCAGTCCCATTCCAGGCCGCCGCGCCGCCACACATACGCGTAGGCGACGAAGACGGTGAGCACGAAGAGCAGCATCTCCACGAGCCCGAAGATCCCCAGGGCGTCGAAGGTGACGGCCCAGGGATAGAGGAAGACGATCTCGATGTCGAAAATGATGAAGAGCATCGCCGTCAGGTAGTACTTGATCGGGAAGCGACCGCCTCCCGCGGGCGTAGGCGTGGGCTCGATGCCGCACTCGTACGCGTCAAGCTTTGCCCGGTTGTACCGCTTGGGACCGATAAGCGTGGCCATGACCACGGAGAAGATCGCAAACCCTGCCCCGAGGGCGCCGAGCACAAGGATGGGCACGTAAGCATTCACCCTCCTCGCTCCTTCCAGTCGTCCTTGACCGTTGGACCGCACCGGGCAACCGACTCACCGCCCCGCAGGTGACACCGACTTCCGAAGATCGCGACCGGGGGTCGCACTCGAAGATCGTGTACATGTGAGGCAGTTCACAAGCCCGACTGCCCCGCATCCTATGCCTGTCGGTCTGTGATCTGCGACACGGGGTCGGTCATGGAGTTTGTGATCTCCACCACCCGACGAAGGATCATGAAGTCGGATGAGCGGTGATCTTCACACGCGAAGCGCTCGACCGATCACGAGGTGTGACATCGGTGGTTGTTACCGCTGGTCGGAGCGAGGGTGCCCTACCAAGCCGTGGCGACTACACGCAAATTGGAGATGGACCGCATCGGGTGATATTGGACGGCGGGTCACCCGGCAGTGGCATCGGGCGGACCGCGGTGGACGCGAGCGCCGCTTTCACAAGCTCGCGAGCGCCCCGGCGTTGACCATTCTGTGACCTGCGCCACTCACTCAAGAGTTCAACAAAAGCGGGCTTGGCCATGGACGTAAAGCGGTGGTAAGCCACCGGCAATTCGGACTTTTTACGGAAAGCCCATGATCACAGCCCTGATCATGCATGCCCGGTTTGCCCGTTACGGCGTCAATAAGGGTCCATGCGCAGCGGATTCAGAGGTTCCGGTCGCAACTGTGGCGCAACACACGTTTCTTGAAGGGAACCCTGATGCCCTGATAGCGGTTGTCCCATGTCCCACACCGCTCACATACCCAGCCACCGGAAACCCCGCCGCAACGCCTCGAGAATGGCGATACGGGCCGGAGTTGCCGGTGGCTTCCTCAGCACCATCGCGGTGGCCGGTGCCGCCGGGCCGGCGAACGCCGAGCCGGTGACCGAGACCATCGAGATGCCCCTTCTCACCCCGGACGCCGTCACCGCCGTCACCCAGGCCGCCGAAGCCACCGAGCAGGTCGCCCTCGACCTCGAGCTCCGGGCGCAGTTGCAGGCCCAGGAGGACGCCGCCGCGGCCAAGGCCGCGAAGGCCGCGGAGAAGGCCAGGGCCGAGGCGGACCGCAAGGCCGAGGCCGAGAAGAAGAAGGCGGAGGCAGAGGCGCGCGAGCGCGCGGAGGCCGCCGCCCAGGAGCGCGCGTCCCGCGACTCCGAGCGCACCTCCCTCTCCGCGTACAGCTCCGCCGGCAGCACCGCCACGGGCAGCGCCGCGACCGTCGTCGCCTTCCTCAAGGCGCAGCTCGGCGACGCGTACATCATGGGCGCCACCGGCCCCAACGCCTGGGACTGCTCCAGCCTGGTCCAGGCCGCCTACCGCACGGTCGGCATCGACCTCCCGCGCGTCTCGCAGGACCAGTCCGTGGCCGGCACCCAGGTCGGCACGTCCAACCTGCAGGTCGGCGACATCCTCTACTGGGGCGGCGCCGGCTCCGCGTACCACACGGGCGTCTACATCGGCGACGGCAAGTACCTGGACGCCGCCAACCCCAGCAAGGGCGTCGTCATCCAGGACCTGTCGGGCTACCCGGCGAGCGGCGCGGTCCGCGTCCTCTGACGTCGCTTCAGCGCGTACGGCGTCCCCGGTGAGGTGAGTCGTGCGCAGCGCGCCTGGAAGGGCCGTCGCTCCCTCGGGGGGAGCGGCGGCTCTTTCGCTTGTCCGGGGGCGACCCCGGGCCCCGCTCCCGTGCCGGCCCTCCCCTGAAGCCCCTGGTGTCGACCCCGGGCGGTGCGTGCCGTCCGTGGTTAGCATCCGAGGGGGCGGCCCACCAAGGCACAGGGAGGCAACATGCGGCACGGACCCGGATCGCGGCTGTCGACGAACCGTTCACGGCTCGGCCACAAGGCGCGGTACGCGCTGCGGCACCCCCGGCGCGTGCTGCCCTATCTACGCCGCGCCGGCCGGGACACCTGGCTGCGGCTGCGCCACCGCGGCGGGCACATCGCGTACTACCGGGCGGTGATGGCGTCGGACACCGCGCGGAGCCCGGAGGCGGCGGTGGGCGGAGGGCCCTCCCACGACCGGTGGCTCGCCATCGGGCAGCTGCAGTTCGACTACCTGAAGGAACACGGGTTGCGGCCGCAGGACCGGATGCTGGAGATCGGCTGCGGCAACCTGCGGGCCGGATGGCGGTTCATCGACCATCTGGAGCCGGGCCACTACTACGGGATCGACATCTCGCCGGACATCCTCGTCGAGGCCAAGAAGACCCTCGTCCGCTACGGCCTCCAGCACAAGCTGCCGTATCTCACCCCCGTCGAGGACCTCAGGCTCGACTTCCTCCCCGACGCGGCCTTCACGGTCGTGCACGCGCACAGCGTCTTCTCGCACTCGCCGCTGGAGGTCATCGACGAATGCCTCGCCCACATCGGACGGGTGCTGGCGCCCGGCGGCTTCTTCGACTTCACCTACGACCGCACCGAGACCCGTGAGCACCAGGTCCTGGGCGAGGACTTCTACTACCGCACGGAGACCCTGACCCGGCTGGCCGCGCGGCACGGTCTCGTCGCCCGCTTCATGGACGACTGGGAGCGGCTGCCGCACGGCCAGTCGAAGCTCCGCGTGACCCACGCCGCCTGACCGGCGCCCAGCCGTCCCAGGGGCCTGTCGTTCGGATCAGGCCGGATCAGTGAGCGGGGTCTGGTGCATGGGGTCTCCCCAGGCCCGCCACCGGCCGAGGCATGGGTCTCCCCAGGCCCGCCAGGGCCGAGGGGACACATCGCAAGGCGGAGGGATGAGGGTCCCCCCGCGAAGGCAAGGGGAGAGTCCACGCGGTGGGGGCACCTCCCGTGCCTGAAGGGCTACGGGGGAGTCGGCGACTGACGGCAACCCAGCGAGGTGCGGTGCCAGGGCACGCGGGCCCGGCAAGCTCCGAACGAGAGGCCCCAGGCGTCGCCGGGCCCGGCGGCGGGCATGCATCCCGCGTCCTGGCCCGAGAACCCGGGAGCGTCCCGATGCCCTCCACCGTCCACCGCCTGGAAGCCGCCCTGTGCGCCGCCGCGGTGTGGCTGATGCTGACCGGGTGCGGGGGCCCGGAGTCCGACGACTCCTCCGCCGCCAAGCCCTCTGCGGCCCCGTCACCGCTGTCGTCCCCCTCTCCCCCGGTGTCCAGCGCCCCGGCTCTGCCCGAGCCGGCCGACGGCACGGACCTGACGGCCTGCGCGGACGGCCGCTGCGAGGTGGCGGTACGGGCCGGGGACACGATCGCCTTCACCGGCGACGAGGTCGCGCTGAAGAGCTTCACCGTGGTCCGCGTCGCCGGCAACGCGCTGACCCACAAGGCGGCCGGTCCCCCCGGCTACACCTTCAGCGGCAGCATGAGCGCCTCGGGCACCTCGGTCGTCAACGGCCTGAAGGTCAAGATCGTCGCCGTCGACGGCGACCGGGCCGTCATCCGCATGTCCTGACCGAGCGACCACGCGGCCTTGTCGGCGCTCCGGTCACGTCCCGCGCTCCCGCAGCCAGTCCTGGAACGTCTGCGTGCCCCGCGGGCCCGGGCCGCCGGGGAGCTGCGCCCCGGACGCCATCGCGCGGCCCGCGCGGCCGGGCAGGGGGACGGGGAGCACCAGGCGGCGCTCCCCGCGCAGCGGGAGGACGCGGCGCACCATGTCGAGGAGCTGTTCCTCGCGCGGGCCGGCCAGTTCGGGGGCCATGCCCTGGGGCGGGCCCTCCGCGACGGCGACGAGGGCGCGGGCGACCTCGCGGACGGCGACCGGCTGGGTGCGCATGCGTGGGACGAGGGCGAACGGGCCCGGCATCTGGTCGAGCACCTGGTCCGCGAACTCGTGGAACTGCGTGGCCCGCAGGACCGTCCACGGCACCGGACCGGCGGCCACGGCGCGTTCCTGGGCGAGCTTGCCCTGGTAGTAGCCGTGGCCGACGCGCTCGATGCCGACGATCGACAGCACGATGTGGTGCCGTACGCCCGCCCGTTCTTCGGCGGCGAGCAGGTTGCGCGTCTCGGCCTCGAAGAAGGCCACGGCCTTGGCGCGGCTGATGGTCGACACGTTGGCGGTGTCGATCACCGCGTCCGCGCCCGCCAGCGCCTCGTCCAGCCCCTTGCCCGTCGTGACGTCCACGCCCGCCGAGCGGGCGAGCACGACGGGCTCGTGCCCGGCCGCCCGCAGCTCCTCGACGACGTGCCGCCCCGCCGTCCCCGTACCGCCCGCTACCGCCACCCGCATCCCGGTCTCCTCCCGTCGTCCCCCGTCGGGGGCTCGGAGCCATCCTGCCGGTCCCGGGCCCGCGAGCCCGGGACCACCGGGCCGCCCGTCAGGCGGGCGGCGGGGCGTCGTGGAGGATGCGTTGGAAGAGGCGGTGGTCGCGCCAGGCGCCGGCGATGTGGAGGTAGCGGGGCGCCAGGCCGATGGGGGTGAAGCCGCACTTCTCCAGCACCCGTTGCGAGCGCGCGTTCTCCAGCAGGGTGGACGCCTCGATCCGGTGCAGGCCCAGTTCGTCGGCCGCGGCACGGCACACCGCGGTCACCGCCGCCGTCGCCAGTCCCCTGCCCTGCCGGTCGCCGGCTGTCCAGTAGCCGAGGGAGGCGCTGCAGAACGGGCCGCGGGTGATGCCGGTGAGGGTGATCGTGCCGACGACGCGCCCGTCGCCGGCCACCAGCAGCCACGGCACCAGGCGTCCCGCCTCGTACTCGCGCAGCCGCTCGGCGAGGCGGCGGGCCTGGCCGTCGACGGTGAAGAACTCGTCGGGGCGGCGCGGCTCCCAGGGCGCCAGGTGCTCCCGGTCGGCCGCGTACGCCGCGCACAGCGCCTCGGCGTCGCCGGGCGCGGCCGTACGCAGCGTCACGTCACCGGGGAGCCCGGCGGGGAGTCCGGCCGGGTTCACGCCTTCGGGGCGACCTTGGACAGGCCGTTGATGATGCGGTCCATCGCGTCGCCGCCCGTCGGGTCGGTCAGGTTGGCCAGCATCTTCAGCGTGAACTTCATCAGCACCGGGTGGGTCAGTCCGCGCTGGGTCGCGATCTTCATGACCTTCGGGTTGCCGATCAGCTTCACGAAGGCGCGGCCCAGAGTGTAGTAGCCGCCGTAGGTGTCCTTGAGGACCTTCGGGTAGCGGTGCAGGGCCATCTCGCGCTGGGCCGGGGTCTGCCGGGCCTGGGCCTGGACGATGACGTCGGCCGCGATCTGGCCGGACTCCATCGCGTAGGCGATGCCCTCGCCGTTGAACGGGTTGACCAGACCGCCCGCGTCGCCGACCAGCAGCAGACCGCGGGTGTAGTGCGGCTGGCGGTTGAACGCCATCGGCAGGGCCGCCCCGCGGATCGGGCCGGTCATGTTCTCCTCGGTGTAGCCCCAGTCCTCGGGCATCGACGCGCACCAGGCCTTGAGGACCTCGCGCCAGTCCAGCTCCTTGAAGGAGGCGGAGGTGTTGAGGACGCCGAGGCCGACGTTGGACGTGCCGTCGCCCATGCCGAAGATCCAGCCGTAGCCGGGCAGCAGCCGGTCCTCGCCCGGTCCCCGCCGGTCCCACAGCTCCAGCCACGACTCGAGGTAGTCGTCCTCGTGGCGCGGCGAGGTGAAGTACGTCCGGACCGCGACGCCCATCGGGCGGTCCTCGCGGCGGTGCAGACCCATGGCGAGGGAGATCCGGGAGGAGTTGCCGTCGGCGGCGACGACGAGCGGGGCGCGGAAGGTGACCGGGGTCTTCTCCTCGCCGAGCTTGGCGTGCACCCCCGTGATCCGGCCGGTGCGGTCGTCGATGACCGGCGCGCCGACGTTGCACCGCTCGTACAGCCGCGCGCCCGCCTTCTGCGCCTGCCGGGCCAGTTGCTCGTCGAAGTCGTCGCGCTTGCGGACGAGACCGTAGTCCGGGTACGAGGCGAGATCCGGCCAGTCGAGCTGGAGCCGCACCCCGCCGCCGATGATCCGCAGGCCCTTGTTCCGCAGCCAGCCGGCCTCTTCCGAGATGTCGATGCCCATGGCGACCAGTTGCTTGGTCGCGCGCGGGGTGAGGCCGTCGCCGCAGACCTTCTCGCGCGGGAACGCGGTCTTCTCCAGCAGCAGCACGTCCAGTCCGGCCTTCGCCAGGTGGTACGCGGTCGTGGAGCCGGCCGGGCCCGCCCCGACGACGATCACATCGGCAGTGTGCTCGGTGAGGGCTTCGGTCACGGCGGCTTCTCCCGAGGATTCGATGGGGCTTTGTCGATATCGCGTACCGAACGGCACAGGACAGGTGCAGTCTTGTGCAGTCTAAGGTGGCGTACCGATCTACCGACCGAAGGGCTCCGTCTATGACCAGCAGGCCGCTCCCCGTCATACAGCTGCGGGTCCCCACGGACGAGGACGCCGTCGCCTGGCACCGGGCCTTCGACGACCCGGACGTGATGGAGTTCCACGGCGGGAAAGCGGCCGAACTGTCCGTCTACGAGGAGCTCACGGCCCGCCAGCGCCGGCACGACGCCGAGCACGGATTCTGCCTCTGGACGATGCTCGACGAGCAGGGCGACGTCATCGGCTTCACCGGCGCCCAGCCGTGGCCGCACGAGAACTTCGGCCCCGTCGGCGAGATAGAGATCGGCTGGCGGCTGGCGCGCGCCGCGTGGGGCAAGGGGTACGCGACCGTGGCCGCCCGCACCACGCTGGAGCGGGTACGGGCGGCGGGGGTGGAGCGGGTCGTGGCGATGGTGGACGCCCGCAACGAGCGTTCCATCGCCGTGACGCGGCGGCTCGGCATGGAGCTCGCGGAGACGTTCATGACTCCGACGTCCCAGCAGCAGGGCTTCTGCTTCCGGCTGGAGCTGGGTGCCGCCCGGCCGTGACCGGCCGGGCGGCCCCTTGGCTCAGCCGAGCTCGAACGTGCTGACCGCGGTGGAGAACACCAGGTCCCTGGCCGGGTCCCAGTGGTCGGCGCGGACGGCGGCGAGGATCGCGTACTCGGTGCCGTCGGCGGCGACGAACGCCTGGTCGATCACATGGCGCCGCAGGGGGCTCTCGTCGGGCTCGGGGATGTGGGTGAACTCCCAGATCGCGCCCGGCCGTCCCTGGTAGGTGTTCTCCTCCAGCCGGACCCGTTCGTAGTCGCTCTCGGTGTTCGCCAGGTGCTTCTTCTCCAGGCCGGTGAAGTTCTCGTAGCTGGTCATCGGTGTGTCCCTGACGATCCCGACCTGGATGTACGCACCGCCGGTGGGCGCCTCGTAGAAGATCTGGCTGCCGGTCTGGCGGCGGGACCAGCCGTCCATCACGCCGATGGTGAACCCGGCCGGGTCCTGCTTCAGCACGAATCCGGCCGGAAGCGCGGCGTCGGCGCCGGACGCGTCGGACGCGTCGGGGGACGGCTCGGCGGACGGAGTGGTGGGCGCTGCCGAGGGCGGCGGGGTCGGCGAGGGGGAGGCGGACGCCTTGGCGTCGGCACCGGGCGTTCCGGCGATCTCGATCGACGGGTCGGCCCGGTCCTCCCGGTCCTGAAGCATCAGCACGCCCGCGGTCGCGCCACCGCCGACGACGAACGCCGCGGTGAGCGTGGCCGTCCACACCATGACGCGCCGCTTGCGGCCCCCGTCGGCGGCGGGCTCGTCGTACGCGCCGGGGAGCGGGGGCTGCGGCGCGTACGGCGCGGGTACGTAGGCCGCGGCGCCGCCGTCCACGCTGGTGGGGGTCGGTACGGGGGCGGCGACACCGGCCGGGGGCGCGGGCGTGGCCGGCAACGGCGCGGTCTCGTCCAAAGCAGGCGGGGCCTGCGCGGGGGCGGGGCCGTAGGGGGTCATGGGGGCCTGGCCGGGGGCGGGCAGGACCGGCGCGGGCGGAGCCTGCCCGGTGGCCGAGCCGCCGGCCCCGAGGCGCAGCAGCACCGGGGCCAGCAGCAGCGAGCCGCCCACCCACAGCAGACCGAACAGCAACGCGTCCGGAACGCTCGGAGCCACCTCGGTCCTGCCCAGGCCGCCCAAGTCGCCGAAGGCGCCCGCCAGATCGGAGGTGATTCCGCTGAAGCCGGTGAACACCAGGATCAGCCCGAGCGCGAACGCCCCGGCCAGCACCTGCTCACGCCGGTCGGCCGAGCGGCGGGCCGCCCAGATGCCGATGGCCAGCGCGCTCACCACGCCCAGCGCCACCATGCCGGTCACGGCGCCGCCGCCCCACTCGTCGCCGATCTCGCCGAGTCCGACGGTGCCGCGCTCCATGGCGGAACCACCCCAGCCGACGCTGCCCCGGAAGCTGTACTCCACGGGCACGCCCCAGCTCAGCCCGAGGACCGCGAAACCGATGTTGGGCAGGATCGGCAGGGCGAGGAGCAGCGCCGTCCCGTCGACGTCCTCGGTGTTCGCGTAGACGACGAAGCCGACCAGCGAGCACAGCGCGACCACCGCGCACACCGCGCCGATCGCCGTGCTCAGCGCACGCACCGCCGACCCGGCGGCCGGGCGCTCTGCGAGCCGCGCCGCCAACCGGTCGCGCTGCAGCACCCCGGCCGTCACCGCGAGGGAGATCACCAGCGTGCCGAGCGCGGCGAGCACGGGCGACGACGACACCTCCACCCCCAGGATCTCGGGCTGCGCGAACAGACCGAGGACCAGCACCACACCCGTGACGAGCACGGAGACACGGACCGCCGCCTCCAGGCCCTCGCCGCGGCGGCGCAGCATCCGGGCCGCCAGCCAGAGCGCCCCGATCAGCAGCGCCGTCACCGTCAGCGGTACGAGCGAAAGCGTTACGGCGCCCTGCACGGCGTCGTCCGATCCGGAGGAGCCGAAGCCCGAGCCGAAGCCGGAGCCGGAACCGTACGCGTCGCCGAATTCGGAGTAGGAACCGTCGGAGCCGTCCGGGCCGTACTGCGACGGTCCGGACGCCTTCAGTTCGAAGTCACCGCCGACACCCTGGAGCAGCAGGGCCAGGGCGATACGGAGCCGGTCGCTCCAGCCGACGACGACCTCGTCGTCCTGCCCGTACGAGGGAACGGCCAGCGCGATCGCGAGCCCGAGCAGCAGCCCGGCCGGCCAGAGCGCGGCCTTGGCGGCCGGCAGCCAGTCGCCCCGGAAGGCCCGGCCGAGGAAGGCGCCGAGGGGCGACGGCTGCGCGGGGCCGGGCCCGTGCGCGGGCGGCGGCGGAGTGGCCGGAGGCTGGGGTGCGGCCGGTGGCGGGGGTGCGGCCGGAGGGGCCGTCGGAGCCGCTGCCGGTGGCGGTGGCGCGGTCGGTACTTCGGGCAGCCGCTCCTTCCCGCATTTCATGCAGAAGCGCGCCTCATCCGGGGATGGGGTGCCGCAGTGCTGGCAGAACGACGCCATGGGAAGACTCCGAAACGGCAGACAGGGACGGGAAGATGAAGCTCAGAAGCAAAAGACGGAGGGGAGCGGAGACGAGAGCGGGCGGACCGGCACGGCTGTATGCGGTCGTAGACCACTGACTCATCTTCACCAACGGCCGGTTCCCGTCAACTCGGCCCGGGCGCAAGGGAAGTGGTCGGCCGGCTCAGAACACGGAGAGGCCGGTCAGCGTCGTGAAGCGGTCCAGCGCCGCCATGCCCGCCACCGAATTGCCGCGCGCGTCCAGCCCCGGGCTCCAGACGCACAGGGTGCACCGCCCCGGCACGACCGCGACGATCCCGCCGCCCACCCCGCTCTTGCCGGGCAGCCCGACCCGGTAGGCGAACTCGCCGGCCGCGTCGTACGTCCCGCAGGTCAGCATCACAGCGTTGATCTGCTTGGCCTCGCTGCGGGTGAGCAGCCGCGAGCCGTCGGCACGCAGTCCGTGGCGGGCCAGGAAACGCGCGGCCAGGGTCAGGTCGGCGCAGCTCATCTCGATCGAGCACTGCCAGAAGTAGTGGTCGAGCAGCGTCGGCACCGGGTTCGCGATGTTGCCGTACGAGGCCATGAAATGGGCGAGCGCGGCATTGCGGTCGCCGTGCGCGGACTCCGACTCGGCGACCTCGGGGTCGAAGGCCAGCTCCGGATTGCCGCTCTCCTGCCGCAGGAACTCCAGCAGTTCGCTGCTCGCGTCGCCGGTGAGGGTCTGCAGCCGGTCCGTGACGACGAGGGCGCCCGCGTTGATGAACGGATTGCGCGGGACGCCGTTCTCGTACTCCAGCTGCACCAGCGAGTTGAAGGGGTTGCCGGAGGGCTCGCGGCCGACGCGCTCCCACAGGGTGTCGTCGCCCTCGGCCAGGGCGAGCGCGAGGGCGAACACCTTGGTGATGGACTGCGCGGAGAAGGGCTGCTCCCAGTCCCCCACCCCGTACACCTTGCCGCTCACGTCGGCGACGGCCATGCCGAAGCGCCGCGGGTCGACGCCCGCGAGCGCCGGAATGTACTCGGCGGGCGTGCCGCTGCCGATCAGCGGGGCGACGTCCTCGGCGATCTGCTCCAGAACCGCCTGGTAGTCCACGGCGATTCCGTGAAGTTCCATGCCCGTTGCCTACCGGGGCTTGGTGCCGCGGTGCATCGCCACGATGCCGCCGGACAGGTTGCGCCACGCGACCTTGGACCAGCCGGCCTGCTGGAGGCGGCGCGCCAGGGCGGGCTGGTCGGGCCAGCTCTGGATCGACTCGGCGAGGTACACGTACGCGTCGGGGTTCGAGGAGACCGCGCGGGCCACGGGCGGCAGCGCCCGCATCAGGTACTCCTCGTAGACGGTCCGGAACGGAGCCCACGTCGGGTGCGAGAACTCGCAGATCACGACGCGTCCGCCCGGCTTGGTGACCCGGTGCAGCTCGCGCAGCGCCGTGTCCGTGTCCTGCACGTTGCGCAGCCCGAAGGAGATCGTCACGGCGTCGAAGACGTCGTCGGCGAACGGCAGTTTCGTCGCGTCGCCCGCGGTGAGCGGCAGCCAGGGGTTGCGCTGCTTGCCCTCGCGGAGCATCCCGAGGGAGAAGTCGCAGGGCACGACGTACGCCCCGGTGGCGGTGAACGGCAGGGACGAGGTGCCGGTGCCCGCCGCCAGGTCGAGGACCTTCTCCGCGGGACGGGCGTCGACGGCCTTCGCGACCTCCTTGCGCCAGCGGCGGTCCTGGCCGAGCGAGAGCACGTCGTTGGTGAGGTCGTAGTTCGCCGCCACGTCGTCGAACATCGAGGCGACTTCGTGCGGCTGCTTTTCCAGGGAGGCTCGGGTCACGGACCCATTGTGCAACCCGGCCCGCTCCCGGACGGACCAGGGGGCGGCCCCGCCGCGCCGGAACCCTGCCCCGGCGCCCGCTGTCGTATGAACGCGCACGCAACCTTTTCCGCCCGCCGGTGCTCAAGGAACGGATGACAGCGCGGAACGGACGATCATCACCACGGAGGGGCGGGCGCCGATGCCACCCGACAGCGAGCTGGACTTCGAGGCATTCGCCAGGGCGAGCCAGCACAGGCTCTACCGGACCGCGTATCTGCTGAGCGGCGACGCCGACGCGGCACGCGATCTCACCCAGACGACCCTCGCCAAGCTGTTCCAGCACTGGCGGCGGGTGGCCGCCGCCGATCACCCCCACGCCTACGCCAAGACCGTGCTCACCCGGACCTTCCTCTCCGAACGGCGCCGCGGCCTGCGGGACCTGGTGGCCCACAGACATACCGACACGCCGGCCCCGCCCGGCCACACGGAACTGCGGGTGACGCTCCTGGCCGCGCTGTCCACGCTGCCGCCGCGCAGCCGGGCCATGGTCGTCCTGCGGTACTGGGAGGACCTGAGCGTCGCGGCGGTCGCCACCTTGATGCGGTGCAGCGAAGGCACGGTCAAGAGCCAGTGCTCACGTGCGCTCTCCCGGCTCCGCGGTGAGCTGGGCGAGGCCGAGATCTACACATCGGAGAGGTGAGGAACACCGTGCACGACCAGGAACACACCGAGGACCGGACCGTCCTGCTGGTACGGGACGCCATGGACCGGGCGTCCGACGACCTCCCCCCGCTGCCCGACCTCGTCGGCCCCGCGCTCGCCGAGGGGCGCCGCCGCAGATTCCGTACGCGGCTGGCGATCGCGTCCGGTGTGCTCACCGTCGCGGCGATCGGCACGGCCGGGGCCGTGGCGGGCCTGCCCGGAGGGGGACATGCGGCACCGGCGGCACCGGCCGCCACGGTCTCACCGTCCCCGCCGCCACCGACGACCGCCTCGCCCGCGCCGTCGTTCCCCCCGGTCCACATCGAGCCGTCCCCGGGGGAGAAGTCGATGGCCGACCTCCCCGAGGCGGAGCGGGCACGTCAGGAGGGTTTCCAGCAACAGGCCGTCGGCGTCCTGCGGGAGCTGCTGCCCGAGGGCGTCGGCACCGTGCAGCGCACGGACCTCCACGTCAGGCAGTACCAGGTGACGCAGGGCGAGAAGGAGTTCGTGCTCATCTTCTCGGTCCGGCCCCACGATCCGAGCCGTCCGGAGAAACCGTGCCTCGACGGCGTCAAGGACATGGTGTGCAGGCAGGCGACGCTGCCGGGCGGCATCGAGGCCCGGGCGATCACCGCGCCCGTGAACTCCGGCCAGGTCACCGGTACCTGGGTGAGCTTCCGCTACGGCAGCAGCGACGTGTCACTGTCGCTGAACCCGCACGACGCGTCGCAGACCTCCGCTCCGGTCACCAACGAGCAGTTGCTGGCCGTCGTCGCCGACCCCGCCTTCCTCGAACTGGTCCGGGTCGCGGACGAACAGCCGATGGAGGAGCGGCAGACGTCCGTCCGGGGCGGCTGACACCCCGCGGCAACGACGCTGAGCCCGCTACCTGCTCCGGTGGACCAGCCGCCCTTCGATGACGGTGGCCACGCAGGTCGAGGCGCCGCGCCGGACCAGTTCGGCCCGGTCCGCCACGTCGAACACGGCGAACCGGGCTGGGCCGCCCGGAGTCGGCCCGGGCAGCAGGACGAGCGGCACCGGAGAGAACGACGGCGGTCCCGGCAGTCTGGGGGGCCGTCCGCCCACCACGAGCCCGGCGCGGCGCACCGCGTCCAGGGCGGGCCTGCTGCGCAGTTCGCCCGCGATCGCGACCGTTCCGTGCGCCAGCATCCGCTGGACGCCGCGCCGTGCGCTCGCGCCCCGGCGTGACGGGTCGATCCGGAAGAGGGCCTGCGCGCGCTCTCCGGTGACCGGCTCTGTGCCGTACCGGTCGGCCTCGCGCGGGTCCGGGTGGTAGGCGGCTTCCAGCAGCTCGGGCCCGTACGGGTTGAGCAGCCCGGCGGTGAGGATGCCGGGCCACCGCCGTACCCGTGCCTGCGGGCGGACCGCGGCCAGGTCCTCGTACGGGCCGACGGCGGCGATGTGCGCACCGTCGACCAGAACGGCGAGTTCCGGCGAGGCCTCCGCGACGTGGATCGTCAGCACGGCCGCGTCAGTTCGCGGGGAGCAGCTTCAGCTCCGGGTGGGCCGTACCGCCCTCGATCGCCGTGGAGGAGAAGTGCGAGACGACCCGCTCGTCGACCGGGTCGTCCGCCGGGTCGTCGTGCACCACGATGTGCTCGTACGTCGTGGTCCGCTGCGCGGGCACGCGGCCCGACTTGCGGATCAGATCGATGATCTCCATGCGGTTGGAGCGGTGCTTGGCGCCCGCCGAGGAGACGACGTTCTCCTCCAGCATGATCGAGCCGAGGTCGTCCGCGCCGTAGTGCAGCGACAGCTGGCCGACCTCCTTGCCGGTGGTCAGCCAGGAGCCCTGGATGTGCGCGACGTTGTCGAGGAAGAGCCGCGCGACGGCGATCAGGCGCAGGTACTCGAAGAGCGTGGCCTGCGTACGGCCCTTGAGGTGGTTGTTCTCCGGCTGGTACGTGTACGGGATGAAAGCGCGGAAGCCGCCCGTGCGGTCCTGCACGTCGCGGATCATCCGCAGGTGCTCGATGCGCTCGGCGTTCGTCTCGCCGGTGCCCATCAGCATCGTGGAGGTGGACTCCACGCCCAGGTTGTGCGCGATCTCCATGATCTCCAGCCACCGCTCGCCCGACTCCTTGAGGGGGGCGATCGCCTTGCGCGGCCGCTCGGGCAGCAACTCGGCGCCGGCGCCGGCGAAGGAGTCCAGACCGGCTGCGTGGATACGGGAGATCGCCTCTTCGACGGACACCCCGGAGATCCTGGCCATGTGCTCCACCTCGGACGCGCCGAGCGAGTGGATCACCAGCTGCGGGAACTCCTTCTTGATGGCCGCGAAGTGCTTCTCGTAGTACTCCACCCCGTAGTCGGGGTGGTGGCCGCCCTGGAACATGATCTGCGTGCCGCCGAGCTCGACGGTCTCCGCGCAGCGGCGCAGGATGTCGTCGAGGTCGCGGGTCCAGCCCTTGGCGGTGTCTTTCGGCGCTGCGTAGAAGGCGCAGAACTTGCAGGCCGTGACACACACGTTGGTGTAGTTGATGTTGCGCTCGATGATGTACGTCGCGATGTGCTCGCTGCCCGCGTACCGCCGGCGGCGCACGGCGTCGGCCGCCGCGCCGAGGGCGTGCAGCGGAGCGGAGCGGTAGAGCTCGAGCGCTTCCTCTGCCGTGATCCGGCCGCCTTCGGCGGCACGGTCCAGGACGGGCTGAAGATCGGCCTTCTCGGTCACCGGGCGTCACCCTTCGGCGGTTTTCTGCTGATTCCACGGACCGGGCCAGGCTACGCCACCGCCCTGGCCGGCCCGTCAGCCGGGCTTCTTCGTGAGGGTGGCGGTCGGGCGGCCCGCGGCATCCTCGTGCGACTGGTAGCGCAGCGTCCCGTCCTCTGCGAGCGTGAGGTCCAGGACCGCGTCGCCGCCGGTGCACGGGCCCTGTGAGGCCCGCTCGGTGTCCGTGCGTTCCTCGATCCGCAGCTTGCGGGCGGTGCTGCCGGCGGCGAGCCTGCCGACGCCGTGGCACTCGACGGTCACCCTCAGCACGGAGAGCGAGGTGGTCGTACGGACGACGTCCTCGCCTTTCTTCCCCTCGGTGACCGTGACCGTGATGGTGCCGTGCGGCACCCCGCTCTGCTCGATCGACGGACCGCTCCAGGTGCCGACGAACTCCTTGGGCACCTCGTCGACCGGCTGGGCGGCGCCGGCGGCCGGCGGTGACGCGGAGGCCGACACGGAGGGCGGCTGCGCCCCGACGTTCCCCGTGTCCGCGTCGCCGCCGCCGCGCCAGGTGTTGAGGAGGAGCCCGGCGCCGACCGTGACGGCGGCGAGGGCGCCCGCGACGGTGAGCGCGAGGGTGCAGCTGACCGTCCGGCCGCCGACGGAGAGCGAGAGGCCGCCGGTGGAGGGCTGGGTGGGACCGGAGGGCTGCGCGGGGTCGGCAGGCTGTGCCGGATTCGGCGGCCGCGGACCGGGCTGCGGCCCCCATGCGGTCGGCGGCTCCCCCGGCGTACCCGGTTCGACCGGCGGTCCGAAGACGCCGATGGCGGGACTGCTGAAGTCCACGGGCCCCGAGGCACCCGGCTCGACGGCCGACGCGGACGGCGGCACCGGTCCGGTCGGCTCGGGCGGCAGCAGCGGTCCGGTCGGCTCGGGCGGCGGCAGCGGCAAGGAGTCCAGATGCAGCAGCTCCACGGCCGCGCGGCTGATCTGCTCGACCAGCGGCCCCGGCAGCCATCCGGCCGCTCCCGCCGTCCCCTCCGGTCCGGCCGGCACCGCCGCCAGCCGGTCCGCGACCTCGTCGGGGCCGGGCCGGGCGGCCGGGTCCTTGGTCAGGCACGCGGCCACCAGATCCCGCAGGTCGCCGTCGAGCTCGCCCAGTTCGGGTTCCTCGTGCACCACCATGTAGAGCAGCGCGGCCGAGGAGTCGCCAGGGAAGGGCGCCTCGCCGGTCGCCGCGTACGCGAGGACCGCGCCGAGCGAGAAGACGTCGGCGGCGCCGGTGACGCCCTTGCCACGGATCTGCTCGGGGGCCATGTAGCCCGGCGAACCGACGGACACACCGGTGGAGGTGAGGGACGCGGTGCCGTCCATGGCGCGGGCGATCCCGAAGTCGATCAGCCGCGGCCCCTCCAGGGTCAGCAGCACGTTGGACGGCTTCACGTCCCGGTGCACGAGCCCGAGCGCGTGCACGGCGGTGAGCGCCCTCGCCAGTTCGAAGCCGAGCACGCGGACCGACGCGTCGGGCAGCGGGCCGTGTCCGGTGACCGCCTGGGAGAGGGAGGGGCCCGCGACGTAGCCGGTCGCGACCCAGGGCACGGGCGCGTCCGGGTCGGCGTCCAGGACGGGCGCGGTCCATTCCACGCCGACCCGCCGCGCCGCCTCCACCTCGCGCCGGAACCTGGCCCGGAACTCGTCGTCGAGCGCGAAGTGCGGGTGGACGACCTTGACGGCCACAGTGCGCCCGCCGGCGCTGCGGCCGAGATAGACGCGTCCCATCCCGCCCGCGCCGAGCCTGCCCAGCAACCGGTACGCGCCGATGCCGCGCGGCTCCCCCGGATCCAGCGGCTGCATCCGCACTCCCCCGTTCGGCCCCCTGCGCACGTCGGGGCTCAGCCTAGGGGGTGTCACTCGCCGAGGAGTTCGACCTTCACGTCCGCCGGGAAGCCGGTGCTCGGGCCCGTCCTGCGGGCGAACTCCTTCACACCCTCCAACTGGTCCGGCCCGAAACGGAAGTCCAGTGTCGTGAAGTACCGTTCCAGCAGTTCCGCGTCGAAGGCCTCCCAGCGCGCGGCCTGCTCCGCGACCTTGCCGACCTCTTCGAGGGACAGGTCCCGCGAGGCGAGGAACGCCTCGTGCACCTTGCGGACCACGCCCGGTTCGCGTGCCAGGTACTCCTTGCGCGCCGCCCACACGGCGAAGACGAACGGCAGCCCCGTCCACTCCTTCCACATCTGTCCGAGGTCGTGCACCCGCAGACCGAGCCGGGGGGCGTCGTGGAGGGAGGCCCGCAGCGCGGCGTCGCCGATGAGGACGGCGGCGTCGGCCTCCAGCATCATCACGCCGAGGTCCGGCGGGCACGTGAAGTAGTCGGGGGTCACTTTGTACTGCTCGGCGAGCAGCAGCTGGGCCAGCCGTACGGAGGTGCGGGAGGTGGAGCCGAGTGCGACGCGCGCGCCGTCGAGCTGCTCCAGCGGGAGCTGCGAGACGATCACGCAGGACATCACCGGGCCGTCGCAGCCGACGGCGAGGTCGGGAAAGGCGACGAGTTCATCGGCATTCCGCAGGAATTCCACCAGCGTGACGGGCGAGATGTCGAGTTCTCCGCGCACCAGCCGCTCGCTGAGCTTCTCCGGCGTGTCCTTCGTCAGTTCGAGATCGAGGAGAGTTCCGGTCCTGGCGAGCCCCCAGTAAAGGGGGAGGCAGTTCAGGAACTGGATGTGACCGACGCGCGGCCTGCTGCGAAGGGGGTCGGTTGCTGTGCTTTCTCCAAGACTGTCCACATCGTGAGGCTAGACCCGGACCCCTCCCGCGCCGCCGCCGGGTGGCCGCGACGTTCCGGCGCGCCCCGTCCGAGCTGGGCTTCGTCAGCCCGGACGGGCGTGATCAAACGTTCGGGTGACGTGATCTTTCCCTCTACCGCTGCGCACACGCTGCGTGCTAGGCTCGACGCAAGTTGCAGTTTGGTTTCCCTTGCAGTACAGAGCCTGCGGAGCATGTAACCCGCAGGCTTTTGTAGTTTTCAGACTTCTTGCAGGTTCTGGAGCAGGGCAACCCTTTGGCCCATAGGAGGGCTTATGGCTACCGGAACCGTCAAGTGGTTCAACGCTGAAAAGGGCTTCGGCTTCATCGCCCAGGACGGCGGCGGCCCGGATGTCTTCGTCCACTACTCCGCGATCAACGCGTCCGGGTTCCGCTCCCTCGAGGAGAACCAGGTCGTGAACTTCGACGTCACCCAGGGCCCGAAGGGCCCGCAGGCGGAGAACGTCACCCCGGCCTAGTCAGCCAGGGTCGGCGATCGCGCACGACTGAGCAGTACCCAAGGAGCCTCGCCCCGTACGGTCGTACGGGGCGAGGCTCCTGCCTTTGGGCGCGCCCGCGACAGGACTGCCGCAAGCGGGCTCAGCCGCGCCGGCCGTCGTAGAGGGACTCGATCTCCGCCGCGAAGTCCCGGGCGATCGCCGCGCGCTTGAGCTTCAACGACGGGGTCAGATGGCCGCTCTCCTCGGTGAAGTCCGCGGCCAGCACCGTGAAGCGGCGGATGGACTCGGCCCGTGAGACCAGCCGGTTCGCCTCGTCCACCGCGCGCTGCAGCGCCTCCAGGAGTTCCTCGTCCCGCACCAGCTCGGCCAGTGGCAGATCCGGCTTCTTCTTCATCCGCCGCCAGTGGTCGAGCCCGTCCTCCTCGAGGGTCAACAGGGCGGTGATGTAAGGGCGGTCGTCGCCGACGACCATGCACTGGGCGACCAGCGGGTGGGCGCGCAGCCAGTCCTCCAGCGGGGCGGGGGCGACGTTCTTGCCGCCGGAGGTGATGATGATGTCCTTCTTGCGGCCGGTGATCGTCAGATAGCCGTCGTCGTCGAGGGCCCCGAGGTCACCGGTCGGCAGCCAGCCCTCCGCGTCCGTCAGCGGGACCGCCGTGCCGCTCTCGGAGTCCCAGTGGCCGCCGCAGACCTGGCCGCCGCGCAGCAGCACCTCGCCGTCGTCGGCGATGCGCACCGCGGTGCCGGGCATCGGCCAGCCGACCGTGCCGAGCCGGGGCCGCAGCGGTGGGGTGACCGTGGAGGCGGCGGTGGTCTCGGTGAGGCCGTACCCCTCGAAGACCTCGATGCCGGCGCCCGCGTAGAAGGAGGCGAGCCGGCGGCCGAGCGGTGAGCCGCCGCAGATCGCGTACCGCACCTTGCCGCCGAGGGCCGCGCGGATCCGACGGTAGACCAGCGGGTCGTACAGTGCGCGCGCCGCCCTGAGGCCGAGCGACGGGCCCCGTCCGGTGCCGTGCTCCGCGGCCTCGACGGCCTGCCCGTACCGCTGCGCGATCTTGGCGGCGCGGTCGAAGGACGCGGCCCTGCCCATCTTCTCCGCGGTGGCCCGGCCGGTGTTGAAGACCTTCTCCAGCACATACGGGATGGCCAGCAGGAACGTCGGCCGGAAGCCCGCCAGGTCCGCGAGCAGGTCCTCGGTCCGGATGGACGGGGCGTGCCCGAGCCGGACGCGGGCCCGCAGACAGCCGATGGCGACCATGCGCCCGAAGACGTGCGACAGGGGCAGGAAGAGGAGGGTGGAGGCTGGCTCCTTGCTGACCGACTTGAAGACGGGGTGCAGGAGTTCGATCGCGTTGTCGACCTCGGCGAAGAAGTTGGCGTGGGTGAGCACGCAGCCCTTGGGGCGGCCGGTGGTGCCCGAGGTGTAGATCAGCGTCGCGATCGAGTCGGGCGAGAGGGACGCCCGGCGGGCGGTGACGACCGCGTCCGGGACACGGGCCTCCTCGCCGGCCTTCCGGAGCCGGGCGATGCCCCCGGTGTCGAACCCCCACAGATGGACCAGGCCGGGCAGTTGTCTGCGCTCGCGGCTGATCAGCCTGGCCTGCTCGGCACTCTCGACGGCGCAGGCCACGGCGCCGGAGTTCTCGAGGATCCAGCGCGCCTGGAAGGCGGACGACGTCGGATAGACGGGGACGGTGACGAGTCCGGCGGCCCAGGCGGCGAAGTCGAGGAGCGTCCACTCGTACGTCGTACGGGACATGATCGCGATCCGGTCGCCCGGCTCGAGTCCCTCGGCGATCAGGCCCTTGGCGACGGCGACGACGTCCTCGGCGAACCGCGCCGCGGTCACGTCCTGCCAGACCCCGTCGGCGTCCTTGCGGCTGAGGACCGCGTCGTCGGGGGCCTCGCGGGCGTTGCGGAAGGGGATGTCGGCGAGGGATCCGTCGGTGACGGGCGGCACCAGCGCCGGCACGGACACCTCCCGTACCACGCCGTTGACCAGCTTCTTGTGCGGCTCCACCGGCGCGGGCGCCCCGGCGGGGAGTACCAGATCGGCTGACACGTGCGGCTCCTCGTGACGGTTCCGGGTGTGGCGGGCGGAGGTGGGGGCAGCGCTCAGGCGCGTTCGGGGATCGCGGCCCGGCGACACGTCGTCGGCGGCATCTCGACCAGCTCCTGACTCCTGAGTAACCTTACTGGGGAGTAAATCTACGACCGAGCAGGAGTCAGGACAATGGCCGATCGCTATCTGCACTTCACCGGCACAGCACCCGGCCGTTTCCTCACCCGCCGGCTCGGTCTGCCCCAGCCGGCCCCGCTGCGCCGCTGGAGCCCCGAACAGCCGGTCCTCGACGGCCCCTTGCTCGTGCTGACCGCCGGCAGCTCCGGACTGGAGGGTCCGCTGCCCGACACCGGCCTGAAGCCGGCCGCCGCGGCGGACCGTCCGGCCGGGGTCCTCCTGGACGCGACCGGCGTCGCCGGCGCCGCGGATCTGGCGGCGGTGCACGCCGCGCTGCACCCCGTCGTGCGCTCCGTCGCCGACAGCGGCCGCGTCGTCGTCCTCGGCGTACGGCCGTCACCCGACGACCACCACCAGGCGGCCGCGCAGCAGGCGCTCGAGGGGTTCGTCCGCTCCCTCGGCAAGGAGACCGGCCGCGGGCGGACCGTCAACCTCGTCCGGCTGACGGGCTCTTCGCCCGCACCGGCCGAGTCCACGCTGCGTTTCCTGTTCTCCCCCAAGTCCGCGTACGTCAGCGGCCAGGTCGTCGAACTCGCCGACACCACCCCGCAGTGGCCCGTCGACCCGGCCCGCCCGCTCGCCGGGCGCACCGCGCTGGTCACCGGCGCGGCCCGCGGCATCGGCGCGTCCGTCGCCGAGGTCCTCGCCCGGGACGGCGCCCATGTCATCTGTGTGGACGTCCCGCAGGCCCAGGCGGACCTGGTGCGCACCGCGGACCGGCTGGCGGCGACCGCGCTCCCGCTCGACATCACCGCGGAGGACGCCGCCTACCGCATCGCCTCAGCGCTCCCCGACAGCCACCTGGACGTCCTCGTCCACAACGCGGGCATCACCCGTGACCGCCGGCTCGCCAACATGCCCGCGGACCGGTGGAGTCCGGTCGTCGACGTCAATCTGGCCGCGGTCCTCGAGACCACGGACGCCCTGCTGAAGACGGGCGCCGTCCGCCGCGGCGGCCGGATCGTCGCCACCGCCTCGATCACCGGGATCGCGGGCAACACCGGCCAGACCAACTACGCGGCGAGCAAGGCCGGAATCATCGGCCTGGTCCGCTCCCTCGCGCCGCGCGCCGCCGCCGAGCACGGCGTGACCGTCAACGCGGTCGCCCCCGGCTTCATCGAGACGAAGATGACCGCCGCCGTCCCGCTGTTGATCCGTGAGGCCGGCCGCCGGATGAACTCCCACGCCCAGGGCGGCCTCCCCGCCGACGTCGCCGAGGCGACCGCCTATCTGGCCCACCCGTCGTCGGGGCCGGTCAACGGCCAGGTTCTGCGCGTCTGCGGCCAGAGCCTGCTGGGCGCGTGACCATGGACACCGTCACGCTGACGACCGCTCCCCCGCTCACGCCGCTGCTCGTCCGCGGCGCGGCGCTCTCCGCGCTGAAGCGCCGCGTCCACGCCGGGGCGGCGCTCCCGCGCACCCGGCTGGTGCTGCCCGGGGCCCGTGTCGACGCCGCGCGCCTCGCCGCGTACGCCGCGGTCTGCGGCTTCCCGGAGGGTGAGGCGCTGCCGCTCCCGTACCCCCACATCCTCGGATTCCCGCTCGCGATGCGGCTGATGGCCGACCGCGCCTTCCCGCTGCCGCTCCTCGGCCTGGTCCACACCCGGATCGAGATCAGGCGCCACGGCCGCCCGCTGCTGCGGGGCGACCGGACCGAACTGGCCGTGCACGCCGAGGAACTGGTCCCCCACCGGCGCGGCACCGAGGTGGTAACGGTCACCGAGGCCCGGCTCGACGGCGCGCTGGTCTGGGAGTCCCGCAGCTCCTATCTGGCCCGGCACCGCACCGCGTACGACGGCCCCCGCGACAGCGGCCCCGAGAACGCCGCGCCGCCGCCCGCCGTCACCGAGTGGCACGCGCCCGGCGACCTCGGCCGCCGCTACGGCGCGGCGTCCGGCGACCGCAACCCCATCCATCTCCATCCGCTGACGGCGAGGCTGTTCGGCTTTCCGCGCGCCATCGCCCACGGCATGTGGACCTTCGCGCGCTGCGTGGCCGAGGCCGAACGGACGGGCGGGCCGGCGAACGAGGCACGGGCGGAGTTCCGGGCGCCGGTGCTGCTCCCCGCCGAGGTCACTTACGCGGCGCGCGCCACTGACCGGGGCGCCGTCTTCGAACTGCGCGGCAGGGAACGGGTGCACCTGGCCGGGGAGGCCGTCAGCGGTGGGACCAGCGCTCGCCCCGCATGAGGCCGCCGAGGCCGGTCCACGCGAAGTTCATCAGCAGGCCGGCCGCCTCCTTCGCCGAGATGCCGCCGGCGTCGTTCGCCCACCCCGCGAGCGACTCGGCGGCTCCCACGAGCGCCTGCGCGAGCCCTTCGACGTCCCGGTCGGCCAGCTCGCCGCTCCGGTGCGAGCCCCCCGCGCCCGGCGCCGGGGGCACGCCCTGGCGGGCGGCGGCGCCGATCAGCACGGTCACGAAGTCGGCGATCTCCTGCCGCATCCGCGAGACCTCCGCCGCGAACGGCTCGCCGTGCGTGCGGGCCTGACGGTGCAGCACTGACCAGCCGTCGGGGTTCTCCTGGGTGTGGCGGAAGAACGCCTCCAGCCCGGCCCACATCTGCTGGTCCGCCGGCAGGCGCGGCTGGATCGCCGCCCGCACGGCCTCGGTGAGCCGCTGCGCCTCCCGCCGGATGCAGGCGGTGAACAGCTCTTCCTTGGAGTTCAGATACAGATACACCAGGGGCTTGGAGACGCCCGCGAGCTCCGCGATCTCGTCCATCGACGCGGCCCGGTAACCGCGCTGCCCGAAGGTCTGCACGGCGGCGTCCATCATCTGCTGCTCGCGCACGGCGCGCGGCATGCGCTTCGCCCTCACGCTCTTCACAGCACTCATGTCAGTGTTCCTCCCGCCCCGTACCCCTACTCAGCAGTAAGACTACGACTCCGGCAGTTGACAGCGTCATGGCGGCGTTCATGGCCCGCATTAAGGTCCACCGCGCGCGGGGAGGTCAACCGCGGGTGGTGTATCTCGGCCGTATCCGGGCGGGCCCGGACATACGTGTGCTGTGCCCGCCCCAAGGCGGACACAGCACACGGTCGGCGAATCAGGGCCCCGGACGCCCGCACAGGCGACGCCGGCGTGGAGCACCGCCCTGTACTCGAGCGCGCCCGAGGGAACGAGCGGCACGGCGATGGACGCCACCGCCCCCCCGCTGTCAGCACATCGGCCCACCGCCTGCACACCTCCGGCCGTGCGCACCGGCGAACGCGTCACACGCCACGGCGTGGCTCCGACAGCCCCGGGACCGCCGCCCTCTACCGTCACCCGCGAACCGACCGGCCACAGAGGGTTGCAGCGGTGAAGCCTTCCATCTGCTTGTGCATGATCGTCAAGAACGAGTCGGGCGTCATCGAGCGCTGCCTGGCCTCGGCGCAGGGCCTGATCGACACCTGGGTCATCTCCGACACCGGCTCGACGGACGGCACCCAGGACCTGATCCGCAAGGCGCTCGCGGGCATCCCCGGCGAGCTCCGCGAGGAGCCCTGGGTCGACTTCGGGCACAACCGGAGCCTGAACATCCGGCAGGCCCGCGGCAAGGCCGACTATCTGCTGCTCCTCGACGCGGACCTGGTCCTGCGCCGGGACTCCCCGCTGCCCCGCCTCACCGCGGACGCGTATCTGCTCCGCCACGAGGGCGCGACCGAGTACCGCATCAAGCGCCTGGTGCGCGGCAGCCTCCCGTGGCGGTACGAGGGCGTCACCCACGAATACCTCACGCCCGACCGCGGCCACACCCAGCGGAACCTGGACGCCCTCGTCATCGAGGACCACGCCGACGGCGGCTCCCGCCACGACAAGTTCGAGCGCGACGCCCGGCTGCTGAGCGCGGAGCTGGAGCGCGACCCGTCCAACACCCGCACCGTCTTCTATCTGGCCCAGACGATGCGCGACATGGGCCGGACAGCGGAGGCCGTCGCCCTCTACGAACGCCGCGCCGGCATGGGCGGCTGGGCTGAGGAGGTGTACTGCGCGCTGCTCCAGGCCGGGGTGCTGCGGGCCCGGTCGGACGACTGGCCCGCCGCGATGGACGTCCTCTCGCGTGCCTGGGAGGCCCGCCCGCAGCGGCTCGAGGCGTGCTACGAACTGGCCTCGGGGCTGCGGCGCCGCGGCCGTCATCACGCGGCGCACGCCTTCGCCTCCGCCGGCCTCGACCGGCCGCAGCCGGACGATCTGCTCTTCACCCAGCCGTGGGTCTACCGCTGGGGGCTGCTGTTCGAGTTCTCGATCACCGCGTACTGGGTGGGCGAGTACGCCGCGTCGCTGCGCGCCTGCGACCGGCTGCTGGCGATGCCGGACCTGCCCGACGTCTACCGCCGGCAGACCGTGGTCAACCGGCGGTTCGCGCAGGGGCGGGTCCCGTCGCGCAAGAAGGCCGTGGGCCTCCCCCGCTGACGGGAGAGGCCCACGGCCCTGGGTTGCGGCGGCTGCCGACCGGGTTACGCGGGGACCGGCACGGGCGCCTGCTGCCCGGCCTCCACCGCGCCGGAGCCGGCGTCCGCGTCCGCGTCCGCGTCGATGTCGTCGATCGGTGAGGACGTCGCGGAGTTGTACGCGTCACGGTCGAGGATCCGCTCCCGGGCCGCGACGATGACCGGAACGAGCGCCTGGCCGGTGACGTTGGTGGCGGTGCGCATCATGTCCAGGATCGGGTCGATCACCATCAGCAGGCCGACGCCCTCCAGCGGGAGGCCCAGGGTCGACAGGGTCAGCGTCAGCATGACGGTGGCGCCGGTCAGACCGGCCGTCGCGGCGGAGCCGACGACGGAGACGAACGCGATCAGCAGGTAGTCCTGGATGCCGAGCTGCACGTCGAAGATCTGCGCGATGAAGATCGCGGCGAGCGCCGGGTAGATGGCGGCGCAGCCGTCCATCTTGGTCGTCGCGCCGAACGGGACGGCGAAGCTCGTGTAGTCCTTCGGCACACCGAGACGCTCGGTGACCTTCTGGGTGACCGGCATGGTGCCGACCGAGGAGCGCGAGACGAACGCCAGCTGGATGGCGGGCCAGGCGCCCTTGAAGAACTGGAGGGGGTTCACCTTGGCGACGGTCGCCAGCAGCAGCGGGTAGACGCCGAACATGACCAGGGCGCACCCGATGTAGACGTCGGCGGTGAAGGTGGCGTACTTGGCCGTAAGGTCCCAGCCGTAGTCGGCGATGGCGAAGCCGATGAGGCCGACGGTGCCGATCGGGGCGAGGCGGATGACCCACCACAGCGCCTTCTGCAGCAGTTCGAGGACCGACTCGCTCAGCGCGAGGATCGGCTTGGCGCGGTCACCGAGCTTCAGCGCGGCGACACCGGCGACGACGGCCATGAAGACGATCTGGAGCACTTCGAGCTCGGTGAACGGCGTGATCACGTCCGTCGGGACGATGCCGGTGAGGAAGTCGATCCAGGATCCGGCGTTCTCCGGCTTCTGCCCGTCCTTCGGGGTGAGGCCGGTGCCCGCGCCCGGATTGGTGAGCAGGCCGATGACCAGGCCGAGGGCCACGGCGATCAGCGACGTGATCATGAACCAGAGCAGGGTGCGGGTGGCCAGCCGGGCGGCGTTGTTGACCTTCCGCAGATTGGTGATGGACACCAGGATCGCGAAGAAGACGAGCGGCGCGACGGCCAGCTTCAGCAACTGGACGAAGATCGAGCCGATCTGGTCGAGGGTGTCCTTCAGCCAGGCGATGTCCTGGCTGCGGGCCAGCCAGCCGAGCAGCACGCCCAGCGCCAGACCGGCGACGATCTGGGCCCAGAAGGGGACCTTGGGTATGCGGAAACCGGAGCCGGACGTATTTCCGGCAGGGGTGGACGCGGTGTTCGCGGACACGGACGCACTCCAGTGATGACGTAAAGCGAAGTACAGGGGGACGGGGTGCGGCGCCCGGGCGCGCGAAGGCGCGGTGCCGCAGTGTGGTGCCGGGTGGCGCGAAGGGCTACCGGCAACAGACCGCGGACATACAGCGGCACAGGTCGACATGCAGGCGCGCCACGAGCGGAATGCTCGCGGCGTGGTGGCGCACTGCTGTCTTCATGCCGAACACGTTAACACTTCAACTTATGGATACTCAAAGCTGTCCTTTGGGAGCGTTCAGCGGGCCCCTGTTCCCCCTGTTCCCCGTGCCCTACCGGGCGAGGCCGTCCTCCTGGGTGCGGTTGGCCTCCAGGCGGGCCTTGGCACTGTCCACCTTGGTGGCGATCTGCTCGGACATCGCGTCGCGCTGCTTGCGCAGCAGGACGAAGCTGAGCGGCGCGGAGAGCACCAGCGAGAGCAGCACGACCCAGACGAAGTTGGAGTCGCCGAGCCCCTTCGGCAGCGCGCCGATCTGGACCAGCCCGGCCACGACGACGAAGCATCCGACGAAGATCGCCAGACGCAGTGCGGTGTACCGGATCGCGGCGCTCGTCCTTGCAGCGGACACGGCGGGCCTTCTTCCTTGCGTACGACGTGGGTGCCGGTTCCAGTGAAGCACGCCCCCCGCGGCCGCCCCGCCGGGAGGGTCCAGGGTCTCTCGTTCGGATCTTGCCGGGCTCGCGTGCCCTGGCACCGCACCTCGCTGCGTTGTCGTCAGTCGCCTACGCTCCGCGTGGACTCCTTCCTCCGCCTTGCGATGCGTCCCCTCGGCCCTGGCGGGCCTGGGGAGACCCCATGCACCAGACCCCGCTCACTGATCCGGCCTGATCCAAACGAGAGACCCTAGCCAAGCGGCAGCAGCATGATCACGTCGTCCCGGTCGTCGCCGTCGGCGACCCTGATCGCGCCGGGGACCCGGCCAACCTCCTTGTATCCGCACGCGGCGTAGAAGCGGTCGGCTCCGGAGCCGCCGCGGCAGGTGAGGCGTATCGCCTCGATCCCGTCGGAGCCGCGGGCGGCCTCTGCCGCGGCGGCCATCAGGTCACGGCCGTAGCCCTTGCCCTGGTGCCGGGGGTGGACCATCACCGTGTAGAGCCAGACCCAGTGCGTCATCAGCCGGTGGGTGTTGTACGCCAGGAAGGCGGTGGCCGCGATCCGGCCGTCCTCGTCGCGGCCGACGAGGAGGCGCATCCGCCCCTCCGCGATGGCCGTCAGGTGCCTGCGCCACTCGGGCCGGATGTCCTGCGTGGTCACGGGCGGCACGAAGCCGACGGCGCCGCCCGCGTTGCTGACGTCCGTCCAGAGCGCGATGACGCCGTCGCGCAGGTCGTCCCCGCCCGGCGGGTCGAGTTCGAAGGTGAGTGCCATGTGCGCAGCGTAGGAAAAGAAGCCCCGGCCGCAGCCGGGGCTTCCAGAGGACGAGACGCCGTTCAGAGGCGCATGGGCTGCGGCGACTCGCGGCGGTCGGCGTCCGGGCCGGGGTACTCACGGATGATCTCGTAGCGGGTGTTGCGCTCCACGGGGCGGAAGCCGGCGTCGCGGATCAGGTCGAGCAGATCGTCGCGGGTCAGCTTGTTCGGCGTGCCGTAGTTGTCCGCGTCGTGAGTGATCTTGTACTCGACGACCGAGCCGTCCATGTCGTCGGCACCGTGCTGGAGGGCGAGCTGCGCGGTCTGCACGCCGTGCATCACCCAGAAGACCTTGACGTGCGGGACGTTGTCGAAGAGGAGACGCGAGACCGCGAAGGTCTTCAGCGCCTCCGCGCCGGTCGCCATGGTGGTGCGGGCCTGGAGCCTGTTGCGGACCTTGCCGTCCTGCATGTCCACGAAGTCGTGCTGGTAGCGCAGCGGGATGAAGACCTGGAAGCCGCCGGTCTCGTCCTGCAGTTCACGCAGCCGCAGCACGTGGTCGACCCGGTGCCGGGGCTCCTCGATGTGCCCGTACAGCATGGTGGACGGGGTCTTGAGGCCCTTCTCGTGCGCCAGGCGGTGGATGCGCGACCAGTCCTCCCAGTGGGTGCGGTGGTCGACGATGTGCTGCCGGACCTCCCAGTCGAAGATCTCGGCGCCGCCGCCGGTCAGCGACTCCAGACCGGCCTCGATCAGCTCGTCGAGGATGTCCGAGGCGGACATCCCGGAGATGGTCTCGAAGTGATGGATCTCCGTGGCGGTGAAGGCCTTCAGCGATACGTCGGGCAGGGCCTTCTTGAGCTCGGAGAGCGAGCGCGGGTAGTAGCGCCACGGCAGGTTCGGGTGGAGCCCGTTGACGATGTGCAGCTCGGTGAGGTTCTCGCCCTCCATCGCCTTGGCGAGGCGGACGGCCTCCTCGATGCGCATGGTGTACGCATCCTTCTCGCCCGGCTTGCGCTGGAACGAGCAGTACGCGCACGACGCGGTGCACACGTTGGTCATGTTGAGGTGGCGGTTGACGTTGAAGTGGACGACGTCGCCGTTCTTGCGGGTGCGCACCTCGTGCGCCAGCCCGCCGAGCCATGCCAGGTCGTCCGACGCGTAGAGGGCAATGCCGTCCTCACGCGTCAGCCGCTCACCGGCCCGGACCTTCTCCTCGAGCTCGCGCTTGAGTCCTGCGTCCACTTCGGGCCGCCTCCCATACATGTACCGATCGGGCTCCACCAACGGTATCCCTAGCTCTCCTCGGGCAGGTCGCCGACCCGGTTCTCCCACTTGGTGGAGAGCACGATGGTGGTACGCGTACGGGAGACGCCGCGCGTTCCCGAGAGCCGGCGGATCGTCTTCTCCAGTCCGTCCACGTTGTCGGAGCGGACCTTGAGCATGAACGAGTCGTCGCCGGCGATGAACCAGCAGTCCTCGATCTCGGCGAGGTCCTTCAGCCGGCGGGCCACGTCGTCGTGGTCGGCGGCGTCGGAGAGCGAGATGCCGATCAGGGCGGTGACGCCGAGGCCGAGCGAGGCGGCGTCGACGGTCGCGCGGTACCCGGTGATGACGCCCGCCGCCTCGAGGCGGTTGATGCGGTCGGTGACAGAGGGGCCGGAGAGCCCCACCAGCCGTCCCAGCTCGGCGTACGAAGCTCTGCCGTTCTCGCGCAGGGCCTGGATGAGCTGCCTGTCCACGGCGTCCATAGACTCAAGCCTTCCATTATTCAGCGATACCGCAAGTTTACGTGTAGAATCTAAGGCATGCAGGGCCGACACCCTGCGAATCACTCAAACGATCACAGCTGGTCCCACAGGATCACGATCCATACAGGAGTTGACACTCACCGTGTACACGATCGAGATGGCCCACGCCCACATGCGACAGCTGCAGGAGCTGGCCAACCGCTCGCGTGCCCATCAGCCCGCCGCCGCGCACCGGGTCGACCGGACCCGCGCACCGCGCACCGGCAAGAAGCGCTAATCACCCGCGGAGCCGCCACCGAGCTCCCCCTCCCAGCGGCGGTACAGCCGATGCGGCACCCCTGCCGCGTCGAGCACCCGCCCCGCGACGAAGTCCACCAGATCCTGGATGTGCGTCGCACCCGCGTAGAACGCCGGAGAGGCGGGCAGCACCACGGCGCCCGCCTCGTCCAGCGTGACCAGATGCTTCAGCGTCTGCCCGTTCAGCGGCGTCTCCCGCACGGCGACCACCAGAGCGCGCCGCTCCTTGAGCGTCACACTCGCCGCACGCTGCAGCAGGTCCTTCGAGAGCCCGAGCGCCACCCCCGCCACACAGGCCGTCGACGCCGGCACGATCAGCATCCCCTTCACCGGGTACGACCCCGACGACGGGCCGGCGGCGAGGTCTCCGGCCGCCCAGTACTGCACGTCCGACACATCGGCGTCGAACCGGTCCGGCTTCCCGTCGGCGCCCCGGGCCAGCCACTGCCGCAGGTCGTCCCGCCAGTGCGCGTCCCGGAAGGCGACCCCGGTCTCGTCGAGCAGCGTCAGCCGCGAGGCCCGGCTGACCACCAGGTCCACGCTCTCGCCCGCGGCCAGCAATCCACGCAGCACGGCTGCCGCGTACGGCGTGCCGGAAGCACCTGACACCCCCACGACCCACGGCCGGCGACTCTTCATTTCCCGCTGCTCCACACCGTCGAGCCTATCCGGCGGGGCCGGAGCGGAACTGACCACGGTGTGCAAGACGTTCTCACAGCAGGGCGCACACACCGCAGGGGGCAGGGATGGCGCGTACGGAACTCACCGAGTGGCGCGGCTCCGACCGCGCGAAGGCCGCGGCCCTGCTCATGCTGGCCTGGGTGGCACTGCTGTGGGCGCTCGAAGGGATCGACGTGGCCTCGGGCCACGCGCTGGACGCCTACGGCATCACTCCCCGGCAGACCGACGAGCTGGCCGACGTGGTGCCCGCCGCGTTCATGCACTTCGGCTTCGACCACGTGGCGGCCAACAGCGTTCCGCTACTGATATTCGGCTTCCTCGCCGCGCTCGGCGGCATCCGCCGCTTCCTCGTCGTGTCACTGGTGATCATCCTGGTGTCCGGCCTGGGGGTGTGGCTGTTCTCCCCGTCCGGTGCCAATACGGCAGGCGCCTCCGGCCTCGTCTTCGGCCTCTTCGGCTACCTGGTGGTGCGCGGGTTCGTGGAGCGCAGCATGTGGCAGGTTGCCGTCGGCCTGGCGGTCGGCGCGGTCTGGGGCAGCTCGATCGGGCTCGGCATAGCGCCGACCGACACCGGCGTGAGCTGGCAGGGCCACCTCTTCGGCCTCCTGGCGGGCGTCGCGGCGGCGTTTCTCTTCCACCGCGCTCGGCCCCCGGCCTAGGGCCTCTCGTTGTTCCACACACGCCGAATCGTCTCGGCATGGTGCGGCTTGACCGGACTCATCACGATGTTGCCCTCGACGATCTCCACCCGATACCCGGGGAACATGTCCTCGAACCGGCTGAGCTGTGAGTGCAGGCGGTCGCTCTCCGAGACGGTCACGTCGGCCTCCCTGTCCATGCACTCGTTGGTAGGCCGAACGCTGGTCAGACGGTCAGACCCCGGACCACGAGATCGAGGAGCGCGCACACGAAGAGGGCAACGCCGATAAACCCGTTGACGGTGAAGAACGCCCTGTTCAGGCGCGACAGGTCGTGCGGGCGGACGATCGTGTGTTCGTAGAGGAAGGCCGCCGCGACGATCACCAGGCCCGCACAGAAAAGGACGCCCGCGTCCGTCGCCAGGGCGTACCAGACCAGCAGGCCGGTCGTCACGACGTGGGAGCCGCGGGCGCCGTGGAGCGCCGCCGGGATGCCGAAGCGAGCCGGGACCGACTTCACGCCGTGGGCGCGGTCGGCCTGGACGTCCTGGCAGGCGAAGATCAGGTCGAAGCCGCCGATCCAGACGCCGACGGCGAGCCCCAGGATCACCGCGTCCCACGACCAGGCCCCGGTGACCGCGATCCACGCGCCGACCGGGCCCATCGCCTGGGCCAGGCCGAGGATCGCGTGCGGGAAGTTCGTGAACCGCTTGCCGTACGGATAGACCACCATCGGCACGACCGCGACCGGCGCCAGCGCCAGACACAGCGGGTTGAGCAGGGCGGCCGCGCCGAGGAAGACGACGAGCGCGACGAGCGCCCCCGTCCACGCCGAGCGGACGGACACCGCGCCGGTGACCAGCTCGCGCCCCGCCGTCCGCGGATTACGGGCGTCGATCTCTCGGTCGATGATCCGGTTGCAGGCCATCGCGAAGGTCCGCAGGCCCACCATCGCGACGGTGACGAGCAGCAGCTCCACCCAGTGGACGCTCCGGTCCGCCCGGAACATCGCGGTGAGCGCGGCGATGTAGGCGAAGGGCAGCGCGAAGACCGAGTGCTCGATCATCACCAGCCGCAGGAAGGCCTTCACCTTCCCGGTGGGCTGCGGAGCCGGGCCCGGCTCCACGACGCCGTCGGCGGTGGTCATGCGAGGCTCCCGAGGAACGCGTCGAGGTCGGCCAGCAGACCGGCGACGGGCAGCGGCCCCGTCTCCACGGTCGGCCGCGCCCCGTCGTCCTCCGGCGGGGTGAGGTGCGCCGTGAAGGCGTACGCGTCCGCGCCGGCCGGCAGCGCCTCCAGCCGCAGCACGGCGCCGTCGACGGTGAACGGCCCGGACGCCGCGGCGAGCTCGGCACGCAGCCGCTCCGCGAAGCCGGCGGGTTCCGCGTCGCGCACACCGGGCAGCTCGAAGCCGTCGCCCTCGCCGTCGGTCTCGAACAGGACCGCCCAGGTGTCACCGGCGCCGGCGAACTCCTCGGGCGCGACGCCCGCCTGCTCGGCGGCCAGCCGCACCCCCGGGTCGGCCGGGTCGAGCTCGGGCCGCACCAGGGCCACGTAGTCGGTCTCGGTGCCGATGAAGAGGGCGGGCCCGCCCACCGCGACGGGGCTCACAGGCCGTACTCCTTCCAGCGGCGGTCGACGAGCGCCGCCGTCGCGGGATCGGACTCGACCATCTCCGGCCAGCCGCCGTCCCGCGTGTAGCCCTCCTCCGGAAGCTTCCTCGTCGCGTCGATGCCCGCCTTGCCGCCCCAGAACTGCTGGTAGGACGCGTGGTCGAGATGGTCGACCGGGCCTTCGACGACGGTGAGGTCGCGGGCGTAGTCGGTGTTGCCGAGCGCGCGCCACGAGACCTCGTGCAGGTCGTGGACGTCACAGTCCTTGTCCACCACCACGATCAGCTTGGTCAGCGACATCATGTGCGCGCCCCAGATGGCGTGCATCACCTTCTGCGCGTGCTTCGGGTACTTCTTGTCGATCGAGACGATCGCGCAGTTGTGGAAGCCGCCCGACTCCGGCAGGTGGTAGTCCACGATGTCCGGCACGATGATCTTCAGCAGCGGGAGGAAGAACCGCTCGGTGGCACGGCCCAGCGGCCCGTCCTCCGTCGGCGGCCGGCCCACCACGATCGACTGGAGCAGCGGCCGCTCGCGCATCGTGACGCAGTCGATGGTCAGTGCCGGGAACGGCTCCTGCGGCGTGTAGAAGCCGGTGTGGTCGCCGAAGGGGCCCTCGGGCAGCATCTCCCCCGGCTCCAGCCAGCCCTCCAGCACGACCTCGGCGTTCGCGGGGACCTGCAACGGCACGGTCTTGCAGTCGACCATCTCGGTCCGCCGCCCCGCGACGAAGCCGGCGAACAGGTACTCGTCGATGTCGCCGGGCAGCGGCGCGGTCGAGGCGTACGTCACGGCCGGCGGGCAGCCGAAGGCGATGGCGACCGGCAGCCGCTCGCCGCGCCGCTCGGCGACGGCGTAGTGGTTGCGGCTGTCCTTGTGGATCTGCCAGTGCATGCCGATCGTCCGGCGGTCGTGCCGCTGGAGCCGGTACAGGCCGAGGTTCCGCACGCCCGTCTCGGGGTGCTTGGTGTGCGTGAGGCCCAGGTTGAAGAAGGAGCCGCCGTCCTCGGGCCAGGTGAACAGCGCGGGCAGCATGTCCAGGTCGACGTCGTCGCCGCGCAGGACGACCTCCTGCACGGGCGCGTCCTTCACCTTCTTCGGCGGCACGTGCATCATCGAGCCGAGCTTGCCGAACGCCTCGCGGACCCCGACGAAGCCGTGCGGCAGCTCCGGCTTGAGCAGTCCGCCGATCTTCTCGCTGATCTCCGCGTACGACTTCAGGCCCAGCGCCTTGAGGAGACGGCGGTCGGTGCCGAACACGTTCATCGCGAGCGGCATCGCGGAGCCGCGCACGTTCTCGAAGAGCAGCGCCGGGCCGCCGGCCTTGTTCACTCGGTCGACGATCTCCCCGACCTCGAGATACGGGTCGACTTCGGCCTTGATGCGCTTGAGGTCGCCCTCGCGCTCCAGCGCCCGGAGCAGGGAGCGAAGATCGTCGTAAGCCATGGGGTCAAGTATCGGGCACCCGCTACCCTGGCCCCGTCACCGGGGCCGGGGAAACGCCGCCCCGCCTATGTCTCCAGGGGGCTGTCCCACATGCTCAGGGCACTGATGTACATCCTGCCGCTGGCACTGACGATCTACGCTTTCGTCGACTGCCTGAACACGCCTGAGGACGAGGCCAAGCATCTGCCCAAGCTGGCCTGGGTGTTCATCATCCTGCTTTTCTGGATCGTCGGCCCGATCGTCTGGTTCGCCGCCGGCAAGACGCGGCACGCCCCGGCGGGCGGCCGCACCCCCTCGGAGTGGCACCGCAACCACCGCACCCAGTGGGTCGCCCCGGACGACAACCCGGACTTCCTGAAGTCCCTCAAGGACGAGAACAAGAAGGACGAATCGGTCCTCAAGGACTGGGAGGCGGACCTGCGCCGCCGCGAGGAGGAGCTGAAGAAGCGCGAACAGGGTGGCGAGGGCGACAAGTCCTGACCGGGAGGAGAGCCATGGCGCACGGCGGATACGAGGCGTGGCTGGAGATCGCCGTGGCCGAGGCGCGCGCCGGGCTCCGGGAGGGCGGGATTCCCATCGGGGCCGCGCTGTACGGGGCGGACGGGGCGCTGCTGGGCCGGGGCCGCAACCGGCGGGTGCAGGACGGCGATCCGTCGGCGCACGCGGAGACGGCGGCCTTCCGGGCCGCCGGGCGGCAGCGTTCCTATCGCGGGACGACGATGGTGACGACGCTGTCGCCGTGCTGGTACTGCAGTGGGCTGGTACGGCAGTTCGGCATCTCGCGGGTGGTGATCGGCGAGGCGGAGACCTTCCACGGCGGCCACGACTGGCTGGCCGGGCACGGCGTGGAGATCGTGCTGCTGGACGACGCCGGGTGCACGGCGATGATGCGCGACTTCGTCGCGGCCCGGCCCGAGCTGTGGCACGAGGACATCGGCGCCTGAGCGCTCACGCGGTCGCGTAGGCGTCCCGCAGTTGCCGCCGGCGCTTCGGCGTCCAGAGGGCCCAGTCGGTCATGGGCCTGCCTTCGAGGGCGTCCACCAGCAGCTCGAAGTGGTTGTGCCAGCAGGCGAGGCGGTCCGGGAGGACGCCGTCGTCGCAGCGCAGTTCGTTGGTGAAGCGCAGCACGGTCCCGCTGTCGCCGTGCGGTTCGAGGTGGAAGCGGATGCGGCCGTGGCCGGAGACCGTGTACTCGGCGACGCGTTCCACGTCCCAGGCGGTCACCCGCCCGTCCGCGACGGTGTGGCGCTCCTCGGAGGAGGCGTTGAGCCGGCGGAGCGTGACCGCGCCGCCGACTCTCGGTTCCAGTACGTCGGCGGCGCAGAGCCAGGCCGGCAGGCCTTCGGGGGTGGCCACGGCGGCCCATACCCGGATCACCGGATGCGGCAGGCGCAGTTCGTACCGCAGCAGGCGAGTGCCGTCGTCCCGGGTCTCGACGGTGCCGTGGGGGATCACGTCACTCATGCATCCAGCGTCACCCCGCGGCGGCGCGGGCGCTAACTCAATCGACGTCCGCGTACGAGTGCAGGCTGTTCACGAAGATGTTCACGCCGTAGTAGTTGAACAGCCAGCAGGCGAAGGCGATCAGCGCCAGGTACGCGGCCTTGCGGCCCTTCCAGCCGGCGGTGGCGCGGGCGTGGAGATAGGCGGCGTAGGCGACCCAGGTGATGAACGACCAGACCTCCTTGGCGTCCCAGCCCCAGTAGCGGCCCCACGCGTCGCCGGCCCAGATCGCGCCCGCGATGATCGTGAACGTCCACAGCGGGAAGACGGCGGCGTTGACGCGGTAGGCGAACTTGTCGAGGGAGGCGGAGGCGGGCAGCCGCTCCAGGACCGAGGTGGCGAAGCGGCCCGGCTTGCCGCCCTGGACCAGCTTGTTCTCGTAGGAGTCGCGGAACAGGTACAGCACCGTGCCGACGGCGCCCAGGTAGAAGACCGCGCCGCAGAAGATCGCGGTGGAGACGTGGATCCACAGCCAGTACGAGTCGAGTGCCGGGACGAGCTGGTCGCTCTCCGTGTAGAGCCAGGTGACGGCGATGCCGAGGTCGAGCAGCACGGTGGTGACCAGCGGCAGACCCGCCCAGCGGACGTTCTTCTTGGCGAGGAGCAGCGCCAGGTACACGCCGACGACGACGGTCGAGAACGTCGTCGAGAACTCGTACATGTTGCCCCACGGCGCGCGCTGCACCGACAGGGCGCGGGTGGCGACACCGGCCGCTTGGAGCAGGAAGGCGAGCGCGGTGAGGGAGACCGCGATCCGGCCGTACAGGTCGCCGCTCTCGGTGCCGCCGTGCGCGCCGGGCCCGTCGGGTACGTCACGGGCGCCGTGCGCGGCACGGGTGACGACCTTCGGCTGCTCAGCGGCCTTCGGCTTCTCCAGGACGGCGGTGCCGCCGCCCTTGACCCGGACCTTCGGCGCCTCGGGCGCGCTCTTCCCGGCCGGGGCGGTCAGCGCGGCGGCGGTACGGGCCACCTTGCTGCGGCTGCCGAGCGTCCACTCGGCGATGTGCGCGAAGAAGGCCAGGGTGTAGACGGCCATCGACGAGTAGATCAGGTAGTTGCTGATCTCGGCCAGGTTCGCGTTGGTTGCGGCGGCGAGAGTCACTCCTTGGCCCCTTCGGCAGGAACTTCTACGGGTTCAGGCGCGGTCGGCGCCTGTGCATGGAGGGTGGCGGCGAGCTCGGTCAGCTCCTCGGGGAGCTTCGCCGACTCGCTGCGGCCGAGGCCGGCCATCTCGACGACGGTCACGCCGTCCTCACCGCGTACGGCCCGCACCCAGACCCGGCGGCGCTGGATGAACAACGACCCGGCGAGACCGGCGATGGCCGCGATCGCGCCGGTCAGCGCCCAGCCGTTGCCGGGCTGCTGCGAGATCTGGAAGCTGGCCCACTCCTTCACTTCCTCCTCGAAGGTGATCGAGCCTGCGCCGTTGGGCAGCTCCATGGTCTCGCCGGGCAGCAGGCGCTCGGTGAGCCTGTTGCCGTCGGCGTCCTTGAACTGCTTCATCTTGCTGGTGTCGAGCTGGTACACGTTCTGCGGCAGGCCGGCGTCGACACCGAGGCTGCCGTGGAAGGCGCCGAGGCTGAGCGCCGGGTACTCGAGCCCGGGGAACTGGGAGAACATCTGGCCGCTGTTCTCACCGCCGTACGTCGGCACGAAGAACGCGGCGAAGCCGAGCTGGTCCCGCTTGCCGTTCTTGTCGCGGTAGCCGTCCATCACCTTGATCGCGCCGGTCGACGAGACGTTGGCGTCGATCGGCAGCAGCGGTACGGCCTCGCTGCTGACGACCTTGCCCCTGCCGTCGCGGACGGTCACCACGGGCGCGTAGCCGTGCTCCAGCAGATAGACCTTGGTGCCGTCGACGTCCAGCGGCTTGTTGACCTCGATGACCGACTTCCGCTCGGGTCCGCCGCCCTTGGACCAGGTCACGGCGGCCTCGAAGGTGCGGGGCGTGCCGCGCTGCGGACCGTTCTTCTCGTACGTGCCGGTGAAGCTGTCCAGGGTGAAACTGAACGGCACGAGTTCGTCGGCGTGGAACAGCGAACCGGACTTGAAGTCGTCGTACTGGGTGAGGGTGTTGGAGAAGCCGTCGCCCTCGACGATCAGCTTGCCGCCCTCGGACTTGAAGAGGACCCCCGCCGCGAACGCCACGAGGATCACGATCAGCGACACATGGAAGACGAGGTTCCCCGCCTCCCGGAGATAGCCCTTCTCCGCGGCGACCGCGTCACCGTCGGTACGGGCACGGAAACGGCGCCGCTTCAGCATCGTGAGCGCCGCCTCCCGCACCTCCTCCGGCTCGGCCCCGGTCCGCCAGGTGGTGTAGGCGGGCAGGCGGGTGAGCCGCCCGGGCGCGCCCGGCGGCAGGCCGCGGAGCTGGCCGACGAACTGCCAGCTGCGCGGCACGATGCAGCCGATGAGCGAGATGAACAGCAGGATGTAGATCGCGGAGAACCACACCGAGCTGTAGACGTCGAACAGCTGGAGCTTCTCGTAGACCGGTGTCAGGACCTCGTGCTGCTTCTTGAAGGCGTCCACCTTCATCGCGTCCACGCTGTTCTGCGGAATCAGCGAGCCCGGGATGGAGCCCAGCGACAGCAGGAAAAGCAGGATCAGCGCGACGCGCATGGAGGTCAGCTGCCGCCAGAACCAGCGCAGCCAGCCGGTCACTCCTATCGCGGGACCGCCGACGGAGTCCGGGGCCCGCTCCTCCACGGGAGCGGTCGACAGGTGCGCCCCGGCCTCGCCGAGTTCGCGCTCATCGGTCTTGCTCATGCTCAGATCCCCACCGTGAAGCCGTTGGACCAGCCCTGCATCTCCTGCACCAGGGTGTCCCATGCGCCTGTGAGCAGCAGCAGACCGGTCGCGATCATCATGCCGCCGCCGATCCGCATCACCCAGGTGTAGTGCTGCTTGATCCAGCCGAACGCCCCGAGGGCCCTGCGGAAGGCGACCGCGGCGGCGACGAACGGCAGACCGAGCCCCAGGCAGTACGCGACCATCAGTATGGCCCCGCGGCCGGCGCTCGCCTGCTCGAGCGCGAGCACATTGACCGAGGTGAGGGTCGGGCCGAAGCAGGGCGTCCAGCCCACGCCGAAGAGCGCGCCCAGCAGCGGTGCGCCGGCCAGCCCCGCCGTCGGCCGCTTGTGGAAGCGGAACTCCCGCTGGGTGAGCCAGGGCATCAGGCCCATGAAGAACACGCCGAGCAGGACCATGAGCACGCCGAGAATCCTGGACAGGATCTCCCGGTGGCCCAGCAGGGTCGTCCCGAAGTAGCCGAAGAGCGCGCCGCCGGAGACGAAGACGACGGTGAAGCCGAGGACGAAGAGGGACGCGCCGGTGACCATCCGGCCGCGCCGGGCGTCCGCCAGGTCGGTGCCGCTGATCCCGGTCACATAGGACAGGTAGCCGGGCACGAGGGGCAGTACGCAGGGCGAGAAGAAGGAGACGAGCCCGGCGACGACGGCGATGGGCAGCGCGAGCAGCAGTGCGCCGCCGAGCACCGTGTCGTTCGTTTCCGACGCTGCGGCAAGGACTTCCACGGGATCACTTCTCCGCGATCAGCGGGTCGATCATCTTGCGGAGTTCCTTGTCGTCCAGCGCCTTGAGGGAACGGGCCGCGATCTTGCCCTCACGGTCGAGAACGATCGTGGTGGGAATGGCCTGCGGGTTCAGCGTGCCCTTGGGGAAGCCGTTGACGATCAGTTTCCCGATCGGGTCGTACAGGCTCGGGTACTCGACTCCGTAGTCCTTCTCGAAGTTGATCGCCTTCTGCTTCTTGGCGTCGCGGGTATTGATCCCGACGAACTCCACACCCTGCGCCTTGGTCTCCTTGGCGACCTCGGAGAAATAGCGCGCCTCGGCACGGCACGGCCCGCACCACGATCCCCATACGTTCAGCACGACGACCTTGCCCTTGAGATCGGCGACGTCGAGGTGCTCGCCGTGGAGGGTCTCGCCCGCGAGCTTGTCGGGCGACTGGCGCTCGCCCTTGGGGACGGTGGAGATACCGCCGGTGCCGGTGACGAAGTTCGTGTCGCCGCCACCGCCGGACTTTCCACCGTCGCCGCAGGCCGACAGGGTGAGCGCGCCCGCGGCGACCAGGGCGGTCAGCACGGCGGCGCGGGAGGCACGGCTATGGCTCATGTGAAAAGTTTCGCATGGCTCCCGCGCCGATCTTCCGCACCCCCCTGCGTGCCCGATTGGGGCCGTTGTCAAGCCGCCTTAAAGAATGCGTTCCAGCCGCCCGTCGGCGCCTGACCGACTTCGAGCGTACGCAGCTTGGCGAGCACCTGCGGGTCCTGCACGTCGAGCCAGTCACAGAACTGACGGAAGGACACCAGCCGTACGTCCTTCTTCTCGGCCATGCCCTTGAGCGAATCCTCCACGGCGTCCATGTATATGCCGCCGTTCCACTGCTCGAAGTGGTTGCCGATGAAGAACGGCGCGCGATTGGTCTCGTAGGCCCGGTTGAATCCGGCGAGATAGGCGTCGGTCGCCTGCTTCTTCCACGCCGGATAACGGGAGGGCATGCCCTGGGTCGAATTCTTCGACTGGTTGGCGAGCATGTTGTAGTCCATGGAGAGGACTTCGAAGGAGTGGCCGGGGAACGGGACGGCCTGGAGCGGCAGGTCCCAGATGCCGAGCTTCCTGTCCGGCCAGATCTGGCGGCCGCCGGGCGAACTGGCGTCGTAGCGCCAGCCGAGCTGCTTGGCCACCGGCAGCAGATTGTCCTGACCGAGCAGGCAGGGGGTGCGTGCGCCGACGAGTTCCTTGCGGTAGTCGAAGGGCAGCGGCTCGACGTCCTGCCAGCCGCTGATCGTGCGCCATTCGGTGACGAACTTCACAGCCTGGTCTATCTCGCTGCGCCAGTCCGCGGCCGTCCAGTTGGCGACCGATCCGCTGCCGCCGCAGAAATGGCCGTTGAAGTGGGTGCCTATCTCATGGCCGTCGAGCCATGCCTGGCGTATGTATTTCAGCGTGTCCTTGATGTGGTCGTCGGTGAGATAACCGATGTCGGAGGCGCCGACCGGGTTGTTGGGCGGCCGGTAGAGCGACTTCTTCGATTCGGGCAGAACATAGTTCCCGGAGAGGAAGAAGGTCATGCCCGCCCCGTGGTTCCTGGCGATTTCGAGGAATCGGGGGAAGAGGTCGTTGCCCACTTCGCCCGCCCCGTCCCAGGAAAAAATCACGAATTGCGGCGGCGTCTGCCCCGGTTCGAGCGGGACGGGCTTCTGCGGCTGGTGCGGCTGCTTCCCCGTGTCGACGGTGGAACCGTCGCCGATCGGCCGGCCCGGGGTCTTCGACGGAGAGGTCCTGGCGCCGCCCTCGCCCGGGCCGCCGCCCTTGGCCGGATCGTCGTGCCCGCCGCCGCCCGAGCCGCCGTAGCCGCAGCCCGCCACCCCGATCGCGGCCGCGGCCCCAAGCCCCGCCCCGAGCAGACCCCTTCGACTGATGTCCCGCATGTCGTCCCCCATCCGCGCTCTCTCTTGCTCGGAGAGCTGTTGAAACCGGCACAGCGAACCAGCGACTGAACCGGCGACGGAACCGGCACAGCAAACCGGTACAAGCTCAGATGCGCGGCGGAACATGAGGGTTCCGGGGATTTCTGGTTATTTTTCTTTAACGTCGGCGAACGATCTTGACTGGTTTCTGACCGGGTGATCGACGAGCAGCGGCGGCCGCCTACGCGCCGAATGCCTTGCTCTTGCCCTTCACCGGCCGGGCCCCCGCGAGGAGGTGCGCCGGGACGAGATCGCGGGCCGGTTCCGTATAGCCCACGGACACGATCCGGTCGCCCTCGTACGTGAACGTGGTCAGCGAGGCGAGCGTGCACTGGCGGCGGCGCGGGTCGTGCCACAGCCGGCGGCGCTCCACGAAGCTGCGGACCGTCCAGATCGGCAGCTGGTGGCTGACGCACACGGCCTCGTGGCCGCGCGCCGCGTCCCGTGCCGCGTCCAGCGCGGCCATCATCCGCCTGGCCTGCTCGACGTACGGCTCGCCCCACGACGGGCGGAACGGGTTGGTCAGATGCTTCCAGTTGCCCGGTTTGCGCAGCGCGCCGTCACCGACGCCGAACGTCTTGCCCTCGAAGACGTTGGCCGCCTCGATCAGCCGCTCGTCCGTGTCGAGGGTCAGGCCGTGCGTCTTCGCGATCGGCATGGCCGTCTCCTGCGCCCGCTCCAGCGGGGACGCGACGACATGGGTGATGTCGCGTCCCGACAGGTGCTCGGCGACCCGGTCCGCCATCTGCCGGCCGAGCTCGGAGAGGTGGTAGCCGCTGCGGCGCCCGTAGAGGACACCGTCGGGGTTGTGCACCTCTCCGTGGCGCATTACATGCACGACCGTGATCTCGCCGCCGGACACGCGCTGGACCTCGGCGCCCTCCGCGGCGGCGCGGTCCAGTGCGTCGTCGAGCGCGTGGTGCTCGGAGCCGCTGCTCTGCCAGGCGCTCATGCCGTGGCCTCCGCGGCGGCGCGGGCGGCGGCGGGCAGCGCGGCGGCGATCCGCTCGATCGCCCGCTCGTCGTGGGCCGTGGAGACGAACCACGACTCGAAGGCGGACGGCGGCAGATAGACGCCCTGGGAGAGCATCGAGTGGAAGAACGCGTTGAAGCGGAACGCCTCCTGCTTCTTCGCGTCCTCGTAGTCCCTGACCTCGGTCGCCGTGAAGAAGACGGAGAACATGTTGCTCGCCGTCTGGAGCCGGTGCGCGACGCCTTCCTTGGCGAGCGCATCGGTCACCAGCGTCCGGATCTCCCGCGAGACCGCGTCCACCTTCTCGTACGCGGCGTCGTCGAGGAGCCGCAGCTGCGCGAGACCGGCGGCGGTGGCCACCGGGTTACCGGAGAGCGTGCCCGCCTGGTAGACCGGGCCGGCCGGGGCGAGGTGCGCCATGACGTCCTTGCGGCCGCCGAAGGCCGCGGCGGGGAAGCCCCCGCCCATGACCTTGCCGAAGGTCATCAGGTCGGGCGCGACACCGTCGACGCCGTACCAGCCGGCCTTCGAGGTGCGGAAACCGGTCATCACCTCGTCGGAGATGTACAGCGCGCCGTTCTGCGCACAAGCGGCCCGCAGGCCCTCGTTGAAGCCGGGGCGGGGCGGGACGACGCCCATGTTGCCGGGCGACGCCTCGGTGATCACACAGGCGATCTGCCCGGCGTTGGCGTGGAACGCGGCGTGCACCGCCTCCAGATCGTTGTACGGCAGCACGATCGTGTCGCCGGCCTGCGCGCCGGTCACCCCGGGCGTGTCGGGCAGGCCGAACGTCGCCACCCCGGAGCCGGCCGCGGCCAGCAGGGCGTCCACGTGGCCGTGGTAGCAGCCGGCGAACTTGATGATCTTGGGCCGGCCGGTGAAGCCGCGGGCCAGACGGATGGCGGACATCGTCGCTTCCGTACCGCTCGAAACCAGCCGAACCTGCTCGACCGGCGCGACACGGGCCACGATCTCCTCGGCGAGGGCGACCTCCCCCTCGCCGGGCGTGCCGAACGAGGTGCCGCGGGCCACGGCGGCCAGCACCGCCTCGATGACGGCCGGATGGGAATGGCCGAGGATCATCGGTCCCCACGAGCACACGAGGTCGACATACTCGCGCCCGTCGGCATCGGTGAGGTATGGACCGGTACCGGACACCATGAACCGGGGCGTACCGCCCACAGCGCGGAAAGCCCGGACAGGAGAGTTCACGCCGCCGGGCGTCACGAGGGACGCGCGGTCGAAAAGCGTCTGCGAAACTGGGGCGTCATAGGGAAAGCTCACAGAATCCATGGTCTCAGAGGCTCGGACAGATCTGGTGGACAGGTGTTTCACCGCACGTTCGTGGGGGAGGTCACTGTCACGATGATCGGGTTGCGCGGCGGGGGCTGCGAGTGGTCGGGTGGAGATATGCATCGCGGTGGCGGACTGGGCGAGGGGACCGACGACCTGGGTCCTGAGCCTGCCCGGCGCGGAAAGCACCGGCGAGGCGAAGGAGATGAGCCCGCGGGAGGCAGGAGCGGCCGAGTGGGGGTGACCTACAAATACTTCGGCGCGCCCGACGGGGCCACTGCCGCGCGGGTGCCGATCTCGATGCGCCCCGAGGAGCTCGGCGGCGACGAGCTCGGCATGGGCGGGATGTTCACCAAGATCAAGCCGGAGACCATAGCCGCGATGGTGCTGACCGGCATCCAGGGCATGCCCCTGAACAAAGTGCCGCCGCTGGAACTCGTGGTGCTCCACCCCGACTACGCGGTGGTGAAGCTGCCGATGACCGTGGTCGACCCGCTGCGCGGCATCGGCGAGGAGTCGGTGGGCGCGGCGGCGTTCATATGGTCGACGGTCCCGGACCGCGGCGGGCCGCGGGACGCGTTCAACGTCTACCAACTGCTCCACGAATGGCAGGATTTCAGCCATCGTCTGCACGAGGCGGGGCACCAGCCGTACTGCCTGGTCTGGCCCTGACCCAAGAGCTTTGTGGAGTTTCGGGCGGGGCTTTCGGGCCCCGCCCTCGTCATCCGCGGAACAGGGCCGTCAGGCCGCCAGGGCACAGTGAGGGCTGTGAAGGCACCGATGTGCCCTGGAGGGCGTGGCTCGCCGCCGTCTTCCCCTCGACTCCCGTGCAGGGGTCGTCGCGAGCGCCGGGGTGTCGGCGATGGGGTGATCCACGACGGCAGCCTCAGGAAGCGGCTCAGCCTTTGACGGCGGAACTCGCGACGCCTTGGACGAACCAGCGCTGGAAGAAGGCGAAGACGATCAGTACGGGCAGGACGAGCAGGACGCCGAAGGCGAGGATCTGACCCCAGTCCGGGGGCAGCTGGGCCTGGAAGACGCTCATCTCCAGCGGCAGCGGGCGTACCGATGGGTCGGAGACCATCAGAACGGGCCAGAGGAAGGAGCCCCACTGGATGAGGAAGGTCAGGATCGCCACCGAAGCGAAGGCCGGCTTCGACATCGGGACGATGATCGCGAAGAAGGTGCGCCAGGGGCCCGCGCCGTCGAGGCGGGCGGCTTCCTCGATGCTCGGTGGGATCGAGCGGAAGAACGTGTGGAACTGGTAGACCGAGAAGGCGTTGGCGATGAACGGGAGCGCCTGGATGAAGAGCGTGTTGCGCTGGTCGTTGAACATGTAGAAGAGCGGGACGGCCACCGACTCGAACGGGACCAGCATGAGCAGCAGGACGAGGGTGAAGACGGCGTTCCGGCCGCGCCACTTCAGCCGTGACAGCCCGTACGCCGCCATGGAGTTGACGAACAGCCCGCCCGTCACCACCACGAACGCCAGCAGCAGTGAGACGCCCATGAAGCGCCAGAAGTAGCCGGTGCTGTCGGAGTTGAGACTGTCGAGGACAGCCGTGTAGTTGCCCAGGGAGAGGTGGGTGGGGAGGAAGCCGGACAGGCCGTTCAGGACTTCGCCGGACGGCTTGAGGCTGCCCATGAGCAAGTAGATCACCGGCAGCGTGAAGATGAACGCCAGGACGCTCAGGACGGCGTAGTCGAGGAAGCGGCGCAGGGGCGCGCGGGTAAGGCCCGCGTTGGTGCTCATGGTCAGTCCTCGTTGTCGGGCCGGACGACGCGGCGCTGGATGAGGGTCAGGGCGACGACGATCAGGAAAAAGACGACGGTGATCGCGGACGCCTGACCGACGTTGTTCTGGTCGAAGGCGGTGGTGACGGCCTGGTACATCACGGTGCGGGCGGCGTCCTCGTTGAGGCCGCCGCCGCGGATGAGAACGTAGACCTGGTCGAAGACCCGGAAGGAGAGCACCGAGGTGAGCATGGCGACGAAGATGAGGGTGCCGCGGATACCGGGCAGGGTGACGTGGCGGAACTGCTGCCAGCGGGAGGCCCGGTCGAGTTCGGCGGCTTCATAGAGTTCGCCCGGGATCTGCTGGAGGCCGGCGAGGAGAATGACCATCTGGAAGCCGACGCCCTGCCAGACGGACAGCACGATGATCGAGGCCATCGCGGTGGCGGAGTCGCCGAGCCAGTCGAAGGATCCCCAGTTGCCGAAACTCACCGCATGCAGTGCGGAGTTGAGCATGCCCTGCTCGCCGCGGGCGAGTATGAGCCGCCAGATGACCGCGACCAGCGCCATCGGGAAGACGACCGGCATGAAGAAGAGGGACCGGAACAGGCCGATCGCCTTCAGCTTGCGGTTGAGCAGGATCGCCAGCCCCAGTGCCAGAGCCGTCTGTATGGGGACGACGACCGCGGCGAAGGTCAGGTTGTTGAGCAGGGCCTGCAGGAAGGGGCCAGACAGATCAGGGTCGGTGAACAGCCGCCGGTACTGCTCCATGCCGAAGAAGGACGGTGCGAGCGGGGAGCCGAGGCGGACGTTGTAGAAGGAGAGGACGACGGCGTAGCCGAAGGGGATACCGACGAAGGCTATGAGGCCTGCGACGGCGGGCGTGGACATGAGCAGTCCGTGCAGCGAGTCGCGGTTCTTGCGCGCAGTGCGCGCCGGACGCGCCGGACGCGCGGGCTTGACGGCGGTCACGGGTGGGGCCTTCTCCCGTGCGTGGGGCGCGGCGTGCGCCGGTTCGGCGGAGGTCACGGATGGGTCCTGTTCCCGGCGGGGGCGGGCACGGCACAAGCGGGCCCGCCCCCGGCCGATGGTCCTACGGGATCTTGTAGCCGGCGTTGTCGGAGAAGTCCTGATCGATGGCTCGGGCGGCCTTCTCCAGGGCACTCTTCGGGTCCGCGCCGCCGTAGACGGCGTTGAGGGCCTCGCCGAACTTGGCGGTGATGGTGGGGTATCCGGCGGTCACGGGGCGCGTGACGGCGACGCACGTCTTGGTGATGTCGCTGTCGCCGCAGGGCTTGGCGAGTTGGTCGGCGAAGAGCTGGAGCGGGCCGCCCTGCTTGTACAGGGGGCTCGCAGCGAGCGCGCTCCCGGTGGCGGGCGGGGCGCCGTTGGCCGTCGTCATCGCGGTGACGTTGGTGTCGTTGAGGAGGTAGTCGAGGAAGGCGCCGGCGGCCTTGGCGTTCTTGCTGTCGGCGCCGATGCCCCAGGCCCACGAGCCCTGCCCCGTCTTGGGGCCGTTGCCGAAGTCGGGCAGCGGCAGCACGAGGAGGTCGTCGCCGAGAGCCTTGCTGTAGGCGGGGTACATCCAGTGGCCGACCCAGCTCAGGGCGACGCGGCCCTTGGCGAAGGCGTTGCCGTCGGTGTTGGGGTCGACATAGGTCTTCCAGGACTGGAAGGTCTTCAGGGCCGAGACCGCGTCCGGGGTGTCGAGGGCGCCCTCGGCCTTGCCGTCCTTGAGGAGGGAGCCGCCGGCTGACCAGACGACCGGGGCGAAGCCGTAGGTGCCCCACTCGGTGGCGAACCCGTTGTTCTCCTGAACGTCGAGGACCTTTCCATCGGGATCCTTGGCCTTCAGGCTCTTGAGCGCGGCGGCGAACTCGTCGGCCGTCCAGACGTCGTCCAGGCTCGTCGGGTACTCGACCCCGGCCGCGTCCAGCAGCTGCTTGCTCCCGTAGATCCCCAGTCCGGAGTCGTACATGGCCAGGCCGTAGTGCTTTCCGCCGATCTCGCCCTGGGACTTGCTCGCGTCGGTGGCGTTGGCCATCGTCTTGGCGGAGACATGGTCGTCTATGGGGGCGAGCTTCTTGTTGTAGACGAAGTTCGCCATGGTCGGGCCGTCGAACTCCATCACGTCCGGCAGTTCGGACGCGTCGGTCGCGGTGATGGTCTTGGTGTAGTCATTGCCGGGAATCAGCTTCAGCTCGACCTTGATGTCGCTCTGCGAGGAGTTGAAGGACGTCACCGCGGCCTGCACCGCAGCGTCCTCGCTCTTCTGGCCCTGGTGGGCCCAGACGCTGATGATGCCCTTGCCGCTGCCCGCCTCCGCCGAGGTGTCGGTGCTGCCGCCTCCCCCACAGGCGGCCAGAGCCGCCAGAGGCAGGGCGAGAGCCAGGCTCGTACAGGCTGTGCGGCGGTACTTTCTGCTGGTCGAGCTCATGCTTTGTGCCTCCGTGCTGTGGCGAGGGTTGGACGGGCGTGTTGTCGAGGCGTGGGGGTGTGGGGCTCGAAGGAGGGGTGAGTGCTACTGCGGTCCGCGCGGACAGGGCGGGGCCGTGGTCTCGCGCAGAACGAGACGGATGGGCATCCGGACATGCTCCTGGCGTTCGGCGTCGGGTTCGTCGAGCTGGCGCAGCAGCAGCCGGGCCGCCTCGGCGCCCTGTTCGGCGACCGGCTGGGCGACAGTGGTCAGTCCGACCACATCGGCGAGTTCATGGTCGTCGAAGCCGACGACGGACACGTCGTCCGGGGCCTTGAGCCGGTGGCGGCGCAGGGCGCGCAGCGCACCCATCGCCATCTCGTCGGACTGCGCGAACACCGCGGTCGGCGGGCGGGAGGCCGCCAGCAGCTCGGTCATGGCCCGCTCGCCGCCCTTGACGGTGTAGTCGCCGTCCGCCTCCAGGGCCGCGTCGTGCTCTACCCCGGCGTCGGCCAGAACGTCCAGGTAGGCGTTGCGGCGCTCGATGGGGGTGGTCCAGTGCAGCGGACCACTGGTCCCCGAGATCATGCCGATGCGGCGGTGGCCGAGGTTGACCAGATGCCGCACGGCGCTTTCGGTGCCGGCACGGTCGTCGATGCCGACGACCGTGAAGCCGGGCCGGGTTCCGCCGACCGTGGTCGCCAGCGGGACCCCCAGTGAGCGCAGCGCCGCCGACTCCTCGGCCTCGGGGATGAGGAGCGTCAGCACCGCGTCCACCCGCTTGCGGACCGGCAGCCTGGTGAAGAAGCGCTTGCGCGTCTCCGGCGAACCCAGGTTGTACAGCAGCACGTCGTACCCGGCGGCGCTGAACACCTTCTCGGCCGCGTCCAGCACGGTGCCGAAGAACCAGCGGCCCACATACGGCACCAGGACACCGATCGTGTAGGTGCGGCCGCTGGCCAGGCTGGAGGCGGAGCGGGAGGCGGTGTAGCCGAGCTGGGCGGCGGCGGCCTCGATCTGGGCCCGCACCACGTCGGACACGCCCGGCCGGCCGCGCAGGGCACGGGACACTGTGGACGCGGAGACGCCGGTGGCGTGGGCGACGTCGTTGATGCTGGCCGTCACGGGGCAGTTCCTCCCGTTGGTTCACGTCGGTGTGATGTGAGGGTGACGTGACCGTAAACCCGACCCTGTTGTTGCGCAAGCGTTTGCGTTCAGATTTACTTGGGCCGAATCCAGAGAGAGTCCGTTTTGATCCATGATCAGCGCATGCGTTTGGGCGCTGTGAGCCGACAGGAACTGTGCATGCGATACGCCCCGCCCGGCCTCTGCGTGAACGACTTCGCCCTCCTTCGCGACGAGGACGGCACGTACGCGGTGCTGCACCTGCAGGGCCCCTGGACAGCGGAGTTCGACCATCTGCGGATGGAGACCTCCTACGGCCGGGCCACCTCGACCGACCTGGTCGGCTGGCAGCCGCAGGGCACCGCGTTCGGGGTCGGCCTGCCCGGCCGCTTCGACCAGCAGGCGGTGTGGACCATGCACCCCGTCCGGCACGGCGCCGGCATGGCGATGTTCTACACCGGCGTGAGCGGGCTGACGCCGGACGGCTGGCCACTGCAGACCGTCGGCCTTGCGTACTCCGACCGCACCGACGGCACCGGCTGGCGCCGCCACGGCAACCGACCGGTTGTCGAGGCGGACCCGCGCTGGTACCGCACCGGCGAGCAGATGGCCTGGCGCGACCCCTTCGTCGTACGCGACGACGAGCAAGACGGCTGGGTGATGGTCGTCTGCGCGAGTGACGCCTCCCTCCCCGTCGAGGTGAGCGGCTGCGTCGCCTGGGCCACCTCCGACGACCTGGAGCACTGGACGGTCCAGCCGCCGCTGATCGCACCCGGCGACGTCGACGAGCTGGAGTGCCCGGTACTGGAGCGCCTCGACGACGGCACGTGGCTGCTCCTCGGCTCCATCGGCTCCACACGGGGCTTCGAAGCGTGGAGCGCCCCCAACCTGCGGGGCCCCTGGAGCCGGCGCGGCTCCCTCGGACCCACCGGCAGCTACGCCCCCCGCGTCATCCCGGCCCCCGACGGCTCCCGCGTCGTCCTGCACACCACCCCCCGCCGGGTCGGCCTCACCGACACCGGCGACCGCTGCCGTGGCATGCTCGCCCAGCCGAAACTCCTCGTCACGCCCCCGGACGCCGCTCCCCGACTGGAATGGTGGCGGGGCCTGGAAGAGTGGCTCGGCGAGGAAACCCACCAGCCCGCCCTGCACGCGGTCGGCGACATCGACATGACCGGCCCCGTCGAGATCACCCTGCGCACCCACAGCGACGAAAGGGACCGGCCCGCCCTCGTCGTCGGCTGCCACGGCAGGAACCTGTGGGTCACGGGGCCGGGCGGCACCCGCCTCTGCGAGACGCTACTGCCCGAGCCCGCCGCGTTCCTGCGTATCCTCACCATCGGCGAGTACGTCGAGGTCTACGCCGAAGGGGTCTTCGCCCTGACCACCCTGTGCTACTCGGGCCGCCCCACCACGTGGACAGCGGTCACTGACGGGCATGCCCGCATGATCCCCGTCCGCCCGATCCGCCTGCCCGACCCCGACCGCGACGACGCCTCCGCCGCGTGGCCCGGCCTCTCGACCCGCTGACTCGCGCGGCCACCGACCGCGGGACCGCGTGAATCGGCACAGAACCCGGCCAACAGCTCAGGACGCCCTTGAGCACTGTGTGAGGAAGGCCCTTCGGAACCCACGTCTGCACCGATGGCTCGTCTGCACCGCTGCCTCATCAAGGTCCGGTGGGCACAAGCCCTCGTCGCACGCCCTTCTGCGAACGCCCACCGGCAAGGGCACATCCGGGCACCTGAGCCCGGGAAACGACGCCGACCGGTGAGAACCACCGAGAGCCGCCGACCGAACTGCCTGGTTCTGGCCGTGGCCCCGCACCTCCCCACACCGCCGCTCAGGTGCGGGAGAGTTCCGCCGCGCCGAAGGACACGTCGAACCGGTCGCACCAGATGCTGACGCTGGTGAAGTCGGCCGGGTCGACATCGGCGGGCAACGCGTAGTTCTGGTCGCCCTTGTTGCCCTTGAGCTTGCCGAGGCTGACGTACTTGCCGTCGTCGAAGACGTGCCAGCCCGCCTTGCCCTCCTTGACGGGCGCGTCGGTCAACCAGACGCGCAGATCGGGCCCGTTGCTCGTGTCCAGGTTCTCCAGCCGCAGGGTGTACGAGCCGTCCGGCAGGCGCAGCAGCCGCGCGGAACCGGTCGTCGTGTGCTCGTGGCTGATCAGTTCACCGCCCGCAAGCATCTCGGGGCCCGCCGGCGTCGCGGACGGCGCCGCGGAGTCCGGCGGCGTGCTCTCGGCGGGCCCGGTCGTCGGCGTCGCCGGGGCCTCGACCCCTGGGAGCGCCTCGTCCACGGTCTCGTCCTGCCAGAGCTTCCACGGCTGGAACCAGTACAGCCCCGCCACCGCCACCACGACCGCCAGCACCAGCGCCACCACACCCACCGGTCTGCTCAGAGCCCTGCGCACGCGCCCCATCCCCGCCTCCTCGAAAGAATCCGTCGATCATCACTGCCGGATCTCCATTCAAGGCCGCGGCGGGCGCCCGCGGGGCCCTTATGACATGACGGTTCCCTTACGGTGGCGATTGCGGGGGCGTCTACGGAGGCGGTCAGGCGCGCCTACCGAGGGGTTACGGGCGCGGCTCCGCGACGGTTACGGGCGCGTCTCCGCGGCGGTCACGGGCGCGGCGGCGCGTTCTTCCGCCGGTCAGATCACCGGGGGCCGGCCCAGCCGCGCCATCAGCCAGACCGTGCTCCAGCGCATCGGCCGCCGCGTCCCGCAGGGCCTGCGGACCCCTTCCGCGAACCCCCCGAACCACGCCCGCAGTCCCGGCGCGGACCGGGTGCGGGCGACGGTGAGGGCGGTCCAGGCGCCCAGATAGAGCGGCACCAGAACGGCCGGGAGATTCCGCTTCGCCAGCCAGACCCGGTTGCGCGCGGTCATCCGGTAGTAGACGCCGTGCCGGGTGGGCGCGGTCCGGGGATGCTGAAGCACCAGCTCGGGGGCGTAGAGGATCTTCCAGCCGTCGTCGAGGGCGCGCCAGGCGAGGTCGGTCTCCTCGTGCGTGAAGAAGAAGTCCTCCGGCCAGCCGCCCACCCGCTCCAGCATCCGCATCGACAGGGCGTGCCCGCCGCCGAGGAAGGTGGTCACCTGCCCGCCGCGCAGCGGATCGGTCCTGCCGATGCGCGGGACGTGCCGCCGCTGGGTGAAACCGGTCTCGTCGGCGATACGGAAGCTGACGATCCCCAGCGTGTCGTCCGCGTCGTACATGGCCGCGATCCGGCTGAACACGTCCCGCTCGATGAGCAGTCCGTCGTCGTCCAGATCGACGAGGACGTCGACGTCCCCGAACTCCCGCAGCCGCTCCATGGCGACGTTGCGCCCGCCGGACACGCCGAGGTTCTCGGGAAGCTCGATCCCGGTGACGCCGGGCGGCAGTTCCTGAAGGGGCGCGCCGTTGGAGACGACGACCACGCGCGTCGCGTGAAGGTCCTGCGCGGCCACCGAGTCGAGCAGCGCCCCCAGTTCGGCGGGGCGCGTGCCCATGGTCAGTACGGCCACACCCACACGCGCTCGTGACACGCCACGTCTCCGTCCGTCGTTCGCTCACCGTCAGTGAGCCGTGAGCTTAACGGGACGCGTCCGGAAGATGTACGGAGGCGGGCGCGACCGGATCACGTACGGCGCGGACGCGCCCCGTGCCCGAGCCGAGGCCGGAGGCGTAGCCGCTGCCGGTGGCCCGGCCGCCGTCACGGTGACGCGGCCACCCACAGAGTGCCGTCCGCGTCCGGCGGGACGGGACGCGGCACGCCGTCGACGGGGGTGATCGTCGGGAGGGGACGGCTGGGGTTCGTCGCTACGGCCGCCGCCACCCCGGGTCGCGGCCGGTCAGGGCCAGCAGCCGGTCGAAGTCGGACGCCCCCGCGCCGCCGTCGGGCAGCGGGAACTCCTCGCCGAAGGCCCCCATCCGCCGGCCCGTGGGAGCGAGCTCCCGGAAGGCGCCGAGCACGTCGCCGACCACGACCGGGTCGGGCGTGTACGGCTGCCCGGTGGCGCGGGCCAGGTCCCACCCGTGCACGGTCAGGTCCCCGAGGGCCATCCGTCCGACGACGCCGGCCGGCAGCCCCATCGCACCCGAGGTGCCCTCTTCCGCACCGGGCGCCGCCCACGCCCTCACGAGCGCGGCCGTCTCGTCCGCGAAGGCGGCACGCCAGTCGCCACGCCCGACGTAGTCCGGTTTCGCGGAGAAATCGGCTTCCTCCTTCGCCGCCAGCGCCTGGAAGTTGACCATCACCTGGAAGAGGTGGTCGGCCACCCCCTGCACGTCGTACTCGGCGCACGGAGTGGCGTGGCCGAGCTGCTCGTCCGTGATGCCCCGCACCACCGGGACGGTGCGCTCCGCCGCTGCTTCGAGCAAGTCACTGATGCTTTTCGTCATACCGGCACGGTAGGCACCGCCCCCGCGCCGCGTATTGAAAAAACGCGACACCGGCCGCTCTAGGATCGGCACATGACCGGTCCCCGGCGCGACACGAGGGGCATCGTGGACGCCCGCGAGCTGTTCGCCCGCGCCCGCTTCCGCCGCCGCAAGCCCGCGCCCGCCCTGCGTCCGTATCTCGAGCACTACTGGCTCGTCGACTGGGACCTGACCGAGCCGTACGCCTCCCATGTGGTGCCGCACCCGTCGGTGAACGTGGTCTTCCAGCAGTACGGCGACGAGCCCGCTCGGGCCGAGGTCGCGGGCATCGGGCTGGAGCTGTTCACGCAGAAGCTCGCCGGACGCGGGCGGGTCTGCGGGATCCAGTTCCGGCCCGGCGGCTTCCGGCCGTTCGCCCCGCGACGGCCGGTGTCCGACTGGACGGGCCGGCGGCTGCCGATCGGGGACGTACTGCTGCCGGACGCGGACGAGTCGTCGCTGCGCGCGGCCGTGCGCGCGGTCGTCGGCCCGGACGAGGAGGACGACCGGGTCGCCGCCCTGGACGCCTTCCTGCTGGGCCTGGAGCCGCGGCCCGACCCGCAGGCGGAGCGCGCGATGCAGCTCGTGAGCCGGATCCGCAACGACCGCTCCGTGCGGCGCGTCGCCGAACTCGCCGAGGCGGAGGGGCTGTCGGTCCGCTCCCTGCAACGCCTGTTCGCGACGTACGTCGGCGTCGGCCCCAAGTGGGTCGTCCTGCGCTACCGCATCCACGAGGCGCTGGAGCGCGCGGAGGAGTCGGGCGGACCGGCCGACGGCGTCGACTGGGCGGCGCTGGCCGGCGAGCTGGGCTACAGCGACCAGGCGCATCTCGTACGGGACTTCACCGCCACGGTGGGCGTCCCCCCGTCGGCCTACGCCAGAGCCGAACGGTAGGCGACGGCCGGTCCGCTGTCCCACCTACGCCCTACAGTGCGGACATGGACGGCAAGACGACCCCGGTACGCATCGAACCCTGGTCGGAGGACGACCTGGACCTGCTCCGCGCGGCGAACGCCCCGGCTCTGATGAACCACCTCGGCGGCCCGGAGACGGAGGACCAGCTCCTCACCCGCCACCGCCGGTACGTCGACATGAGCGCCGACCGCACCGGCCGCGGCCGGATGTTCCGCATCGTCGTGGACACCGGGAACGGTCAGCACGGCGAGCCCGCCGGCACCGTCGGTTTCTGGGAACAGACCTGGGAGGACGAACAGGTCTACGAGACGGGCTGGAGCGTCCTGCCGCGCTTCCAGGGCCGGGGAATCGCGACGGCCGGAACCCTGGCGATGGTCGAGGCGGCAAGAGCCGAACGCAGACACCGCTTCCTCCACGCCTTCCCCTCGGTGTCCAACGCTCCTTCGAACGCGGTGTGCAGGAAGGCGGGCTTCGTCCTCGTCGGCGAGTGCGACTTCGAATACCCACCGGGCAACCTGCTGCGCTCCAACGACTGGTGCCTCGACCTGACCCCCGGCGCCTCACCCAGCCCCGCCGGCGCTTGAGACGCGGGAGCGTGCGGCCCGGCAACTCCAGCCCCGCCGGCGCTCGAGGCGCGGGAGCGTGCGGCCCGGCAACTCAAGCCTCGCCGGCGTTTGAGGCGCGGGGTTCGGGGCGGAGCCCCGACGAGACCGGCCACACCCAGCCCCGCCGGCGCTTGAGACGCGGGTCCGGGCGGAGCCCGGTTGCGGGAAGGTGGGGGGTCCCCCCGCGGCCGCCAGGCGCAGGGGGAGGGTAGGGGAACACGCCCGCCGCAGGCGTCGGCCGGACCCGTCGGCAGGCGCAGCCCGCGCCGCGGAATGCGCTGGCCCACGCACCGCGCCCGATGCCATGCTGGGCGCGTGAACAGACCGGAGATCACCATCAAGGTCGCCCCCGAGCTGCGGCTTTTCGTCCCGTCGGACTACCGCCCCGGCCCCCGCACCCTGGCCACCGACGGCTCGTCGACCCTCGGCCACGTCGTGGAGTCGCTGGGCGTGCCGCTGACGGAGGCGGGCCGGCTGCTGGTCGACGGCCGCCAGGTCCCGGTCTCCCACATCCCCGCCGACGGGGAACACGTCGAGGTGCGCGGTGTGGACCGCCCGCAGCAGGTCCCCGGCGCTCCGCTGCGCTTCCTCCTCGACGTCCACCTCGGCACACTCGCCCGGCGGCTCCGCCTGCTCGGCGTCGACGCGGCGTACGAGAACGAGGACATCGGCGACCCCGCGCTCGCCACGCTCTCCGCGAAGGAGCAGCGGGTGCTGCTGTCCCGCGACCGCGGGCTGCTGCGACGCCGGGAGATCTGGGCCGGCGCGTACATCTACAGCGACCGCCCCGACGACCAACTGCGCGACGTGCTGGAGCGGTTCGCCCCGGCGCTCGCCCCCTGGACCCGCTGCACCGCCTGCAACGGGCCGCTGAAGGACGCGGACAAGGACGCGGTCCAGGAGCAGTTGCAGCAGGGCACGCAGCGCACATACGACGTCTTCGCGCAGTGCGCGGCGTGCGGCCGCGTCTACTGGCGCGGGGCGCACCACTCCCGCCTGGAGGCCATCGTCGCCGACGCCCTGCGCACCAGCGGAGCGTGACGGCCACGCGGGCGCGGCGGTGGCCCTCCCCCGACCGGCCTCGGACCCGGCCCGACCCCGACGCGCCTGCGGACTACTCCCCCGCCGAGCCCCCCGGCCCCTCCCCCGTCAAATAGCGCTGCACCGTCGGAGCGAGCCAGCCGACGACTTCTTCACGCGTCATCTCGACGGCCGGCGGCAGCCGCAGCACATAGCGCGCCATCGCCATGCCGAGTATCTGTGAGGCGATGAGCGCGGCCCGCCGCGGCGCCTCCGCGGGATCGGGGCACATGGCCACGGCTATGGGCCCCAGCTGGTCGCGGAAGATCGCGCGGGCGCGCTCGGCGGCGGCGTCGTTGGTGACGGCCGCGCGCAGCAGCGCCATCAGCACGTCGTCCTGCTCCCAGCGGTCGAGGAAATGGGAGACCAGGACGGCACCGGCATGCCGTACGGGGAGGGCGCCGAGCTCCGGAAGCCGCAGGTCGAACTCGGACGCGGCGGCGAAAAGCCCCTCCTTGTTCCCGTAGTAGCGCATGACCATCGAGGGGTCGATCCCCGCGTCACGGGCGATGGCGCGGATGGTGGCGCGCTCGTACCCGTCGGCCGCGAAGCGCTCGCGGGCGGCTTCGAGAATCGCGGCCCGCGTGGCATCGGAGCGGCGTGGCCCCGTCGGTGCTTCCGTCGTCATGCCAACAACTGTAGGCCAACAACCGTTGACACGCCAGATCCGCCCGGTCTACATTTGCCAACAAGCGTTGACCAACAACCGTTGACCAACGGCGCGGCTTTCCAGCGCCCGGATCGAGGAGGCAGCCATGACCGGCACGCCCAGCACCGGAAGCACGGACCCCGGCGTCCCCCGCCCGGCGTCGGAGCCGGCCTTCGACACCGACGTGATCGTCGTCGGCGCCGGACCCACCGGCATGCTGCTCGCGGGAGATCTCGCCTCTGCGGGCGTCGGCGTCACGGTCCTGGAGCGCCGTCCGCACGAGACGAGCAACATCACCCGCGCCTTCGGCGTGCACGCCCGCACACTGGAGCTCCTCGACGCCCGCGGCCTGGCCGACGAACTGGTGGAGACGGGCACCGCGATCACCGGCCTGCGGTTGTTCCGGCGCCTGTCCCTCGACCTGTCGAGACTGCCCTCCCGCTTCCCGTTCCTCCTCATCACCCCGCAGTACGAGGTGGAGAAGCTCCTGGAGCGCCGCGCCCTCGCCGCCGGCGCCGACTTCCGGTACGGGACGGAGCTCACGGGCCTGGACCAGTCCGGCGCCTCGGTCACCGCCCGGGTCCAGGACGCGACCGGCGCACACACCACCCTCCGCGCGCGGTACGCGGTCGGGACCGACGGCGTGCGCAGCACCGTGCGCAAGGCGATCGGCCTGCCCTTCCCCGGCGTCTCCGTGATCAGGTCCATCGTGCTCGCGGATGTGAGGCTCACCGAAGAGCCCGCGGACCTCCTCACGGTCAACGGCGTGGGGGACGCCTTCGCCTTCATCGCCCCCTTCGGCGACGGCTGGTACCGGGTCATGGGCTGGAACCGCAGCCGCCAGGTGCCGGACAGCGAGCCCGTCGGCCTCGACGAAGTGCGCGAGATCGCCCGCCGCGCCCTCGGCACCGACTTCGGCATGCACGACGCCCGCTGGATCTCCCGCTTCCACAGCGACGAACGCCAGGCCCCGGCGTACCGCAAGGGCCGCGTCCTCCTCGCCGGTGACGCCGCACACGCCCATTCCCCCGCGGGCGGCCAGGGCATGAACACCGGCCTTCAGGACACGGCGAACCTCTCCTGGAAGCTCGTCTCCGCGATCCAGGGCCACACCCCCGACCCCGAAACCCTGCTCGACACCTACGAGTCGGAGCGCCATCCGGTCGGCGCGGCGGTCCTGCGCAGCAGCGGCGCCCTCGTGCGCCTGGCCATGGCGCACAACCCGCTCCAGCGCGCGGCCCGCTCACTCGCCGCCGGCTTTCTGAACTCGGTCCGGCCCGCCGCCGCCAAGGCGATGGGCATGGTCTCGGGCATCGGCATCTCGTACGGCGGGCCGCGCGGCTCCCACCGGCTCACCGGCCGGCGCGCCCCCGACCTGCGACTCGCGGAGGGACGGCTCTACGAACTGCTCCGCGAGGGCGCCTTCGTCCTCGTAGGGCCCTCCGGCCCGGCACGCGCACCCGACGCCCCTGATGCCCCCGCCGCTCCCGGGCGCGTGGTCCGGGCCCACTGGACGACGGACCGGCGCACCGCGCTCCTCGTCCGCCCCGACGGCTACATCGCCTGGGCCGCCGACCACGGGAGGTCACGGTGACCGGCCCCGCCCGCCACGGGGCGGGACGTCAGAAGACGTACCGGTCGCCGGTGGCCGGCGCCAGGACCTGGTGTTCGTTGTTCTCCGGATTCCGGTCGCTCGCACCGCCGTTCCAGACCGTGCCGACCCGTACGACGACCTCCTGCGGGGAGCCTGCCACCCGCAGGTCCAGGCGGACCCTGCTGCCGAGACCGTCCGCCCGCAGCGGCCCCATGGCGCAGAGCACGTCCCGCTCGCCCACGCGCAGACATTCGCGCGGCAACCGCGGAGTACCGGCCGGGGCCGCCGACAGCGAGAGCCGTACGGTCACGTCCTGCACGTCGGACGGCCCGTGGTTGCGAGTCGTCAGCGAGACCCTGAGCCGCCCGTCGCTCAGCGAGACATGGCCGTGGTGCGCCACGTCCGACTCCGGAACAGCGGCACCGCCGCCCTCACCGCCACCACCACCGGCGCTCGCCGCGCCCGACCCGGTCAACAACAACACCGCCGCGGCCCCGGCGGGCAGCGCTCTACGCATCACAGACATAGCCAGAAGATACCGATTCGCCCGAGATTAAGTGTGATTGTCGGCCAGTTCCGGCGCGTCCCCCCGATCTATTCTGGCGTCACGTCGATCACCATCGATCATCCGCGCAAGGAGCTGAGGAATGAGCACCGCCGAGCACCCCGTCGCCGTCGTCACCGGAGCGAGCAGCGGCATCGGCGCGGCGACCGGGCGGCAACTGGCCGCCGCCGGTCACCACGTCGTCCTCACCGCCCGCCGCAAGGACCGCATAGAGGCCCTCGCCGCCGAACTCACCGCCGCCGGCCACCGGGCCACGGCGTACGCGCTCGACGTGACCGACCGTGCGGCCGTCGACTCCTTCGCCGCGTCCCTGGACCGCTGCGACGTCCTCGTGAACAACGCGGGCGGCGCCCTCGGCGCCGACCCGGTCGCCACCGGCGACCCCGCCGACTGGCGCCGCATGTACGAGGTCAACGTCATCGGCACGCTCCACGTCACCCAGGCGCTGCTCCCCGCTCTCACCGCGAGCGGGGACGGCACGGTCGTGATCCTCTCCTCCACCGCCGGCCTCAGCACCTACGAAGGCGGCGGCGGCTACGTCGCGGCCAAGCACGGCGAACACGTCCTCGCCGAGACCCTCCGCCTGGAGATCGTGGGCACCCCGGTCCGCGTGATCGAGGTCGCCCCCGGCATGGTCAAGACGGACGAGTTCGCCACCACCCGCTTCCGGGGCGACACCGACAAGGCCGCCAAGGTCTACGCCGGCGTGGCCGAGCCGCTCACCGCCGACGACGTGGCCGACACCATCACCTGGGCCGTCACCCGCCCACCCCACGTGAACATCGACCTCCTCGTCGTCCGCCCCCGGGCCCAGGCGTCCAACTCGAAGGTGCACAGGGACCTGTGATGACCGAAGACCCCCGCCTCACCCGCCTCACGGCCGCGGACCTGCCCGCCGCCGCCCCGGGTCTCGCCGCGCTCCTGCTCGACGCCGTGGACGACGGAGCGTCCGTGGGCTTCACGGCGTCCCTCACCTCCGAGCAGGCCGCCGCCTGGTGGATGTCCCTGGCGCCCGACCTCGCCGGCGAACGCGTGATCCTCTGGGCCGCCCACGACGGCGAGCGCCTCATAGGTACCGTCCAGCTCAGATGCGAGACCTCGCCCAACGGCCGCCACCGCGCCGAGATAGCCAAGCTCCTGGTCCACCGCGCCGCCCGGGGCCGCGGCATCGCCCGCCGGCTCCTGACCACGGCCGAGGAGTCCGCCCGCGCCGACGGCCGCACCCTGCTGATGCTGGACACCCAGACCGGCAGCGCCGCCGAGCACCTGTACCGGTCCACGGGCTGGATCCCGCTCGGCACCGTCTCCGACTACGCCGCCGACCCCTCGGGCACCCTCCGCCCCACCACGTTCTTCCACAAGTCCCTCGCCGCGCCGGGCGCATAGGGGCCGGAACGCGAAAAGCCCCGGACCAGTCCGATCCGGGGCCCGCCGAGAGAGCGGCGCGCGGGCCGTGCCTCAGCGCGCCTCAACACCTCAGGCGCCTCAACACCTCAGCCCTTCACGCAGACGACCTGCTTCAGCTTCGCGACCACTGCGACCAGATCCCGCTGCTGGTCGATGACCTGCTCGATCGACTTGTACGCACCGGGGATCTCGTCCACGACGCCCGAGTCCTTACGGCACTCCACACCCCGTGTCTGCTCCTCCAGGTCCCGGGCGGAGAAGCGCCGCTTCGCCGCGTTGCGGCTCATCCTGCGGCCCGCTCCGTGCGACGCGGAGTTGAAGGACGCCTCGTTCCCGAGGCCCTTCACGATGTAGGAGCCGGTGCCCATGGAACCCGGAATGATCCCGAAGTCGCCGCTGCCGGCACGGATCGCGCCCTTGCGGGTGACCAGGAGGTCCATGCCCTCGTACCGCTCCTCCGCCACGTAGTTGTGGTGGCAGCTGATCTCCCGCTCGAAGGTGACCTTGGCCTTCCTGAACTCCTTGCGGACCACTTCCTTGAGGAGCCCCATCATGACGGCGCGGTTGGTCTTCGCGTACTCCTGCGCCCAGAAGAGGTCGTTGCGGTAGGCGGCCATCTGCGGGGTGTCGGAGACGAAGACCGCGAGGTCCCGGTCGACGAGGTCCTGATTGTGCGGCAGCTTCTGCGCCTCACCGATGTGGTACTCGGCGAGTTCCTTGCCGATGTTCCGGGAACCGGAGTGCAGCATGAGCCAGACAGAATCGGAGGTATCGACACAAACCTCTACGAAGTGGTTCCCGCCGCCCAGCGACCCCATCTGCTTCGTCGCCCGCTCCCTGCGGAACTTGACCGCGTCCGCGACCGTGTCGAAGCGGTCCCAGAGGTCGTCCCAGCCGCCCGCGGACAGGCCGAACACCTTCCCCGGGTCCACCATCTCGTCGTGCATGCCACGCCCCACCGGGATGGCCTGCTCGATCCGGGACCGGAGCCGGGAGAGGTCGCCCGGGAGGTCGTTCGCGGTCAGGGACGTCTTCACCGCGGACATGCCGCAGCCGATGTCCACACCGACGGCCGCCGGGCAGACCGCGCCGTGCATCGCGATGACGGAGCCGACCGTGGCGCCCTTGCCGTAGTGCACGTCCGGCATGACGGCGAGGCCCTTGATCCACGGCAGCGTGGCCACGTTCTGCAGCTGCCGCATCGCCACGTCCTCGACCGTCGTCGGGTCGGCCCACATACGGATCGGGACCTTGGCGCCCGGCATCTCCACATAAGACATAACTACTCGATTCCCCCGAGGCTGAATGAAACGCAAATGACGCGACCAATGCCTGCGAAAGGGTCGGCAGACCGGCGGCGACGGCAGCGTGTGCGATAGACATTGTGTCCATCGGCCTCCGTCGGGCGGCAACCAGTTTTCGCCCCGACAACAGCACGGAGCAGCCGCAGAACAGACAGCGAAAGGAGCCCGAGCGTGCAACGGAAGGCGTACGTCCCCTGCGTGGCGGCGCTGCTCACGGCGCTCGTCACCGGCTGCACCGCCGGCACCGGCGCCAAGGGCTCCGACATCGACGCCAAGGCCGAGGGGGCGGTGTCCCCGGCGGCGGCCCCCGGTAAGTACCGCACGCTCCTCGAGCCGTGCGGGTCCGTCGAGCGTGCCACCCTCAGGGACCTGCTGCCGGGCACGGCGACGCTCCCCGAGGAGCAGCAGCTGAAGGCGCTGCGCGGCACCGCGGGCGTCACCTACGACACGGACCGGCGGGTGGCCTGCAGCTGGCAGGGCGACTCCCCGAACGCCTCGCACAAGCTCCGGGTCGACTTCGAGCGGGTCGTCTCGTACGACCCGGCCGTCAGCGACGACGACCGGGCGCGGGAGGTCTTCGCGACCAAGCAGGCGGCCGCCTCCGCCCCGATCGCATCCGCGCTGCCCAGTGAGCCCTCCGGCGAAGGGTCCGGGACGGCCGAGGAGGGCGACGGTTCGCCGTCGGCCACCATGAGCCCCGCGGGCGGCGGCGAGACGGACGGCGCCGCGCGGCCCGGCGCCTCGACCGACACGGCGGCCGGTTCCGCGGCTTCGTCCGCGCCCGGCGACCCGTCCTCGGGGGCTCCGGCCACGACGGGCCTCGAGCCGCGGATGCTGGACGGGCTGGGCGACGCCGCGTTCATCGACGACGTGCTCGGCCGTGCCGGTTCCACGGCGCAGCGCCGCACCGTGAGCGTGGTGTTCCGCACATCGAACGTGATCGTCACCGTGGTCTACGGCGAGCAGCCGGCCCTGTCGACCGAGGTCCCCGACAGCAAGGAACTGCAGGAAAAGGCGCAGAGTCTGGCCAGGAAGCTGGCGGAGCAGTTCGACGAGTGAACGGCTCAGCGGCCGTCCGCCCGCCCGTCCGCGTTCGGCCGTCCGCCCCACCGCGGCGGCGCGTCCGCGTACGGTGGCCTCGCCGTACCGAGCATCGTGGCGTCGCCGTACCGAGCGCCGCCCCGAGCGCCGGAGCGGCAGCCGACAGCGTGACCGAAAATCGACTGACCGACTGACCGACTGAAGGAACCATGCACCGTTCAGCCCCGCGACTCACTCGCATACTCGCCTGCGCCGCCGTCCCGGTGATGCTCGTCGTCGCAGGCTGCTCGTCGGACTCCGACAGCAAGTCCCAGGACTCCTCCGCGTCCGCCTCCCCCACTCCCGAGGCGAAGAAGTCCCCGGCCGTCGCTCCCGCCAAGTTCAGCAAGCTGCCGGAGCCGTGCTCCTCGATCGGCAAGAAGACGATCGAGGACCTGGTCCCCGGCGCCAAGTCCAAGAGCGGCACAGAAGGCAAGTCGTCGGACATCTCGCGGCGCGGCAGCTGCTCCTGGAACGGCCTGGACGACAACGGCGTGAAGGGTTCGCAGTACCGCTGGCTCGATGTCTCGTTCCTCCGCTACGAGTCCGACGCCTCCCTCGCGGTGAGCGCCGAGCAGCGCGCCGAGGAGTCGTACGGCAAGGAGATCGCGAAGGCCGAGGCCACCGAGGGGGCCAAGGACGTCAAGACCTCGCCGGCCGCCGGCATCGGCGAGGAGGCGACGACGGTCACGTACAAGCTGCGCAAGACGGGCGAGGACTTCACGTACGCGACGGTCGTGGCCCGCACCGAGAACGGTGTGGTCACGCTCACCTACAACGGCACGGGTTACGCCGGCGCGAAGAACCCTTCGACGTCCGACATCTCCAAGGGCGCCGCCAAGGCCGCGATGGAGGCCGTGGCCTCGGTCGCGACCGCCAACAAGTAGGACGAGTAGTACACAAGTTCGTAACGCCGGGAGCCCGGAGGGTACGGCTCCGGCGGCATGTGCCAGGCTGTGCCCGCCGGTTCGGGTATCCGGCCCAGGTTCCGGTTCGGTCTGCCGTACGGGGCCGTACGGAATGCCGTACGACACACCGCACGGAATGCCGTCCGGGATCCGGTTCAGAACCCGGTTACAGGACCCGGTTCAGGAATTGGGGAGGGTCGCGGGTGGCCGCGATGCAGCTGACACGTACGCACCGGATACTCATAGGCGTGGTGGTCGCGGGCGCGCTGGTCATCGCCGCGATCGGCTTCGCGGGGTCGTACTCCGCCGTGCGCGAGCTCGCCGAGCAGAAGGGCTTCGGCGCCTTCTCCG
>NZ_JBSFUW010000026.1:0-108288 GCF_053591995.1 Streptomyces sp. NPDC002835 | reverse complement strand
GGTCGTTCCGGGCTTGGTCCCGTCGTCGACGTCCGCGCGACGCATCCACTTCCACAACGTCATCGGATGGACTCCGAAATCGGTGGCCACCTGCTCGACCGTCACACCCGGACCGCGGTTCCTCGCGACCCGCACGACGTCCTGGCGGAACTCCTCCGGATAAGGCTTGGGCACAGCGACATCCTTCCCACCCGCCCCACAGGGCAAGCCAGTTCAGATGTCACCCGATCGTGCGGCAGACCCGTTCATCAGTGTGAGCGCTTCGGCGCCCACCAAACTTGTGACCCGCGGAACGAAGCTCGACGAGCCGACGTGCGTCGCAGTGCTCGTCATGACGCGTCCCGGCCGAAGAGGATGGACAAGGAGTCGGGGTTGTAGGCCGGCTCGTCAACAGGCACAGGAGTCTCCTCGCGTCGCTTCTCCTGACGGGCGTGGTGGGCAAGGCCGGCTCTGATGACGTCGTCCCTGGTCGGACGGTTGTAGATGTCCAGGGTCGACAGGTACTTGTGGCCGAGGATCTTTTGCACGTAGACCGGCGGCATGTTCGGGTCATCGAGCATGAGGAACGTCGCCGTGTGCCGCAGATCGTGAAGGGTCCAGTTAGCGCCCAGGAGATCGTTAGCGCGGTTGAACATCATGCGCGCCGCGTCGTACTCCAGCGGCCGCCATGGGCGCCGCAGCGTCCACCACAGCGGATGGTGGCGGCCCCGAGGGACGCCCTTCTTCCAGGCGGACTCTTGGTAGAGCCGCAGCCAGACGAACGCGTCCGGGGTGGCGGCCAGGTCTTGGTAGTCGCGGGTGCCCTTGCGGATCACACTGACGGTCTGCTCGCCAACAACCGCGCCGCCCTGCTTGACGGTGAGCAGCTCCTCGGCGCGGGCGCCAGTGGCGACCCAGAAGGCCAGCAAGGCGCGGTCACGGTGAGAACGGAGCCCGGCGAAGACCCTGGTGTACATCTCGTCGGGAATCCGCCGTGGGACCCGCTGCGGAACGGTCGGCCGGTAGAGGCCCGTGCGTCGGTTCCGGTGCTTCTTCTCACCATCACGCTGTGTCCCGGGCTGGGCCAAGCGGCGCCCACGGACCAACGGGAAGGGGTTCACCAGCAACGAACCAGTGTTGTCATCCAGATGGAAGTTGTAGAACTCCCGCAGCACCGTCTCGCAATGAGCACGGGTTGCCGGCGAGTACTTGGTCCCGACCGTGGGTTTACCAGTCACCGGATTCGGTGTCCCCGGCGCCGGCCTGTCACTGCGAGGTGGTGGGATCTCGGAGAGAGCCTTGCCGCGGTGGCGCCAATGGACACGCTCTGGCTTGTCCGCCACCTTCATCCACAACATGAAGTCCCGGGCATCTTCCCGGGTCGCACGGTCCCACTCGATCCCGAGCGCCCATAAGAACCGGAACCAGCGCAGCAGATCCATGCCGTATGAACGTGGCGTCAACGGCGAGCTGTCCCTCGCCATCAGCTCCTTGAGGTATAGCGCAGTGGGCTCGACCGGCCTCCCGAGTCGATCCAGCACCCTGTACGGCTCCCAGGGATCTCCCGTCTTCAGTAACTGGCCTGACTCAGGCAGGACAAAGTTCCTCAGGTCCCTTCCGGGCCGCTGCTCATCAAGCACATCGGGAAGCTAGCAGATACCCGGTCTGACCTGCGAAGACAGCTGAGTTAGTTCGGTTAACAGGCCTCGCGCGCCTCTTCGACCAGTGGCAGTACACGTGGACGGCCGTTCTGCTGACGGCCGTCGCGGTCGTCGGCGCCGTGGTCGCCGTGGCCGGGTCGCCGGACGAGACCGTGCGTGTGGTGGTCGGGGCGGGGGCCGCCGTCGTGCTGTGGCTCTCGTCTTTCCATGTGGCCCTGCGGGGTTGAGCGGCCGGGCACACGGCAAAGGCCGGTGCCGGGGACGCGTGGGGGACGCGTCCCGGGCACCGGCCCGGTGAACCGAGTGCGACGGATCAGCCGTCGCGACGGTTCTGTCAGTAGGGGCCGTTCACGTTGTCGATCGAGCCGTACCGGTCGGCGGCGTAGTTGCACGCGGCGGTGATGTTGGCGACCGGGTCGTACAGGTCGCGGGACGTGCCGGGGACGTGGTAGGCGTCGAAGGTCGGCTGGATGACCTGGAGCAGGCCCTTCGAGGGCGTGCCGTTGATGGCGTTGATGTCCCAGTTGTTGATGGCCATCGGGTTGCCGGAGGACTCACGCATGATGTTGCGGTGAATTCCCTCGTAGCTTCCTGGAATTCCGTGCTGAGCCATGATGTCCAGCGATTCCTTGATCCAGCCGTCGAGGTTGTTCGCGTAGGACGCGGGCTTCGCGGCGGCCTTCTCGGTCTTCGCCGCGGCGGCCTTCGCCACCGGCGCGCTCTTCCGCTCCGAGCGGTCCGCGCGGTCGGTCTCCGCGGTCCGGTCGGCCTTCTTGGGCGCGGCCTTTTCCTTGGCTTCCGAAGCGGCGCCGATCGTCAGCTCGAGACCCGGGTGAATCAGCGACGGGTCGCTGCCGACGGCCTTCCGGTTGTCCTTGTAGAGCTGCTTCCAGCCGCCGTCGACGGAATGCACGCCGGCGATCTTGGAGAGCGAGTCACCCGCGACCACGGAATAGATCACGGGGCCGGACTTCGCGGCGGCGGCAGGCGCGGTCACGGCGGCGGGCGCCACGGCCCGCTCGGCGAAGACGGGCTGCGCCGGGGCGGCCTGAGCAGTGGTGGCGCCCATGATCGGCAGGACGAGGGCCGCGCCGCCGGTGCTCGCGGCGATGATCCCGCGGGTGAGCGAACGGGCCTTGGTACGACGGTGCTTACCCTTTGCGGGCATGGCGAATTCCTCTCCGTCGCCTGCGAGGTGAGCTGTCGGGTTCGGGCTGGAGATGCCCGGCCGCATGGGAATGCGGCTTCACCCCGAGCCGTTCCGGATTCCGGATCGGCGACTTACCTGGTTCCCCCGCTCCTGCCGTACGTGAGTCGTTGTGGTCTGGTTTCCGGACGGCGGCAGGATTCGGCGGTCCACCCGGATTGACGGTGACCGTAAGCGAGAGCGTCCCGGCGAAACAAGTGGCGAATTGTCGATCACCATCCGAAAGGTGCTTTCGCGGGGGTGATTTCCCATTGTCATTACCGCGTCAAGGAACTCAAATCCCTTCCCGGTGAAGGGAAGTGGCGGTCGGGTGACATCGCCGTCGCACAGTGCCAGGTGACTGACATCACGGAGTGGCCGTGCAACCGTGGATACCGCGGCGCCGTCTCCGCGACGCCAACTCGCAACAATCGCCCGGAATTCACCTTCCGGTGCGAGTTCGGCCAAATTCTCCATAACGGACATTCACACCAAAGCGCCGTGGGATTCCCGGTGTCGGCCAGGAACCCCACGGCGCCGCCCACGGTCCGGCTCAGCCGACGGTGCAGGTCTCGTCGCCCAGGCCGAAGGCGTCGGGGCTGCCGTTCTCGCCCGACCACTCGCCGGTGAAACCGAAGCTCACGGAAGCGCCGACGGCCACCGTGCCGTTCCAGGAGACGTTGCCGGCCGTCACCTCCGCGCCGGTCTGCCGGTGTGTGGCATTCCACATCTGGCCGACCTTCTGACCGTCCGGGAAGGTCCAGCGCAGCTGCCAGCCGTTCAGGGCCGCGTCGCCCGTGTTGGTGAGCGTCACATCGGCCTGGAAGCCGCCCGACCACTGGTTGGTGACCTGGTACGTCACCGTGCAGTCGGCGTCCGCGGGCGGCTCGTCCGGGTCGGGGCCCGGACCGGGGCCCGGGTCGCCGCCACCGCCGTCACCGTCCGACGACTCGCCGTAGATGATGCCGCGCCCGTTGGTGGCCACGTACACCCGGCCGAAGACCCGCGGGTCGCCGGTGATCGCCGCCCCGGTCCACCCCCACTGGTGCGCGTCGTCGTTGATCCGCGTCCAGCTCGCCCCCGCGTCCGTGGAGCGGAAGATGCCGCGGACTCCGCCGATCTTCGCGCTGACGAAGAGCGTTTGGTACGAGGCGCCGGCCACCGCCTTGCCGAAGCCGACCGCGTCCGCCTCTTCCACGCCGGAGACCTTGGCGAAGGTCGCGCCGGAGTCCGTGGAGTGCCACAGCCCGTACGTCCCGTTCGCCGCGCCGCCCGCGAGCCAGATGTCGCCCTCCGTGCCCGGAACCGCCTTGAAGCGGACATTGCCCTCCGCCGGGAGGCCGGACGCCGTGGCGGTGAAGGTGGCCCCGCCGTCGGCCGACACATAGAAGGTCCCGGCCTTGAAGCCGTAGAACTTCTTCGGGTTCTCGCGGTCCGACTCGACGATCGCCCCTGCCGGGATGCCGCCGGCCGCCGCCCATGAGCTGCCGAAACCGGTCGTGTGGTGCACCCCGGCGCCGTCCGGGCTCCAGACGAAGCCGCTGCCGTCCGCCGCGGCGGCGACCGTGCCGCCGCCCGTCACGCCGGCGGGCTGCGAGCCCTGGAACCAGTTGGCGCCGTTGTCCGTGGAGAACCCGATGTGCGGGGCGGCGTCGGCGTTGCCGACCCGTACGACGGTGTCGGGAGCGGCCTCCGCGAAGTCCAGGCTCGTGGTCGCCGACATGTTGGGCCGGGTGAACATCAGCTCGGGCACGGCGTCGAGGTCGGTGTGGCGGAAGCCGCCGATGTCGAGCAGGCCGCTGAGCAGCGGCGCACCCGACGGCGGGCTCGCCAGGTCGTTGACGGCCGTCTCCTCGAGACCCTTGACCATCGGCGTGATCAGGATCTTCCCGCCGCTGTCCCAGGTCCGTAGATTCTCGGTGCCGTAGATCGTCGCGCCCGTGCCGTACATCATCCGATTGGAGTCGAACGGGTCGATCTCCAGCGCCTCCGTCATCCAGCCGAGCTTGGGTGCGACCTCGGGGGGTGACGGGTTCGCGCCCCAGGTGAGCCAGGGGACGGAGGAGACGTCCTGGATGTAGCGGAAGGACCGGTTCGGATAGCTCGTGTAGTCCCAGGCCCTGGTCCAGGTCGCGCCGCTGTCCGTGGAGCGGAAGATCTGGGTGTCGGGCCACCAGGAGCTGTACGCCGTGGCCATCAGCGTGCCGGGCCGCTGCCGGTCCACGCTCAGACCGCTGAAGCCGGAGTAGGTGTCGGCCTCGGCGGTCGGGCTGATGTCCGTCCACTCCCCCGTGGCCGTGTCGTAGCGGGCGATCCGCCCCTTGGCGCCGTCGTACGGGCCGCCGGTGTCGCTCAGGGTCAGACAGAGGTGACCGGTGGCGGAGTCGAGGACCCCTTTGTGGGCCAGGTATCCGGTCGGCTGTCCGGCGATCCGGGACCAGGTCGCGCCGGCGTCGGTCGAGCGGTAGACGGTGTTCTCCTTGTCGGCGACGCCGACGTAGATGTCCCGCGTGGCGCTGCCCGCGCTGCCGGACCGCTCGTCGAAGGTCACCCACACGACGCCCTGGTTGTCACTGGCGTACCCGCTGGTGTCGGTCGGGTCCTGGGCGTAGTTCCCCGGGTTCGGGAAGGCGGTGACCTCCGACCAGGTCACGCCGGAGTCGGTGGAACGCCAGAGGCCGTTGCCGCTGGGAGCGCCCAGGTAGAGCACGGAGTTCTTGTGGGGGTCCACCGCGAGGCGCTCCCCCATGGCGCGGCCCGGCATGTTCCCGCCGAGCTTGAAGGGGAGGGTGGCGGCCTTCCAGGTGGCGCCCCGGTCGGAGGAGCGCAGGACGGCGCCGTTGGTGGGGTCCCAGCTGTTGGTGTACGTGCCGACGGCGGCGTACACCTTGTCCGGGTCCACCGCGTCGGAGGCGAGGCTCGCGACGCCGGTCCAGCCCCATCGGTCCCAGTCGACCCAGTCGAGCAGCGGGGTCCATTCCTTCGCCGCCTGGTTCCAGCGGTAGGCGCCGCCTATGTCGGTACGGGCGTACGCGAGGTTCTTCTCCGACCGGTTGAAGACGATGCCGGGCACGAAGCCGCCACCGTCGATGCGCACGTTCTTCCAGGTGTAGCTGTCCGCGGCGGCGTTCGTGACCGTGTTCGCGGCTGCGTCCGCGGACGCGGACACATCGGATGGTTCGGCGGCCGGCGCGGGTGCCGTGGAGCGGGCCGCGGCCGGACTGCCGGTGGCGAACAGCCCGGCCGTCAGGGTCAGGGCCGCCAGTAGGGCGGCGAATGGTCTGGCGCTTCTGCGCACGGAAACGTCCTCTCCGAGCGGGACCGCCAGGGTGGCGGTACGAGACGGGGTGCGGCGTGGTGCACGGAGTGGGAGCGCTCCCAGTGCGGACGATGGTAGCGGCGCGGGCCGTCGGGGAGAAGGGGTGCCGCAGGGGCTGCCGCGCCGGATCGCGTCCCACTCATCCGATGAATGCCGCGACCGGTGGTCCGTGCGCTCAGTCGACCGGCCAGGTGTGCGCCGGGGCGTTCAGATGCATGTAGTCGAGGTACTGCCGTGTCATCAGGCGCAGCGCCTCGTGATGGTCGACGCGGGACGTGGCGTCGATGTGGTGGTACATCTCCGCCTGCCACACCGCTCCGTTGCGTCCGGTGACACAGCGCTGCTCGATGATGCCCAGCAGCGGCTCCCGCCACGCCGAATCCATGCCGGAGACCTCGAGCCCCCGGTGGGCCAGGGGCAGCAGGCGCCTCAGTACGAGTTCGGCCACCGGGACCTCGCCCATCCCGGGCCAGTACAGGAGGGCGTCGATGCCGTGCCGGGCGGCGGCGTGCAGATTGTCCTCCGCCGCCTGGAAGGACATCCGCGACCAGACCGGCCGTTCCTCGTCGACGAGGGCGCGGGTGAGACCGTAGTAGAACGCGCCGTTGGCGAGGGTGTCGGCGACGGTGGGCCCGGCCGGGAGCACCCGGTTCTCGACGCGCAGGTGCGGCTTGCCGTGGGTGACGGCGTACACGGGGCGGTTCCAGCGGTAGATGGTGCCGTTGTGCAGGGTGAGTTCGGAGAGGTCGGGGGTGTCCCCGCCGTCGAGCGTCTCGCGCGGGTCCTCGTTCTCGCACAGGGGCAGCAGGGCCGGGAAGTAGCGCACGTTCTCCTCGAAGAGATCGAAGACGCTGGTGATCCACCGCTCGCCGAACCACACCCGCGGCCGCACCCCCTGCACCTTGATCTCCTCCGGCCGGGTGTCGGTGGCCTGCTCGAACAGCGGGATACGGGTCTCGCGCCACAGCTCCTTGCCGAACAGGAACGGCGAATTCGCCGCGAGCGCGACCTGCACCCCGGCGATGGCCTGCGCGGCGTTCCAGTAGTCGGCGAACTCGTCGGGCGCGACCTGGAGATGGAACTGCGTACTGGTGCACGCCGCCTCCGGCGTGATGGTGTCCGCGTACGTGCGCAGCCGGTCCACCCCGTCCACCGCTATCCGCAGGTCCTCCCCACGGGCCGCGAAGATCTGCTCGTTGAGCAGCCGGTAGCGCGGGTTCTCCGACAGCGCCGCCTCTCCCACGTCCCGCTGCCGCAGCGTGGGGAGGATGCCGATCATGGCCAGATGGGCCCCGACCTGGGCCGCCCGCCGCTCGGCGTGGTTGAGGGCGTCGCGTATCTCCTGCTCCCATGCGTAGGGGCCGCCCGCGGTGAGGGTCCGCGGCGGGATGTTGATCTCCAGGTTGAACCGGCCCAGCTCGCTGTCCCAGGCCGGGTCCGCGATCGCCTCGAGCACGTCGGTGTTCCGCATCGTGGGCTCGCCGGCCGCGTCGACCAGGTTCAGTTCGATCTCGAGACCCACCTGCGGCCGCTCCGACTCGAACCGTGCCTCGCGCAGCATCTGCGCGAACGTGTCGAGGCAGGCCTGCATCTTGTCCCGGTACCGGCGGCGGTCGTCCCGGGTGAAGACGAGCGCCGGGACGTCACGCCCCATGGGCCCTCCCGAGTCTTGTGCGTCTCGTCGGGCAGACGGCTTCCCCTTCAGCGTCCCACTCCCCGGCAGGGCCTACCAGCGGTGGGGACGGAGTGCGCGTCCGCGAGCGGATGCAGTGGTACCGGCCCGAGGGCGTCACCCCGACGGCGCAGCACCGGGGCCGCCCGCCTCGTCCCCGGGACCGGGCCGCCCGAAGACAAGAGCGTGACACATCGACGCAGGACGCCGAGGGACATGACCGCACACGACACGACGGAGGGGAACGGTCCCATGCGCACTGACGGGGGCGACCGGGGGGAGCTGATCGACCGGGACGACCGGGTCCGCGACGGGGGCGACCGCATCGGCCGGGGCGCGGCGCTGCGGCGGTCGGGGCTCTGCGCCCTGGTGCTGCTGGCGCTCACCGGGCCGTTGCTTGGCGCCGCGTCGGCCGACGCCCCGCCGCAGGGACCGCGGGCGCCGGAGGCCGCCGGGGACATCGTCACCTGGGACGTGGAACTGGACGGGACCACGGAGGGCGCTGACGACGCCAACGTCCACCACTCCGGCACCGCCCTGCGCATCCGCGACACCGGCCTCGCCGCCGCGTCCGGCCGCACCGGCCGCGGCCAGGGCTCCGCCGTGCTGCCCGTACGTCACCTGGCACACGGGGTCGACCGGGTCGCCGCCGAGGTGACGGCGGAGGTGCCGCCGGGAGCGCAGGTGCTGGTCGACATCCGCGGCCGTGACGCCGGCGGCCGCTGGACCGAGTGGCGCGAGGCCTCACCGGGGGCTCCGGCCGAACTGCCGCGTACGGTCATGAACGTACAGGCACGGCTCCTCCTCCGCAGCGGTCCTGACGGAACGGGCCCCACCGTCGCCGGGCTGCGGCTCACCGCCGACTCAGCGGGCGTGGCCGAACCCGTGCCGGAGGCCGCCGCCCCGTTCAGCGCCCGTATCTTCGCCACCCGCGAGGGCCTGGTCGGCGGCACCACGGCCAACGGACATGTGATCCGGCCGAACGACCATTTCGTCGCGCTGCCCTCACGGCGCGGTCTGTCCCCGAAGGGCAGCGCCGAGTACTCGGTGCGGGTCTGCGGTCCGGCCCGCTGCGAGACGGCGCCGGTGTGGGACGTCGGCCCGTGGAACATCCGCGACGACCACTGGAACCCGTCCTCCGTACGCGAGATGTTCAAGAGCCTGCCGCAGGGCCTGCCCGAGGCCCAGGCGGCGTACGAGGACGGCTACAACGACGGGCTCGACGGCTTCGGCCGGCGCGTCCTCAACCCGGCCGGCATCGACCTGGCCGACGGAACGTTCTACAACGTCGGTCTGAACGACAACGGCTGGGTGACCGTCACCTATCTGTGGACCGGCGACACCGCCACCATGCACGGGACCGGCGACGCGCGCACGGCTTCGGACTCTGCTTCCTGAGCAGGCCGGTCAGCCACCCTGGGGCGAAGTCACCGGCTGCCGTGGGGCGTCGGGCTCGCGGGAGAGGGCCAACCTGCGCCACTGCCGGTCGACTTCGGTGACGACGACGGTGACTTCGTCACCGACCCGGACCGTGTCCGCCGCCGCTGCCAGGGGCGGCCGCGCGGGCCGCTCCCCCGGAACCAGGCCCACGACCGCGTCGGCGACCTGGACGAAGACGCCGATCGGGGTGAGCTTGGTGACCCGGCCGTGCAGTGTGCTGCCGGCCGGGGTCGCGTCGGCGAAAGCCTGGAACGGGTCCGGCTGCGTCGCGCGCAGGGACAGCCTGGCCTCTCCGTGCCAGGTGTCGAACAGAAGGAACTCGCACGACACGCGCTGCCCGACCTCTACGACGTCCGACAGGGCGTCGATGTGCCGCCAGGACAGCTCGGGCACGGTGACGAACCCGACGCCGGGGAAGACCGGGTGATCGGGGCCGTCGTCCAGGGCCACGAACACGCCGAACCGCTCGACCGCGGCGACCGTGCCGGAGAGGATGTCGCCGCGGTGCAGTCCGTTCAGGAACGTCCAGAGCTCCGGGTGCTGGGCGGCGGCCATGGACAGCCGGACCATGCCCTCGTCCCAGTCGACACCGGTCACCTGGGCGGTGATCCGCCGGCCGACCACAGGGGCTCTGTGTTCACCCCAGGGAAGGTCCAGCGGCCCCACCGTGCCCAGCGGCCGGCCGGCGAAGCCGTCCAGAACCACCAGTGCCACATCGGAACGCGCCATTTCTGTGACGGTCCCCGTGCGGATGTCGCCGACGCGGACCGTCGCCAGGAACGCCCGGGAGGCCTGATCAAGGGACACATCACGCATGGAGCCGAGTGTTCCACGGGCAGTTGTGCGACACGGACCGCCCCCGCTGCACCGGGGCACACGCGGCGGACGTGGCGGACTCGGCCGGGCGGGGAGGGCAGTTGGTGGAGATCGGCACATCGGTGGATCGGGCGCCGATACCGTGACGGGATGAGTGACGACAGGATCAGGCCGGAGGACGAATGGCCGCTGCCGCCCGTCTGGATGTGGGCCTGCAAGGACTGCGCCGGCCTGTACCGGACCATGAAGCACGTCCAGGACGAGACGGAAGAGGCCCGGCTCACCTGCGGGCCGGGCATCGACTTCGACCCGATGGACAGCGCCATCGGCACGCAGATCGCCCTCGCGCAGCACATGGCCACCGCGCACCCGGACCAACTGCCCGACTGGGACCCGGCCTGCGCCGGCTGCAAGAGCCACCGCGACGCGATCGCCCGTGACCCCGGCACCGCCCCGCGTGCCGCGTCGGCCTCCCACTTCGGCAACGAGCACCGGGCGCGGCACGTGTTCGCGCCGCCCAGCATCGTCGGACTGCACTGACTGGCGCGTTCTCCCGGTCGCGGGCTCTCACACGGCACGACGGCGCTTGTTTGCCGAACTCCGGCAACGCCCGGCTCGCCGGTCTGCCGGGCGGCAGTGGTGTGCCGGGCGTGCCTGCCGATCACCATGGCCGGGGAGCGCGGGCCGGGTCCGCGGCTCGGGAGGGGAAGTGAGGGGCGGGTGGACATGTCCGAGTTCGACAGGCTCATCGACGTGGTCCCGCTGCTGATGGGACCGCTGATCGCGTATTCGGGATGGTGCGTGTGGCGCAAGCCGGACGAGGCCCCCCATCTGGCGTCGGGCAATCCGCGATGGGGCCTTCTCTGCTGGTCCGTCGGCTTCGTACTGCTGGGCGTCACGGTCACGGCTCTCGGCGGCTTCGGCCTGGCGGGCCAGGAGGAGCCCCGGCCTCTGGCACTCGTACGTATGGCGGCCGCAGGGCTGGTGGCTGTCGCGATCGTGGTCGCAGCGGCGTGCCGAACCCGGAGGCGTCGCGGCCGCCCGCGTCGTGCGCAGGGGACCGGAGGCGGATGAACGCGCGCGGCGTCCGGCGCGGCGGCTGCTACTCCGGCTGCCGCTCCGGCGCGCCGTGGATCGGGGCCGTCTGCGGGGACGGCCCGTGGTGCGGAGCCTGTGCTCGGCCGAACCATTCGGTGAGCGCCGCGCCGCCTTGCAGGCCCAGGGCGAGGAACATCAGGGCCGGGAAGAGTGCGGGCAGGAAGAGGTCGGCGACCTCGCGAGGCACATCCGACAGCCGGACGACCGAGTGCAGCATGCCCCCGACGTACAGGACCAGCAGCGAGACGCCCTGGACCTGGGTCCGGGCACGGGTCCGGCGTCCCCGTGTCCACCGGGGCATCCAGCCGCGCATCGCGGCGACGGCGAGGGGCAGCACGGTCGTCGTGAGCAGTCCCATCCAGCACCAGAGGAAGATCTTCACCAGCGGCTCCTGTCAGGTGAAGTGAGGTTAGAGCCGCCGGCCGTCGGAGTCGATGCCGGACTCCGGCAACGAATCGCCGTCGCGGCAGCCGGTGCGCGCCCTGGATGTTCGCCGCCGGGCCCGACCCACCGCGTGAAGGGCCCCCGTAGGTGTGGTCGGTGACAATGCGCGGTCCGCGCCGCTCGTTTCCCGCTGGAACGGCCGCCTCCGCGAAAGAGGCCTGGAACTAAACTTTACTCAACTAAACCAGTTTACTAGACAACGTTGTCAGCTCCATGCACGGTGTCCCCCGCAGGGTGGGACCGATTTCTTCTGCCGGGAAAGGCTGACGCGATGGTTGTGTACGGAGCACTCGACATCGGCGGTACGAAGATCGCCGGAGCGCTCGTGGATACGCGGGTCTTCGATCTTGAGCGGTGCGCCTCGCCTGACACCCTGACTCTTCGTCACAGTAGGTGACCTGTGGGGGTCATTGGTGCCCCCTGATGCAAGGAGCCCGTGGTCCTGAGTGATCATTTCTGTTCTCTAGGCAGAACGATCATGTGGGAGCCACGGGCTTGGTCAACGATACGACGTTGCTGCTCGACCTCGACGGGGTGTCCGTCATACGGGTCGAGCGGCTTGAGGACGGCACCCGCCGGGTGCATCTGGCCACGGCGGAGGAAACGGCTCGCGCCTGCCCGGAGTGCGGGGCCTTCGCCTGGAAGGTGAAGGGCACAGCCCGGACCCGTCCGCGGGATCTTCCCTACGGGGAGCGCGGGCTGGTGCTGTTGTGGCACAAGCGCCGCTGGTGGTGCCGCGAGCCGAAGTGCCCGAGGAAGTCGTTTACCGAGAGCGTCGCCCAGATACCGGCCGGGGCGCGGATCACCGCCCGGCTGCGCCAGGCGGCCGGGCGCCGGGTGCGCGATGCCGGCTCCACGGTCATCCAGGCCGCCCGCGACCTGCATCTGTCCTGGCCGACGGTGATGGGTGCCTTCCGCATATCGGCGCGCGAGGTCGTCGACGCCCCGCTGCCCGAGGTGAAGGTACTCGGCGTCGACGAGACCCGGCGGGGCAGGACGAAGTGTGAGCAGGACCCCGAGTCCGGCAAGTGGCGCCTGACCCGGGATCGGTGGCACACCGGGTTCGTCGACGCGCTGGGCCACGGCGGGCTGCTCGGCCAGGTCGAGGGCCGCACCGTCGCCGACGTCCTGGCCTGGCTGTCCACCACGCCGCTGACCTGGCGCAAGAACATCACCCACGTCGCCATCGACATGTCGGCCACCTACCGCGCCGCGATCCGCACCGGCCTGCCCGACGCCACCGTCGTGGTCGACCCCTTCCACATTGTCCAGCTCGCCAACAAAATGCTCTCCACACTCAGGCGCCGCACCACCGCCGAGGCCCGCGGCCGACGCGGACGCGCCAGCGACCCGGAATGGAAGGCCAGACGACGTCTCCTGCGCAACCGCGAGGACCTCACCGATGAGCAGTTCGCAAAGATGTGGAACCCACTGCTGGACGAGGGGCAGATCGGGCAGACGCTGCTGACCGCGTGGATCGCGAAGGAGAGCCTGCGCAATCTCCTCGCCCTGGCCCGCACCAGCGCCGACCGACACCAAATCGGCCATGCCCGATGGAAGTTCCTCACCTGGTGCGCGGACTCGGACATCCCCGAGGTCGTCCGGCTGGCCGTGACCGTGGACCGGTGGTGGGCGGAGATCGCCGCATTCCTCGACACCGACCACAGCAACGCCAAGAGCGAGGGCATCAACCGCGTGATCAAGCTCGTCGCCCGCAACGCCTTCGGCTTCCGCAGCGCAGAGGACCAACGCCTACGCACGCGCTGCGTCACCACCCGCCGAGCCCGCGGACACCTCCGCACCGCTCAACATTGAAGACCCATCAACCCGCCGTGTCCGTGGCTGCGGACCGCTGGACGGAGCCGCGGGGAAACGGCGCGCGGGCCGATGCCGGTCCGGCGGGAGCGTACAGCGGTGCGCGGTCCATGGGCTGGGACTCCTGCCCAGGCGACGATGATCCGGTGCACCCATGCTGCGGCGGCGACACCGTCGGCGGCATGAGTACGACCTCCCATGTGCGGCGGGGCACGCACTCAGGCTTCTCGATGGCCCCGGCCGATGCGGGTGGCGGTGAACGCCTTCATGGCGTGAGCCGCCAAGTGGTCGATGACCAACCGCCGCAGACCACCGGGGCAGGAGAGGAGAGTCCTTCGCCGGGCTCAGTGTTCCTTCGCGTACGTCACGATCCACGCGACCGTGAGCGTCACTCCGAGCACACCCGCCGCGAAGAATCCGAGGACCGGCAGGATTCCGGATCCCTCGAGCAATCTTCTGACGGCGCCCGCGAAGCCGACCACCGAGGCGCCGATTCCGAGGAGGAATGTGCGATGCCCTCTGGGTTTCAGCCAGTTGGAGGAGAAAGGTCCGCGGTATGAGGTGGGTTTGTTGCTCGCGTGCTTCATTTGTTGTACTCCACCCGGCGCGGTGCATCGGGGGCGAGAATCTTTTCGTCGCCCGGCTCCTTGTTTGATCCCGGCGGGGTGTAATAGAAGTCGACCACGGTGGCCACGACCGCTACCGGTGCGCCGAATACCTTGCCGCCGAACTTGCCCAGTATGTTCACCGCGGACGGTTTACGGTGCAGCCCGCCGCCGCCGATGTTCTTCTCCAGGCCGCCGGCGACCAGGCCGGCAGATGCCGAGGGCGCACCACCCATGAAGTACTTCCAGCCCTTGTCCATGTCACCGCGCAGGAAGTACTCGCCACTGTTCATCCACGAGCGGTAGCTGAGGAATTCGGCCACCGGCTTGATGGTGCCGCTGCCCCACTTTGGCTCGGGCTGGTGTTTCAGCTCGTCCAGCCTCATTTGCGCTTCGTTGGCCGCGCCCGCCGCCGCGTCCTTCAGTGAGCCGTAGTGCAGGCTGTTGAATTCGCGGCTGTCCTTGGTGAGGTTCGCCAGGCCCCAGGCGCAGGCCGCGTCCGCGTCCACCGCGCGCTGGAGTACGGCCTCCATCCGTTTGAGGAGCGCCTCGGCCGCGCCTTCGTCGGCGTCGGAGTCCTCCCGGTAGCCGACGACACCGTCGGGGGCGATGGTGAGGCCCTTGGGCGGGTTCTCGTAGATCGTCTTCAGGTCGGCCTTGGCCTTGGTGAACGTACTGTGGGCGTCCTTGAGCAGATTGAGGATGCTCTCGGCTTGCGTCACCGCGTCCTGGAACTCGTACGCCGTCCTCGTCACGAACGGCTTGGTGACGTTGGCGTTCTCGCCCCTCCAGGCCGTCCCCTGTGCGTAGGTGCCCATGTCCCCGGCACCCTTGGCGAGTTCCTTGAGCTTCTTGAGCATGGCGACCCAGTCGTCGATCGCCTCGTCGAGCGGCTTCGTCTTCAGATTGAGAAGCTGCTGGAACACCAGCATGGGTACCTCGCCTAGCGACTAGAACCTGTACGCGGGTGGGGGGAAGGGGGGGCCGGGGAGTGTGGGGGATCAGATGATCGGGCCCTGAGGCTTCGTCACCGAAGGTGCGCCGGAGTCGGCGGGCTTCTCCTCGGGCACGTCGTAGTACTTGGAGATCTTTGACGCGCCGACCTGAGCGGCGACCCACTCGTCGTCCTTCTTCTTCGACGCCTTGGTGAAATCAAGATGGTTGGAGATGTGTGCGCAGGCGTCGAGCAGCGTCCCGACCTGCTTCTCCCACACCTTGGCCGCATCGGTCAGCGCCTTGCCGGTCTCGAAACCGTCCGCCGTCAGGCTCGTACCGGCGGCCTTGCTCGTGGTCTGGGCGTGTTTCCCGTCGGCCTTCAGGTTGTTGTGCAGCAGATAGGCAGAGTGGCCGATCTTGCCCAGCTCGTCGTCGTAGATGACGAGGTCGCCGTCGGACGGTGAAGGGTGCGGGTCCATCGTCGGCGCACCGTTCAGCTGCATACGGGCAGCGGCCGCCGCCTTGAGACCGGCCCACTCTTCTTCGAAAGACATGACCCTCCTGGCGACAGGATGTGACGTGCAAGGTACGATTATTGACCGATCTTGCCGCACGTCGCATCCACCAACCCGCGTCATACCCTTAGAAGTTGGACATATCCATCCGTCACAAGTCAGTGACAGCGACCGCCGCCTGCGGCCGGATGGGCAGCCGGTTGACCGGCCTGCCCGTGGCCGCGCGCACCGCGGAGGCCACCGCCGCCGGGGACGTCACCACCGGCACCGCACCCGCGGCCTTCACCCCGAAGGGCGGACGACATCCCGCTCCTCCACCAGTTTCACGATGCGGATGTCCGGGGCGTCCAGGAATGTGGGGAGGGCGTACCCGGTGAGGTCCGGGTGGCGGAGCAGGCCTCGGGTGGTGCGGAGGTTCTCCGTCAGGGCCGTGCCGACGCCCTGTATGATGCCCGCCTCGATGCGGTGGCCAGTTGGGCCGGATTCAGGACGCGGCCCATGTCCTGCCACCGCCATCTCGACCACGCGGATGGAGCCGATTTCGATGTCGACGTCCACCACCGCGCGGATCGCTCAGAAGGCCAGGCCCACGAAAGCGTCGCCCTGGCCCGCCTCGTCCAGTGGCTCCGTGGGGTGGGGCGGCACTGGGCCGTCGCCCACAGTTCCTTGCCGTCCATCGCCTCGGTGACCGTCGTGGAGAGCACGCCGTCGTACGAGGTGATCTTGCCGTCGGTGACCTGGAGAAGCTCCGTGGACATACCTCACTTGTGGGCCAGGGGCTGGAGGAGCTGGGTACGGACCATCTTGGCGGCCCGCTCGACCGCGCCGCCCGAGACCCAGGTGTGGCGGCCGTGGGCCGCCGGGCCCGCCGGGGGCTGGTCGGTGTCGACCGAGACCACTCGGACCTCGTCGATCCCCAGTGTCTCCTGGAGGTTCTGGCGGGGGAGCGTGGAGAAGCCCTGGCCGGTCTCCACCGCCGCGCAGATCACCGTCGCGATGCCGTCGTGGATCGGGGCGCGGGACGGCGAGGCCGGCCTCGGCGCCGATGGGGCCGGGTCACCGACTGTGACGAAGAGTCAGGGTGTCAGGCGAGGCGCACCGCTCAAGATCGAAGACCCGGATACGCGGGGCCGTCCTGTGGTCCGGGCGCAGCGGGCGACGCCCGCCCGGGAGTCGGCCGAGGTGCTGATGGGGGCCGTCACCGCCGTGCTCGACGAGCTGGCCTCGCACGCCGCGTGGGAGGCCCTGGCCTGCATGGGCGTCGCCAGCGCCGGGCCCGTGGACACGGTCGCCGGGACCGTCAGTCCGGTCAACATCCCGGAGTGGCGCGGCTTTCCGCTGGTGGAGCGGGTCGGCGGGCATCCGCGGATGCCCGCCGGCATCCGGCCGGTACTGGTCGGCGACGCCGTCGCCATGACCGCGGCCGAGCACTGTTCACTCACGCACGAAATCCTGGCACGGCCCATTTCCCGAGAGCAACGTGGAAACCCGCCGATGGCGCCTGTGACGAATACCTCCCGGGCTCGCCCCTCAGTGCTGTCTCACGCAATCAACTCCCCCCGATCGCCACGAACCAGCCGTCCGGACGAGCCAGTTCGCCGTCGGTACACAGCGCCTCGGCCGCTGTGCCCGTCCGGAGGCGGGCCCTGGTCGCGGCTTGTCTCCCGGATCAGCCGGCCGGAGGCAGCGGCCCCGTGCCGGCCGGCACGGGCAGAAGAGGTTCAGTGCTCGCAGAGGGAGAATTCTCGTTCGTAGAGCTGCTCGTTGTGTTCGTCGACGAAGAACTTGCGTTCCTGCATGAGTTGTTCGCGGTAGTTCTTGCCCTGTTCGAGCGTCATGGTCGAGGTGTCCGACCATGGTTGCTGCGGTGGTACATCGGATGTCGAGACGATCTTTTCCGACGGGTCCACCAGGAAGAACGCGAGTATTTTGCGATGTCCCGGGCGGATGGGGTCCGTGAGGCGGAATGAGCCGACGCGGTGCTGCAGGATGTTCGGGAACGCCAGGCAGCGGCCCGCCGGCGTGGATGTCGACCCCAGCGTCTGGTTCAGTGCGTCTTCGTCCTCCAGGCCGTAGACCTCCCGCACACCGGTGTCGTCGTTCTGTTCGTAGTGCGGGTCATTGAGTGCCGCCCGGAAACTCAGCCGACTTTCGGTGATGTTCTCGCTGTCCCAGTAGTAGATGCCGGTCGAGACGATCCGCTCGTTCAACATCCCCTCGACATGCCAGGAGCCGCCGGGGTACTCGGGCTTGTCCGGAGTGAGATGAATGGTGGCGAGCTTGACGATGACCTGGAGACGGCGGCCGCGCAGGTCGACCCGGGCGGATTCGTCGGGCAGCTCGGGCGAGGTGAAGGCCGGGGCGTCCGGGACGACCGGGCGGCGGTTCTCCCACCAGCCTTCCCAGGCCTCTCCCCACGCGGCGCGGGCTTCCTGGTAGGCCGCATCGTCACTGTAGGAGGCTCTGTCCGGATACTCCGGCTCCGAGTCGTACCACCCGTAGGGATCGGCCTCGATCCGCGGGGGCCGCGGGTGGCGCAGATCGGTGAGCACGTTCTCCAGCAACGGGCGGAAGCGTGCGAACAAGTCCGGCAGCACAGAGGCCAGTTCGCGATGAGTCTCGGGGTGGACGTTGTTGACGTACGAACGGAAGGTGACGTCGCCGTCGTCACTGACGTCGACGTCCGTGGGCAGCCACTGGAACTTCTCCGAGAATTCGTACTTCGAGTAGTGGTCCGTCGGGTTCTGCCAGGCCCGCTCGGGCGCGCCGCTCACGTCTCTCACCAGGCAGAACAGTGAGGGATGCACCAGATCCAGTACCTGGCCGTCGGATCCGGGATGCCAGTCCAGTTCTGCCTCGGGGACCTGCTCCAGAACCCGAACCGCCTCGCGCAGCCGGGTTCTGAGCTTGTCGTCGACCAGTGTGTCGGACTGCCATACCCCGTCGACGGCGGACACCTCGACGCCGGTTCGTCCGTCCCGCAGCGCGGCGTAATGCCGGAGTTCGGCAAGCACGTAACGAACCTGCGCCTCGGTGAGGCCCTGGACGAGCGCTTCTTGCGTCCACCTGGCGACGATGTCGGCATCGTTCATCTTGTCGGCCCACCCCGGCTTCGCCCGAATATGGGCGCTGCACTCCATCATCTGAAGCTCCCGCAGCGTTCGGGGTGTCGCGAACGAAATGGAACGGGAAGCATGGAAGGGCAGCGGGAAAGCAGACAGGCCGGTCAATTCTCTTGATCCTCACAGTCGGTGTGCGGTGGCGGGCAGGATACGTCAGCAGACTGACACCGCAGCGGTGGCGGTCCCTGTGTCATCGCTGGTCCGGGCGCCGGGACTTCGGCATGGTCGCGTGAGAGGGGCCGTCGCCCTGCGGGCGCCGCAGTCAGGACGGCCGGCGCAGTCCCGCGACGAGGAGTGCGGCCAGTCGGCGGGGGTCGTAGCGGGAGTCGCCCTCCGCGCCGATGCAGAGGTTTCCGATGCCGCGCATGAGGTGGTAGGCGTCGTTGTCGGAGCGGATCTCGCCGGACGCGGCCGCAGCCTCGAGGAGTTCGGTGCACACCGGCAGGAGGCGGTCGAGGAAGTAGGCGTGCAGCGTCTCGAAGCCGCCGGCGACAAGAGCCTGCTCACCCTGTTCGGCGCGGAACACTCGCTCGGCGGCATCCCCGGCCACGAGGTCGCAGAGACGACCGACGAGAGCCCGGCGCGCGTCGCCCTGATCCAGCAGCTCACCACGGCCTACCTGCGCAGCGCCCTCCACCCCGGGGACACGAGCTGGAAGACGGCCGTCACCGCGCTGGAGGCGGACCCCGACCCGCTGGGGAAGGTGCGGAGCAAGTAGCCCGTCTCCGGGACGAGACCGGCTACGAGGCCCGGGTACGAGGCCGCATACGACACCGAGCGCGCGGCCCGCTACTACATCGCGTGGCTGCGCGCGGGCAACAAGGGTTGAGTCGACTCCGCGGCCCGGCGCCTGCCTCGGGCACCCTGGCGCTTCCTCCCCTCCTGGCCCTGCGCGTCCGTGCCCGCCCGGTCGCCGGCCGGGCCGCCGGTGCGGGGCCGTCCCGTACAAGGACGGCCCCGCACCGTCGGTGGGTGCTACGGCGTCACCCCACCCGTCACCGACGCCGGCGCCGGGGCGTAGCCGGTGGGGCGGGTGGTGAAGGTGCCCCGGCCCTGGGTGCGGCTGCGCAGGCGGGAGGCGTAGCCGAAGAGTTCGGCCAGCGGCACGGTGGCCGTCAGCGTCGCCGTGCCGGACCGTACGCTCTGGCCGGTGACCCGGCCGCGGCGGGCCGCGAGGTCGCCGAGGATCGTGCCGACGGCGTCGTCCGGGACGGTGACCGTGACCTCGACGACCGGTTCCAGCAGTGCCGTCGCCGACGCACGCAGCGCCTCGCGCAGCCCGAGCCGGCCCGCCGTACGGAACGCCATCTCCGAGGAGTCCTTGGAGTGGGTCGCCCCGTCGGTCAGCGTCACGCGCACCCCGGTCACCGGGTGCCCGCCGAGGGGGCCCTCCGCGAGGGCGTCCCGGCAGCCGGCCTCCACCGCGCGGACGAACTCCTGCGGCACCCGCCCACCCGTGACGGTCGACGCGAACGCGAAGCCCTCCGCCCGGTCGTCGTCCGGGTCCAGCGGCCCGACGTCGAGGACGATGTGCGCGAACTGCCCCGCGCCGCCGTCCTGTTTGACGTGCCGGTGGACGAAACCGGACACGCCGCGGGTGACGGTCTCCCGGTACGACACCTGCGGACGGCCGACGCCGACCTCCAGCCCGTGGGCGCGGCGGATCTTCTCCACCGCGACCTCCAGGTGCAGTTCGCCCATGCCCGACAGCACCGTCTGACCGGTCTCGGGATCGGTCCGTACCGCGAGGGACGGGTCCTCCTCCACCAGCCGGGCGAGCGCCGTCGCCAGCCGGTCGGTGTCGAGCCGGCTGCGTGCCTCGACCGCCACGGTGACGACCGGAGCGGCCGCGGTGGGCGGTTCGAGGAGCAGCGGCGCGGCCGGTGCGCACAGCGTCGCGCCGGTACGGGCCGACTTGATCCCGATGACGGCGACGATGTCCCCGGCCTCCGCCCGGTCCACCTCGGCGTGCCGGTCGGCCTGAACGCGCAGGATCCGGCCGATGCGCTCCGAGCGGCGGCTTCCCGCGTCGAGCACGGCGTCCCCCTTCCGAATCGTTCCCGAGTACACGCGTACGTACGTCAGCCGGCCCGTGGCCGTCGAGTTCACCTTGAACACCAGCCCGGCGAACGGCGCTTCCGGATCGGCGGCCCGCTCCAGGTCCGCACCGCCTTCAGCGCCGCCCTCCGCACTCTCGTCGACGCCGCGGACCGGCGGCACGTCCAGCGGTGAGGGCAGATACGCCACGACGGCTTCGAGCAGTGGCTCGATGCCGCAGTCGCGGTAGGCCGCACCGCACAGCACCACGACGCCCTCCCCGCTGCGGGTCAGGTCGCGCAGCGCCGCCGTCAGGGTGGGCACGGTGAGCGCGGACCGCTCGCAGAACTCCTCCAGCGCGGCGGGGTGCAGTTCGGCGACCGTCTCCTCCAGCAGGCGGCGGCGCCGTTCGGCCTCCGCGCGCAGGGTGTCGGGCACCGGGCCCTCCTCGTACGTGTCGTGTCCCTTCCGCCAGATCAGGGCGCGCATCCGCACCAGGTCGACGACGCCGGTGAACTCGTCCTCCTGTCCCACGGGCAGCTGGACCACCAGGGGGAGCGTGTGCAGCCGTTCCCTGATCGAGCGCACGGCCGAGTCGAGGTCCGCGCCGGCCCGGTCCAGCTTGTTGACGAACGCGATCCGCGGCACGGCGTGCCGGTCCGCCTGCCGCCACACGGCCTCGCTCTGCGGTTCCACTCCGGCGACGGCGTCGAAGACCGCGACCGCGCCGTCGAGCACGCGCAGCGAGCGCTCGACCTCGTCGGCGAAGTCGACGTGGCCGGGGGTGTCGATCAGGTTGATCCGGTGGTCGTCCCAGACGCAGCTCACCGCCGCGGCGAAGATGGTGATGCCGCGATCGCGCTCCTGCGGGTCGAAGTCGGTGACGGTCGTGCCGTCGTGGACCTCGCCGCGTTTGTGGGTGGTGCCGGTGAGGTAGAGGATTCGTTCGGTCACGGTCGTCTTGCCGGCGTCGACATGGGCGAGGATGCCCAGGTTGCGGACGCGGCTCAGCGCGCTGGTGAACGTGGCGGAACGGTCGGATCGGTGTCGCGGGTCGGTACGCACGGCCCAGGGCCTTTCAAGGATGTCGAGAGAGCGGGGCAGCGCGATTCCCGGGGCGAACGGCCTGGTGGAGAGACTGCGCCGGCATCCGCCGCGGCACGGGCGCGCGTCACGGCGCACCCGGCCCCGGCGACCGGACGGTCGTCAGGGCGGGCCTGCGGGAAGCTGAGGCGGCGGACGGAAGGAGATCAGGCGTTCGTCGCGGGTGTCCGGTGGCGGCCGCGCAGCCGGCACCGGAAGGACGAGGACACCAGGATCACGTCGTAGCGTGACCGGGAAGCGGCGGCGGTGCTGGTACGCATGGCCGGGCTCCCCTCCGTGGTCGATGTGCGCCGCGGTGCCGTTCGTTCACACCGCGCGAGGTGAGTCTAGGGAGCGGGGCCGGGCCGAGGACACCGGTTTTCCACGGGAGTTGGCGGCGGGCCCCCGGCGACGCCCCCGGGGCCGTACCGTACGAGGTCGGGGTGGCGCGGCGCGGCCCGTACCGCTCACCACCTGCGACGCTCCCCTCCCCCGTCTGCCACCCTGGTGGGATCGCGTCGCGTCACAAGGGCGTCAGGGGCGCGTCGAGAAGACGGCATCACGAAGAATGCATGACGAACCGGGGGGCACGGTGGCAAGGCGGACGATTCCCGAGGAGTACCTGGCGGGGTACACGGAGATCCTGACCGAGGTCGCCGCGACCGGGCGGCGGCTCACCCGCGACGAGTTGCAGTCCCGGCGGGCGCTCGGCGAGCAGGCCGCGGAGGCCGGCCTGGGGCTGCGCGCGCTCGTCGTGCAGCATCTGGCCGCCACCCGGGCGGCCTGGCCGGGCGCCGCCGCGGACAGCGTGCTCGGGGCGGTGGAGCAGGCGATCGACGCGTTCGCCGAGGGGTACGAGCGGGCCCAGCGGCTGGCGGTGCGTCAGGAGGAGGCGGCCCGCCGGGAGTTCATCGACGACCTGCTCTACGGCGGCAGTGACCTGGGCCGTCTCGCCGAGCGCGCCGAGCGCTTCGGGCTGCGGCTCTCCCACGCCCACGCCGTCGCGGTGGCGGGCAACCTCGCCTCGTACGAGGAGACCGGCTCGGTGCTGCGGAAGGTGGAGCAGGCGGTGTACGCCCGTTTCGGTGACCGCCGCATCCTGCTGACCACCAAGGACGGCCGGCTCGTGTGCATCGCCCCCGGTGACGACGCCGACATCCTCACGTTCTTCGCCAAGCACGCCCACGCCGCCACCGACGGCGGTCAGGTCGCCGTCGGGCGCCCCCACCCCGGCCCCGGAGGGGTGGTCCACTCCTACGAGGAGGCGCTCAACGCCCTTGATCTGGCGCGGCGGATGCATCTCGACGACCCCGTCCTGCGCGCCGGGGACCTGCTGGTCTATCCGGTACTCACCCGTGACCGGGCCGCGATGGCCGATCTCGTCCACAACGTCCTCGGACCGCTGAAGACCACCCGCGGCGGGCCCGGGCCGCTGCTCGACACCCTCACGGCGTATTTCGACTCGGGCTGCGTCTCTGCGGAGGCGGCCCGGCGGCTGAATCTGAGCGTCCGGGCGCTGACGTACCGGCTGGCGCGGATCCACCAGGTCACGGGCTCCAATCCCACCGACCCGGTGCACCGCTACACTCTCCAGACGGCGGTGATCGGGGCCCGGCTCCTGGACTGGCCGTCGTCGGACTCGTGACGCGGCTGTCGGCGGACTCGTGACACCGCCGTCGCAGGACTGACGCGGCCGCCATCGGGCGTCACGCGCAGTGGCCGGACTCGTGACGCCGCGTGGCCGGATGCGTACCGTGACGGCCCCCGCGTCCGCGCGACCGGGGAACCACTGGATTGCGCCGTGGATCACCTGCGGCTTCTCTCGGGTAGCGTCGGCGTATGAGTCATCCACATCCCGAATTGAAAGCCGCCCCTCCGCTGCCCGCCGGAGGACTGAGGGTCGTCGCCCTGGGAGGTCTGGGCGAGATCGGCCGCAACATGACGGTGTTCGAGCACGCGGGCAAGCTGCTGATCGTCGACTGCGGTGTGCTGTTCCCCGAGGAGACACAGCCCGGGGTGGACGTGATCCTCCCCGACTTCACCTCGATCAGGGACCGCCTCGACGACATCGTGGCCGTCGTCCTGACCCACGGCCACGAGGACCACATCGGCGGCGTGCCGTATCTGCTGCGTGAGCGCAGGGACATTCCCGTCGTCGGCTCCAAGCTGACCCTGGCCTTCCTGGAGGCCAAGCTCAAGGAACACAACATCAAGCCCCGGACGGTACGGGTCCGCGAGGGCGACCGGCGGACGTTCGGCCCCTTCGACTGCGAGTTCGTCGCCGTCAACCACTCCATTCCGGACGGTCTCGCGGTCGCCATCCGCACGGGCGCCGGCATGGTGCTGCACACCGGCGACTTCAAGATGGACCAGTTCCCGCTGGACGACCGGATCACCGACCTGCGGGCCTTCGCCCGGCTCGGCGAGGAGGGTGTGGACCTGTTCCTCACCGACTCCACCAACGCCGAGGTCCCCGGCTTCACGACCTCCGAGCGCGAGCTGAACCCCGCGATCGAGCAGGTCCTGCGCACCTCCCCGAAGCGGGTCATCGTCTCCAGCTTCGCCAGCCATGTGCACCGCATCCAGCAGGTGCTGGACGCCGCGCACCAGCACGGGCGGAAGGTGGCCTTCGTGGGCCGCTCGATGGTCCGCAACATGGGCATCGCCCGCGAGCTGGGCTATCTGAACGTTCCCTCCGGCCTCGTCGTCGGGATGAAGGAACTGGAGAAGCTGCCGGAGCACAAGATCACGCTGGTGTGCACCGGCTCGCAGGGCGAGCCGATGGCCGCGCTCTCCCGGATGGCCAACCGCGACCACGTCATCCGCATCGGCAAGGGCGACACGGTGCTGCTCGCCAGCTCCCTGATCCCGGGCAACGAGAGCGCCATCTACCGGGTGATCAACGGCCTGACCCGCTGGGGCGCGAACGTCGTCCACAAGGGCAACGCCAAGGTCCACGTCTCCGGCCACGCCAGCGCCGGCGAGCTGGTCTACTGCTACAACATCGTCAAGCCCCGCAACGTCATGCCGGTGCACGGCGAGTGGAAGCACCTGCGCGCCAACGCCGACCTGGCCATCCGCACGGGCGTGGACCCGGACCGTGTGGTGATCGCCGAGGACGGCGTCGTCGTCGACCTGGTCGACGGGCGCGCCTCGATCACCGGCAAGGTGCCCGCGGGCAACGTCTACGTCGACGGCATGACCGTCGGCGGCGCCACCGAGGCGTCCCTGAAGGACCGCGTCACCCTCGCCGAGGAGGGTGTGGTGACGGTCGTCGCGATCGTGGACGCCGACACCGGGGCGCTCGCGGAGACGCCCGACTTCCTGGCCCGTGGTTTCGTCCACGACGACTCCACCTTCGAGCCGGTCATCCCGGTGATCGAGAAGACCCTGGCCAAGGCCGCCGAGGAAGGCGTCGGCGACGCGCACCAGCTCGAGCAGCTCATCGCCCGGGCGGTCGCCAACTGGGCGTTCCGCACCTACCGCCGCAAGCCCCTGATCATCCCCGTCATCATCGACGCCTGACCAGGGCCGGCACCGGCCGGGCGGGGACGTCGGTGACGCCCCGGCCCTCCGGCCGTTGCCCCGGGTCTCCCCCGCTCCGCCTCTTCCCGTAACCGGGGCTCCGTCCCACCCCCGTGGGGCCGCAGCCCCGGTCGGCGCCGCCGCTGCTCTGCGGCGGCCCGTGTCGGCCCGCATCGGCCCGTATCACGTGCGGGCATGACCCCGGTTCGGGTGATGCGGAGCGTCACGTGCGGCAGCTACGAACAAGGAACGGAGCAGAAATGAGCGCGCGGTTCGCCGAGCTCGACTGGAAGCCGACACCGATGGGCGACATCTGTCTGCGGCGTCGACGGGACCCGGGGTCGGGTGAGGACGTGTACGAGGTGAAACTCGGCGACGAGTACCTCATGTCCAGCCTCTTCACGGCGGGCGAGATCGCTCTCGCCCGCCTCGGCCTCGCCGCTCTGCCGGACACCGGACTGGACGTGGCCGTCGGCGGTCTCGGCCTCGGATACACCGCACGGGCCACCCTCGACGACCCCCGGGTGCGCTCGCTGATCGTGGTCGACGCGCTCGCCGAGGTCATCGACTGGCACGAGCGCGGGCTCGTACCGCTGGGCCCCGGCCTGGTGTCCGACCCGCGCTGCCGGCTCGTCCACGGCGACTTCTTCGCCGGCGTCGCCGAGGGCGGCGCCCTCGACCCGCAGGACCCGGACCGCCTCTTCCACGCGATCCTGCTCGACATCGACCACTCGCCCCGCCAGGTCCTGCACCCCCGTCACGAGGCGCTCTACCGGCCTGCCGGGATGCGCGCCCTTGCCGAGCGACTGCGGCCGGGCGGCGTCTTCGCCCTGTGGTCCAACGACCCGCCCGAGGACGGCTTCAGCGCCGTGCTGGCGGAGACGTTCGCCGAGTCCGAGGCCCATGTCGTCCACTTCGACAACCCGCTGCAGAACGGCACGGCCACCAACACGGTCTACGTCGCCCGTAAGTGACCCGCGGCGGCTCAGTCGGCTCCGCTGTGCGTTCAGGACGGGCCCGGCCGTGCGGCGACCGATGGGTGTCGGACACCTCGCTCCGGACGACGCCGCGGACGGGCTCCTCGGCGAGGAACAGGGCGAAGTCCCGGCCGGGTACGCGGCCGTGGAGCACGGCGTTGGCGGCGAGTTCGGCGACGACCAGCGTGACCGTCTCGTACGCCGCCGTGCCGTACGGGTGCCCTCGGCGAGCTGGTGCGCGGCCGGCAGCCGGGCAAGACGCGCTCCGCGCCGGGTGGCGGAGAAGCGCTGCGCGAACGTGCGGCGGGGGGTGGGGAGCCACCTCACCGTGTCACCCGACGCCTGGGCGGCGTTCAGACCCCTCGCGGCCGGGGCGCACGGCTGACCGGGTCGGGCAGGGACTCCCGTAGCAGCGTAAGTTAGGTTAGCCTTACCTCAATCGAGGAGGCTGATCCCTGGCCCCTGCCCGGAGTCGCCACGTCCCGCGAGGAGTTGCCTTGAGTGCCGCCGCAGACACAGCCCTGCCCGAGCAGACCCCGGCGGAGCACGTCCGGTCCGTACTGGCCCGGGCGGTGTCTCTGTCGCTCACCACGGAGGGGCAGGCGTACGACCTGATCGGGATGCACTCCGTGGGCGGCAAGGGGCGGATCACGCTGCGTCCCGGCGAGGACAGCCCGTTGGCCGCTCAGGCCGCCGTCGCGCCGCGCGGCAGCCTCGCCGCCCTGCTGGAGTTCACCGACATCGCGCCCACCGCGCTGCGTGACCGCGTACGGGCGAGGGTGACGATCTCCGGCTGGCTCGCCCCGGTGGGCGACGACGCGCTCCGGCTCGACCTGGCGCGCGTCACGTTGCGGACCGCCGCGGGGAGTCAGGACGTCGGGCTCGACGAGTTCGCTCTCGCCGAGCCCGATCCGCTCGCCGGCGAGGAGGCCGCGATGCTGACGCATCTCGCCCACTCGCACGAGGACATGGTCGCGGACCTCGTCGCCCGCGCCGGGTCGCGGCTGCCGCGCGGCGTGGTGCGGGTCCTGCCGCTCGCCGTGGACCAGTACGGCATCGCCCTGCGCTGCGAGTACCGCCAAGGCCACTGCGATCTGCGCCTGCTGTTCCCGGCCACGGCCCGGGACGCCGCCGAGGCCGGGGAGCAGGTCAGGCAGCTCCTCACGGCGCCGCGCTGTACCCACCACCGGCACCCGTCCGCCCGCCCCTGACCCCGGCGTCGCGAACCACACGAAACCGAATCGACGCGTCTCCGCGCGCGGCCAGGGGGCAGACCATGGGACACGGCTGGCAGGGCGTCGCCCTGAAACTCTTGCGAGGCCGGGACTTCACCTTCACCGTGCGCTCGAACGAACGGGTCTCCGAGCATCTGCACCGGCTGACGTTCACCGACGGCGGGATGCTGAGCGTCACCGGCACGCATCCCACGATGTGGGTGCGTCTCTGGTTCGACGACGACGGGCGTCCGCATCAGCGGGCCTACACCCTGGTGGACCCGGACCCCGCCGCCGGCACCTTCGGCATGGAGTTCGTCCTGCATCCGGGGCGGGCGAGCGACTGGGCGCGCGCCGCCCGGCCCGGCGACAGGATCGACGCCACCGTCCAGGGCACCGGGTTCACCGTGCCGGACCCCCCGCCGTCGCGGCTGCTCGTGGTCGGCGATCCGGCGTCGCGGCCGGCCATCAACTCCCTGCTGGCGTCGATGCCGTTGACCCCGGCCACCATCTGGTTCGAGACCTCGGACCGGACGGACCCCACGGACCCCTCGGACGCGGACGGCATCGCCGATCAGGGCACCCCCGGCCGCCAGGTCGTCCGCGTCCCCCGGCGCGACGGCGGGGCCGCTCTGGTCGAGACCGTGCGGTCGAGCCTGCCGGAGCAACTGGACGCCGGCTCCTACGTGTGGATCGCCTGCGACACCGCGACGACCCGTACGCTCGCCGCCTTCGCGCGCAAGCAACTCGACGTCCCCAAGGAGCGGTTGCACGCGCTCGGCTACTGGCGGGACGCCTGATCCGAGCCACCACAGGCGCAGATTTAGGTTAGGCTACCCTAAACACGCCGGGCCGTGACCGAGGCCCGCCGCGCGGCTCCTGATCGACAGGGCGCCGCCAGACGTTCGCCGGGACGCGTGACCGAGTCCCCGTGGCGGCAACCCTGCGGCGCCCACCCTGTGACGTGCGCGCACGTACCGAGAGAGCATGGACCGAGAGAGACGGACGAACATGACCGTAAGGGTCGCGGTGGCCGGTGCCAGCGGCTACGCGGGCGGGGAACTCCTCCGCCTGCTGCTGTCGCATCCCGGCGTGGAGATCGGCGCGCTGACCGCGCACAGCAGCGCGGGCCGGCCACTCGGGTCCGTACAGCCGCAGCTGGCCGCGCTCGCGGACCGGGTACTCGCAGAGACCTCGGCGGCGGTTCTGCGCGGGCACGACGTCGTCTTCCTGGCCCTGCCGCACGGGCAGTCGGCCGCGCCGGCACGGGAGTTGGACCCCGGCACGCTGATCGTGGACTGCGGCGCGGACTTCCGGCTGCGCGACCCGGCGGCCTGGGAGCGCTTCTACGGCTCCGCGCACGCCGGGACCTGGCCGTACGGACTCCCCGAACTCCCCGGCGCGCGCGACGAGTTGCGGGGAGCATCCCGGATCGCCGTGCCCGGCTGCTACCCCACCGCCGTCACGCTCGCACTGTTCCCCGCCTACGCGGCCCGGCTGGTCGAGCCGGAGGCCGTGATCGTCGCGGCCAGCGGTGCGTCGGGCGCCGGGCGGGCGCTCAAGCCGCAACTGCTCGGCGCAGAGGTGATGGGCGCCATGAGCCCGTACGGGGTCGGCGGCGGCCACCGGCACACACCCGAGCTGACGCAGAACCTGTCCCGCGTGGCGGGCGAGCACGTCACGGTCTCCTTCACCCCGACGCTGGCGCCCATGCCCCGGGGCATCCTCGCCACCTGTTCCGCACGCCTCCGCCCGGACGCACTCCGGGGCGGGGAGGACGAGGTGCGCACGGCGTACGAATCCGCCTACACCGAGGAGCCGTTCGTACGGATGCTGCCGCCCGGACAGTGGCCCTCGACGGCCGCCGTGCTCGGCTCCAACACCGTCCAGGTGCAGATCGCCGTGGATCCGGACGCCGGCCGGCTGATCTGCGTGAGCGCCGTCGACAACCTGACGAAGGGCACCGCGGGCGGCGCGGTGCAGAGCATGAACGTCGCCCTCGGCCTGCCCGAACAACTGGGCCTGCCCGTGAATGGAGTGGCCCCGTGAGCCTGACCGCTGCCCGTGGATCGCTGGCGAGCGGTACGGCCGCCGACGACGAGGCGGCCGATGCGGCCGCCGACTGCCTGCCGGACACCCTGACGGCCGGCGGCCTGCCCTGGCTGGAGGAGCTCCAGGGCCGGACCGTCGTCGTCAAGTTCGGCGGCAACGCCATGGTGGACCCCGACCTCCACCGGACGTTCGCCCAGGACGTCGTGGAGCTGTGGCACGCGGGCCTGCGCCCGGTCGTCGTGCACGGCGGCGGACCGCAGATCAGCGCCATGCTCGACCGCCTGGACCTGGAGGTCCGCTTCGAGGCGGGGCTGCGGGTGACCACACCGGAGACCATGGACGTGGTCCGCATGGTGCTGACCGGCCAGGTCCAGCGCGAACTCGTCGGCGCGCTCAACGCCCACGGCCCCTTCGCGGTGGGGATGTCGGGCGAGGACGCGCACACCATGACCGCCGTCCGGCGCCCGGCATGGGTGGACGGCCGGGCGGTGGACATCGGTCTCGTCGGCGAGGTCGTGGCCGTGGACCCCGGGACCGTGCGCACCCTGCTGGAGGAGGGCCGCATCCCCGTGATCTCGCCCGTCGCACGCGGCGCGGACGGGGAGGTCTACAACGTCAACGCCGATCTCGCGGCGTCCGCGCTGGCCGTCGCCCTCGGGGCGGAACGGCTGGTGGTGCTGACCGACGTCGAGGGGCTGTACGCCGACTGGCCGCGCAGCACCGAGGTGATCGACCGCCTGACGGCCGGTGAACTGGCCGCCCTGCTGCCGGGGTTGGCGAGCGGCATGCTCCCGAAGATGGAGGGCTGTCTGCGGGCCGTACGGGCGGGTGTCCGCAGGGCCAGGGTCATCGACGGCCGGGTGCCGCACGCACTGGTGCGCGGCGTCTTCGCCGAGGACGGCCCGGGCACGACGGTGATCCCGGACCCCCTACCGGGGGAGCCCGGGCCGGAGGGCGAAGGCGGCGCGTAAACCGGTGCCGTAAGCGGACGCTCCACAAGTTCCACGAGGGCGGGCCCGGAAGCCGTATCGGCTCCCGGGCCCGCCCTTCACATCGCCCGGCTCACAGCACACGGGCCAGCACCCGCGCGTTGCGGCGCGGGTCCAGGGACTGCGCCCAGGCCGCGGGGGCCAGGCTCGGGCTGGCCGGTGCGAAGCCCTGCCGGAGGAAGAGGTGCCCGCTGCCGGTCGTCGCCGTGAACACGGTCCGCAGCGACTGGTTCCGTGCCCTCGCCAGCGCGGAGTGCAGCAGGCGGACCCCCATGCCGCAGCCCTGCCGGTGCCCGGCGACGCAGAAGTTGTAGAGGACGCCGGTGACGGGCGGCCCCGCGGACGGCTCCGCAGGGTGGACGCTCAGCCCGAGGCACCCTTCGAGCGTGCCGTCGGGTGCCTCGGCGACGAGGAAATCCGGTGCCTGGGAGGCGTATTGGGCCCGTGGGCGCTCACGCAGCGCTCCCGAGCGTACGAACGGCCGCGAGAGGGCGACCAGCGCGTCGGCATCGCCGGGACGTGCGGGCCGGACGGAGAACGGGGGGAAGCCGGTCGGTGGGAGCGCGCGGTGCGGCAGGGCGGCGGGGCGCGGCGTGGCCGTGATCAAGGCATTCCTTCCTCGGTTCCACCGTGCGGGAAGGCGGTTGAATCGCCGCGTGACCCCGATGGAACGCTCAGAGCAAGGTTAGCCTTACCTAACTCGATCTCCAAGTCGCCTGATCGCGGCCGTCCTCCGTACGGAGCGCACAGGCCGCCGCGTACCCCGGAAGGGCCTGCACGTCGGTGACCGACCAGCCGGGTACGGCCGCCGGGACGTCCCCCGTACCCACGTAGGTGACCGACGGGTTCTCGCCGAGGCCGATGCCGACGCCCTTGAGGTACGCCTCCTTCCGGGCCCAGCAGCGCCCGAACGCGGCGGGACGGGCCGCGCGCGGCAGCGCCGCCAGTTCGGCGCGCTCGGTGGCGTGCAGCATCTGCCCCACCTCGGCCGCCACGTCCTCGCTCGGCCACTCCTCGACGTCGACGCCGACCGGCGTGTCAGCGAAGGCCAGCAGGACGGCGTCGGCGGCGTGCGACAGGGAGAAGTGGAGCGGTGCGGGCCGGGCGCCGGCCACCGCCGGACGGCCGTGCGGCTCACCGCAACCGGGGCACGGCTCCCGCTCCAGCCGCACCGCCGCCGGGTCGTATGCCAGGTAGCCGCCCAGGAGTTGACGGAGCGCCACATGGGCGACCCGGTACCGGTCCCGGTCGGCGGTCCGCGCGAAGCTGCGGTACCGGTCCCGCTCACCGGCGTCGAGCAGCGTGTGCAGCGAGCCGGCCCGGGTCGCGTACTCACTGACCCGTACGCTCCACAGTCTGGCGCCCTGCCCGCCCGGCCACCCCGTCGGCAGGGGGTCGGTACCCAGGCGCGCCGGAACGGTCAACGCCCGCACGCCGAGGCCCCGGTGGTCGTCGCTCACAGCTTCCGGCCCTCCGTCGCCTCGCGTCCGTCCACGAACGTCGCCAGAACCTCGATGTCCCCGATGCGGGACGGGTCGACGGCGCGCGGATCGTCACCGAGCACGACGAGGTCGGCGCGCCTGCCCGGGCCGAGGCTGCCCGCCGTGTCGTCCCACCGGCAGGCGTACGCGCCGCCGACCGTGTAGGCGCGCAGCGCCTCTTCGACGGTGATCGACTCGTCGGGGCCGATCAGCGCGCCCGAGACGGAGGCCCGCTCGACCATGAACTGGACGGCCCGCAGCGGCGATCCGTCGGTGACGGGCCGGTCGGAGCTGCCGACGAGCGTGACCCCGTGGTCGAGGAAGCCCCGGCCCCGGTACATCCACGGCGCCCGGCGCGGGCCCATGATCGTCGCGTAGTCGTCGCCGAAGTAGCGCAGGAAGTTGGGCTGGACCACGGCGCTGAGCCCGAGCCGCGCGAAGCGCGTGAGCTGGTCGGGCCGGATCAGCCCGGCGTGCTCGACACGGTGCCGCGCGTCGGGCCGGGAGCGCAGCGCCTGCGCCCGTTCCAGGGCGTCCAGCGCGAGGTCCGCGGCCCGGTCGCCGATGGCGTGGACGGCGAGCTGCCAGCCGGCGAGATGGCCGTCCACGATGAGGGACGCGAGGCGCTCCGGGTCGTCCTGGAGCTCTCCGGTCCCGGTGGTGCCCTCATACGGCTCCGTGAGGGCGGCCGTGCGCGCCATCATGCCGCCGTCGGTGTAGATCTTGAGCGCGCCGACGGACAGCCAGTCGTCGCCGAACCCGGTGCGCAGTCCGAGGTCCATCGCGCGCGGTATGCCGTCGTGTTCGTGCGCGTCGAGCGGGCGGAGGACGCCGCCCCCCGGCATGAGCTGGACCCGCAGCGGCAGCCGGCCCCGGTCGCGCAGGAGTTGGTACGCGCCGAGCTCGACAGGGCTGTGCCCGAGCAGGCCGCCGCCGATGCCGGCCTCGGCGCAGGCCGTGATCCCCTCGGCGAGGCAGACCCGGCCGGCGTGTTCGATCGCGTCGGCGAGCTCCTCCTGCGCGTACGGGAGGCGCAGCCGGCGTACGGCGCCCATCGCACTCTCCACGAGGAGGCCGTCCTCGTGGGGGACGCCGGGCGGGAGCACGTCCAGGACGGCGCTGTTGACCACGCAGGCGTGGCCGGAGTCGTGCATCAGGAAGATGCGGCGGCCGTGGCTGACCCGGTCCAGTTCGGCCGCGGTCAGATGGCGTCCGAGGGCCCGCTGGTCGTAGCCGCCGATGTCCAGCCAGCCGCCGGGTACGCCGCCCAGGGAGGCCGCCTCCCCGACGGCGGCGAGGGCGTCCTCGACCCGCTCGCAGCCGGCGATGCTCGGCGAGTTCGCCTTCAGCCCCGCCCACGCCAAGTGGACATGGCTGTCGATGAAACCGGGCAGCACGGTGGCGCCCTGGAGGTCGATCACCTCGCGTGCGGGCAGACCGGCCACGGCGTCGTCCAGACCCACGACCCGTCCGTGCCAGATGCCCAGTTCGCGGGCGACCGGACGGTCCGGGTCCATGGTGAGGATGCGCGCGTTGGTCAGCCTGGTGCACAGCATCATGGGCGTCCGTCCCTAGGAGGTCTCGGCCAGCACGGCGCCGGCGGTTTCCGCGCCCTGCGGGTCGCGCGCGCCGGCCCGCGCCTCGTACCGCCGGGGCGCGGCGGGCACCATCAGCGGCGTGCCGGTCTCGGGGTCCTCGATGATCCGGCACGGCAGTCCGAACACGTCCTCGACCAGCTCGGCGGTCATCACCTTCGCCGGGTCGCCCTCCGCCGCGACGGTGCCGCCGGCCCCCATCACGATGAGGTGGGTGGCGTAGCGGCACGCCTGGTTGAGGTCGTGCAGGACGGCGACGACCGTGTGGCCCTTGCGCGCGTGCAGTTCGGCGCACAGGTCGAGCACCTCGACCTGGTGGGCGATGTCCAGGAACGTGGTGGGCTCGTCCAGCAGCAGGATGGAGGTCTGCTGGGCCAGGACCATGGACAGCCAGACGCGCTGGCGCTGGCCGCCGGAGAGGTCGTCCACGGGCCGGTCGGCGAGCTCCAGCACGCCGGTCTGCCGCATCGCCTCGGTCACGGCCGTCTCGTCCTCGGTGGACCACTGCTTCAGCATCCGCTGGTGCGGGTAGCGGCCGCGGGCCACGAGGTCGCCGACGGTGATGCCGCCGGGAGCGTTGGACGACTGCGGGAGCAGCCCGAGCCGGCGGGCGACTTCGCGGGAGCGGTACGAGGAGATGGCCTCGCCGTCGAGGTAGACCCGGCCCGCCTTCGGGGTGAGCATCCGTGAGAGCGCCTTGAGCAGCGTCGACTTGCCGCAGGCGTTCGGCCCGATGATCACGGTGAAGGAGTGGTCGGGGATGTCCACGCCGAGCGAGGTGGCCACCGTCCGCTGGTCGTAGCAGAGCGTCAGGTCCTCGGCGCGCAGCCGGGGTGCGGGGGCGTTCGTGTCTGTCATGCGCGGCTCTTTCGCGACTCGGTGATCAGCAGCCAGATGAGGTACAGCCCGCCGATGGTCCCGGTCGCCGTGCCCACGGGCAGGAGCGCGGGCGCGAAGAGGCGCTGCACGACGAGGTCGCTCAGGGCGAGCAGGAGGGCGCCCATGAGGGCGGACGGCACGAGGGCCGGAGCGGACGACCGGGTCAGTCTGCGGGCCAGTTGGGGAGCGGCGAGGGCGATGAACACGATAGGACCGGCGACCGCGGTGGCGAAGGCGGCCAGGGCGACGCTGATGACGAGCAGCGCGGCTCGGGTCCGGGTCACGCTGACGCCGAGGGCGGTCGCGATGCCGTCGCCCATCTCCACCATGGACAGGCGCCGGGCGAGAAGGAGGGCGAGCGGGACGAGGACCACGACGGCGAGACCGATGGTGTGCGCGTGGATCCACAGGCGGTTGCCGAGGCTGCCGATCAGCCACGCCTGGGCCTCCAGCGCCTCCTGCCAGCTGGCCCGGGTGATCAGATACGAGTTGGCGGCAAGCAGCAGGGCGCTGACGCCGATGCCGACCACGATCAGCCGGAAGCCCTGCAGTCCCCGGCCCGCCATGAGCAGGGACACGGCCGCGGCGGTGGCGAGGCCGCCGACGAGCGCGCCGAGGGCGATCTGGGTCATGCTGCCGTTCAGCACGACGATGACGACGAGCGCGCCGGTGGCCGAGCCGTTGGTGAAGCCGATGATGTCGGGGCTGCCCAGCGCGTTGCCCGTCAGGCTCTGCAGGATGGCGCCGCTGACGGCGAGGGCGGCGCCGACGCACACGGCGGTCAGCAGCCGGGGCATACGCAGGGTGTTGACGATGAAGTCGGCGGCGCCGGAGCCGTTGCCGAAGAGGGCCTGGAGGACCTCGCCGACGGTGAGTTCGAAGTCGCCGGTGGTCAGGGTGATGCCCATGACGAGGACGAGCAGGGCGCCCAGGACGACGGTGACGGCCAGGGCGCGGCCCTGGACGCGCAGGGAGAGCCCGCCCCTGCGGGTGCGGACGACGAGCCCGGTGACCACTCGCGGGGTCGTGGGCGCCTTTTGTCCGCCATCCACCGCGTCCCCTTCCGCGCGCACGGCGCTCGCCTCGTCCCCTTCCGTTTCCGCGCGCACGGCGCTCACCGCGTCTCCTCCCCGTACGGCGCTCACAGCATGACCAGCTTCCGGCGGCGGCACAGCGCGATGAACAGCGGGGCGCCGAGGAACGCGGTGACGATGCCGACCTGGATCTCGCCCGGCGAGCCGAGGACCCGTCCGAGCACGTCGGCGCCGATCAGCAGGACGGGCGCGAGCAGCATCGAGTACGCCAGCATCCAGCGCTGGTCGGGTCCCACCACGAACCGGGCGATGTGCGGAACGACCAGGCCCACGAAGCCGATCGGGCCGGCCGCGGCCGTCGCCGCGCCGCACAGGAGCATCACGGCGACGGCGCCGAGCACGCGGGTCCGGCCGACGTTCACGCCCAGGGCCCGTCCCATCTGGTCGCCCATGGCCAGGGCGTTGAGGGACGGGGCGAGGCCGAGCGCGAGGACCAGTCCCAGGGCGACGAAGGGCAGGGCGATGAGCACCATGTCCATGTCCCGGCCCGCGAGCGAGCCGACGGTCCAGAACCGGAACTGGTCGAAGGCGCGCGGATCGAGCAGCAGCACCGCGGAGTTGAAGGCCATCAGCACCGCCGTCACCGCCGCTCCGGCGACGACGAGCCGGTCCGGTGTGGCCAGCGTGCGCCCCGAGGCGCCGAGGACGTAGACGAGCACCGACGCCGCCGCCGCACCGAGGAAGGCGAACCACACATACCCGAGCGCCGTGGCGACGCCGAAGAAGGCGATGGCCACGACGACTCCGGTGGACGCTCCGAGACTGACGCCGAGCAGCCCCGGGTCGGCGAGCGGGTTGCGGGTCAGCGACTGCATGAGCGCGCCGGACAGTCCGAGGCCCATCCCGACGAGCAGCGCGAGGAGGGTTCTGGGGATCCGGTACTCATGGATGATGACCGACGCCTGCGAGCCGTCGGGCTCCCACAGCACGCTCCAGGTCGAGGTGAACGGGATGCCCCGGGTGCCCACCCATACGCTGAGCAGCCCGACGAGGAGCAGGGCGGCCAGCGTCACGAGCAGGCCCAGGCCGCGCAGCGCGGCCACGGACCGGCGGACCCGGGGCGCGGCCGGGCCGTCTTTCGCTCCCGCGGGCGCCGCCCGGGTTTCGACCGACAACGACAACTCCCCCTGGCGGCGACTCGCGGACGAGACAGCACATGTGATGGCACAACAGACAGCAGCGACTTAGGTGAGCCTAACCGAATCCGCGCGGCAGGGTCAACGCACCGCCCCCGCGCACACAGGGCGACCACGGCGGCGCCCATCCGGGCCGGCGACGGCCTTGGCAGAGTGCCCGATTAGAGTAGGCTTACCTAACTAATCAATGTCGTCGCGGAGGTACCGCATGCCCGTGGGGGGACCGCACGAGGAGGGTCCGACGGGGGGCCTCGTCCTCCGCAGAACGATCAGGGGCCAGCGCCGGCAGGTCGTCGGGGCGTCACTCCTCGGCATGGGGCACCAGGCGTGCGAGGCCCTCGTCCCCGTCGTGATCGGCGTCATCATCGACCGGGCGGTTTCCACCGGTTCGTCCGAGGCGCTGCTGCGCTGGCTGCTCGTCCTCGCCGTCCTCTTCCTCGTCCTGTCCACGTGCTACCGGACCGCCGCCAGGATCACCGACGGGGCGGGCGAACGCGCCGCGCACCGGCTCCGCGTCGACCTCGGCACCCGGGTGCTCGACCCCCGCGGCGGCGCCGACGCCGGACGGCTGCCCGGCGCGCTCACCGCCGTCGCCACCGGTGACGCGACGCGCGTCGGAGCCGTCGCCGCCGCCGTGCCGTACGCGATCTCGGCGCTCACCGGACTGGTCGTCAGCGCCGTGGCGCTGCTCCGCGTCTCGGTGCCGCTCGGTCTGCTCGTCCTGCTCGGCGTCCCTCCCCTGCTGTGGCTCGGCCACCGGATCAGCCGCCCCCTCGAAGCGCGCAGCGAGATCGAGCAGGAGCGCGCCGCGCACGCCTCCGGTGTCGCCGCCGACCTCGTCGCGGGCCTGCGGGTGCTGAAGGGCATCGGGGCGGAGGCCGCCGCCGTGTCCCGCTACCGGCGCACCAGCCGCGACTCCCTGGGCGCCGCGCTGCGGGCGGCGAGCAGCCGGGCCTGGCACGACGGCGCGATCCTCGCCCTCACCGGCATCTTCATCGCGGTCATCGGCCTCGCCGGGGCCCATCTGGCCATGCGCGGCTCGATCAGCGTGGGCGAACTGGTGGCGGCCGTCGGGCTCGCCCAGTACCTCCTCGGACCCTTCCAGCTCCTCACGTACGTCAACGGCGAGTTGGCCCTCGGCCGCGCCTCCGCCGACCGGATCGCCGAGGTGCTCGCCTCGCCGCCCGCCGTCACGGCGGGCCGGACCGTGCTCCCCGGTCCCGTCGCCGGCCGGGTCCGGCTGCGCGGCCTGGGACACGGCGCCCTGCGCGGCGTCGACCTCGACATCGCCCCCGGCTCCGTCCTCGGCGTCGTCGCCAGGGACCCGGCGACGGCGCACGACCTGCTGCTCTGCCTCGGGCGGGAACTCGACCCGGCGGAGGGGGCCGTGGAGCTCGACGGCGTACCGCTGACCGAGCTGGACCCGGAGAGCGCCCGCCGCGCGATCCTCGTCGCCCACCACGACGCCGACCTGTTCGAGAGCAGTCTGCTCGACAACGTACGGGCGGGATCCGGCGCGCTGGAGGCCGACCTCGCGCCCGCCCTGGCCGCGGCCACCGCCGACGACGTCGCGCGGGCGCTGCCCCAGGGGACGGCCACCGTCCTCGCCGAGCGCGGCCGTTCGCTCTCCGGCGGCCAGCGCCAGCGCGTCGCCCTGGCCCGGGCGCTCGCCGCCGACCCGCCGGTGCTCGTCGTCCACGACCCGACGACCGCGGTCGACACCGTCACCGAGTCGCGGATCGCCGCCCGCCTGCGGGAGCTGCGGGACGGCCGTACGACGATCCTCGTCACCACCAGCCCCGCGCTGCTCGCCGCGACCGACCGCGTGGTGCTGCTCGACGGCGGCGCGGTCGCCGCCGAGGGCAGCCACCCCGAACTCGTCGCCTCCCACGAGGCGTACCGCGCGGCGGTGCTGGCATGACCCTGAACGACGAAGGACGCGAGATGACCGAGCCCCGTGCGGCGGACGGCGACCACGACCGCGGTGACCGTGCCCTGCTGCCCACGGCGACCGGCGCGCAGACCTTCGCCGCCGTCCGGACGCTGCTGCGGGGCCACCGGCTGCCGACCGTGCTCGCGGTCACCGTGCTCGTCACCGGCACCGGCATCGGCCTGCTGACCGCCCCGCTGCTCGGACGCATCGTCGACCTCGTCGCCGATCAGCGCGGCACGGGCGCGCTGACCGGGCCGATGGTGGTGCTCCTGGTGGTGGCCGTGGCCCGCGGCGTGGCGACCGCGATCGGCCACTCCCTCGTCGCCCGTCTCGGCGAGAGCGTCCTCGCGGACCTGCGCGAGCGGTTCGTCGGACGGGCGCTGCGCCTGCCCCTCGAACGGGTCGAGCAGGCCGGCTCCGGCGATCTGACCTCGCGGGTGACCGGCGACGTCACCATCATCGCGAAGGCGGTACGCCAGGCCCTGCCCGAGTTCGCCGCGGCCCTGCTCACCATCGCCCTGACCCTCGTCGGACTCGCCGTACTGGACTGGCGTTTCCTGCTCGCCGTCCTGCTGGCCGTGCCGGTGCACGTCCTGACGGTCCGCTGGTACATCCCGCGCGCCTCGACGGTGTACGCCCAGCACCGGGTGGCCAACGGCGCGCTCCAGCACCAGCTCCTCGACAGTGTCGGCGGCGTGCGCACCGTGCGGGCGTTCCGGCTCACCGGCAGCCACGCGCAGGCGCTGGAGCGGCGCTCCGGGGACGCCGTCGAACTGGCGCTGCGCGGCATCCGGCTGGTCTCCGGCTTCTTCTCCCGCCTCAACGCGGGCGAGTTCATCGGCCTGACCGGGGTCCTGGTGACGGGCTTCTTCCTGGTGGACAACGGCTCGGTGAGCATCGGCACGGCGACCGCGGCCGCGCTGTACTTCCACAGCCTCTTCAACCCGATCAACGCCGCGCTCTTCCTCATCGACGACGCCCAGTCGGCGGGCGCGAGCCTCGCCCGCCTGGTCGGGGTGTCGAACCTGCCGGTCGAGCCCGACCCGGACCCGGCCGCCGCGGCGAAGCCGGTGGACGGCTCGGTCAAGGTCACCGCGCTCAGCCACGCGTACGTCGACGGCCACCCGGTCCTGAGCGACGTGGACCTGGAGGTCCGCTGCGGCGAACGGGTCGCCCTGGTGGGCGCGAGCGGCGCCGGGAAGACCACCCTGGCGAAGCTGGTCGCGGGCGTCCACGAGGCGTCCGCCGGTTCGATCGTGCTCGGCGGCGTCGAGGCCCGCGAGCTGGGCCCGGCCGGCGTCCGGCGCGCGGTGACGCTCATCAGCCAGGAGGTCCACGTCTTCGCCGGCCCGCTGGCCGAGGACCTGCGGCTCGCCCGCCCCGAGGCCACGGACGAGGAACTGCGCGCGGCGCTGGAGCGGGTGGAGGCCCTTCAGTGGGTCGACGCGCTCCCGGAAGGCCTCGCGACCGTGGTCGGCGAGGGCGGCCACCGGCTCACGGTGACCCAGGCCCAGCACCTGGCCCTGGCCCGCCTGGTCCTGGCGGACCCGCCGATCGCCATCCTGGACGAGGCGACCGCCGACGCGGGCAGCGCCGGCGCCCGCGTCCTGGAGTCGGCCGCCGTCCGCGCCCTGGAGGGCCGCACGGGCCTGATGGTGGCCCACCGCCTCCCCCAGGCCGCCTCCGCCGACCGCGTCGTCGTCCTCGACCAGGGCCGCGTCGTCGAAACCGGCACCCACGACGAACTCGTCGCGACGGGCGGCCGCTACGCCGCCCTGTGGTCGGCCTGGTCGGCCAGCCGCCGGGACGCGCCACGGGGGGCGTGAGGCCGCGGGGTCCAACCGCGTGCACGCGTGGCACCGAGAGCCCGTACCGGCCCGGTACCGTTTCCGGTACTGCTCAGGAAAAGGGTGCCGAACGTGACGATCAGTGCCGGCGAGGCCCGCAAGGACTTCTTCTCGCTCATCGAGCGGGTCACTGACGACCACGCTCCCGTGCGCATCAACGGTCCCGAGCGACCGCTTCCATGAGCTAGGGCCTGCGGAAGCAAGAAGCCGTAAGCCCTGGAAGTCCGCCGCACGCAGCACGCCGCCGCCCGTGGAGGAGATCCTCCACGGGCGGCGGCGTACCGGGGCGCGGTTCAGGACTGCTGGGCCGCGAGGCTCTTGGGGCGGAGGTCCGTCCAGTGGGACTCGACATGGGCGAGGCACGCCTCGCGGGTGTCGTCGCCGAAGGCCGTGTGCCAGCCGGACGGGACCTCCGCGAAGGAGGGCCACAGCGAGTGCTGGTTCTCGTCGTTGACCAGGACCAGGAAGCGGCCCTGCGGGTCCTCGAACGGGTTGGTGCTCATGCGTCGTCACTCCTCGTGGACATTGCGGTGAACAGCTCGGAGAGCGGCTGTTCCGGGTCGGCCGCCGCGGTGTGCAGCAGGGTCTGGAGTTCTCGGGCGAGTTGGCGGGCCTTGTCCGGGCCGAGCACGCCGGCGGCGTGGATCAGTTCGCAGTGCACCGGGCCGTCGCCCTGGGGTTCGTAGAAGCTGAGGGTCAGTTCGGCCCGTGCCGCGCGGGTGGGGACGGCGTGGAAGGTGCCCAGGCCGCCCTCCAGCCGGCCGAGGTCCGCCTGTTCGTGGTGGATGACCATGACCTGCGGGCCCTGCGGGGGCAGTCCGGTCGCGCGGACGACCGCGTCGAACGGGACGTCCTGCCGGTCGAGGGCGCCGAGCGTGGTCTCCCGTACCCGGGTGAGCAGCTCCGCGAAGGCCGGGTCGCCGGCCGTGTCGGTGCGCAGCACCACCGTGTTGAGGAAGCAGCCGACGAGGTCGGCCAGCTGGTCGTCGCCACGGCCGGCGACCATCGTGCCGATGGGCAGGTCGGTGCCCGCGCCGTGTGCGGTGAGCAGCGCGGCCAGGGCAGAGTGCAGGACCATGAACATGCTGGTGCCGCTCGCCCGGGCCAGTCCGTCGACGGCCGCGTGCAGTCGCTCGTCCAGGACGAACCCGAAGTAGCCGCCGTCCTCGGCGCCGGGGCGCGGGGCGTCCGTCGGGAGGCCCAGCCGGGCGGGTACGCCCTCGAGGGCGGCCCGCCAGTGGGCGAGCTGCCGACCGCCCCGGCTGTCCGGGTCGGCGAGGTCGCCGAGGACCTCGTGCGCCCAGCGCGTGTAGTCGGCGTACGTCACCGGCAGCGGCTCCCAGTCGGGCGCAGAACCGGCGGCGCGGGCAGCGTACGCCGTGGTGAGGTCGCGGAACAGCGGCACCACCGACCACTCGTCCACCGCGAGGTAGTGCGAGGTCAGGAGCAGGGCCTGGTGGCCGGCCGGGTCGGTGAGCAGGGTGGCCCGCAGCGGGGCCTCCCGCTCCAGGTCCGGGGTCTGCGCGGCGAGTTCCGCGAGACGGGCGTCCAGGTCCGCGCACCGGTCGAATGCGAGGGCCGGGGCCTCGGCCGGCCGCTGGAGGACCGTGCCGTCGTGTGCGGTGAACGCCGTGCGCAGCGGCTCGTGGCGGGCCACCACGTCGGCGAGGGCGTCGGCGAGCGCGACGGCGTCCAGGCCGCCGTCCGGTACGCGCAGGGCCAGCGCGTGGTCGAAGCCGGGGGTGCGGCGGTGCGACTGCCACTCCCAGCGCTGGACCGGGGCGGCCGGCAGCGGTGCGCCGTCGCCGGACCCGGTGGCGCGCAGCGCCGGGCGGGCGGCCACCGCGCCCTCCAGCTTGCCGGCGAGGCCGGCGACGGTCAGCGCGTCGAAGACGTCCCGGATGCTCAGCTCGACGCCGAACTCCGTGCGGATACGGCCCAGGAGCCGCATGGAGGCCATGGAGTGGCCGCCGAGCGCGAAGAAGTTGTCGTGGACGCCGACCTTCTCCAGCCGGAGGATCTCGCAGAACAGCTCGGCCAGGCGGGCCTGTGTTTCGGTCGCCGGGCTCGCGTCGCCGGCCAGCGCGGACCAGTCCGGCGCGGGCAGCGCCTTGCGGTCGAGCTTGCCGTTGGGCGTCAGTGGAAGGGGCCCGTCCAGCGGTACGACGAGCGTCGGGACCATGTACTCGGGCAGCAGCCCGGCGACGTGCGCGCGCAGCGCGTGCGGGTCGAGTTCCCCGGTCTCCGGTACGGCGTAGCCGACGAGGCGCACGATGTCGCCGTCGCGGTCCGGCAGGACGGCGGCCTGGGCGACCGACGGGTGGGAGGCGAGGGCCGCCTCTATCTCGCCGAGCTCGATACGGAAGCCGCGCACCTTGACCTGGGTGTCGACGCGGCCGAGGAAGTCGAGGTTGCCGTCGGTGCGCCAGCGGGCACGGTCACCGGTGCGGTACATGCGGCTGCCGGGCGGGCCGTACGGGTCGGCGACGAACCGCTCCGAGGTCAGTCCGGCCCTGCCGAGGTAGCCGAGGGCGAGGCCGCGTCCGGCGACGTACAGCTCGCCCACGACGCCCGGCGGGACGGGCCGCAGCCGGTCGTCGAGGACGTAGCAGCGGGTGTTGGGGTCGGGCCGGCCGATGGGGACCCGGCCGCCCGGGCGGCCGCCGTACTCGCGGGCGGGCCACAGCGTGGAGTTGACCGTCGCCTCGGTGAGTCCGTACGCGCAGATCAGATGGGCCGTGGCGCCGAAGCGCTCGAACAGGTCCGGCGGCACCGTCTCGGTGCCGACGAGGACGGTCGAGCCCTCGGGCAGTTCGCAGCCGGGCGGCAGCGCGGACACCAGGGACGGGGGCAGGATCATGTGGCTGATCCGCTGGTCCGCGAGGAAGTCGGTGAGCGCGGGTCCGGCCACGCGGGCCTCGTCGGTGATGAGGACGAGCCGGCCGCCGTGGCAGAGAGCCATCGACAGTTCGAAGACGAAGACGTCGAAGCCGATCGAGGCGAACTGGAGCACCCGGCTGCCGCGTTCCAGGCCCATCCGGTCGACCGCGGTGGCGACCAGGCTGGCGATGCCCTCGTGCGGGACGACCACGCCCTTGGGGCGGCCGGTCGAACCGGAGGTGTAGATCACGTACGCGGGCTGGTCCAGCGGGACCGGCCGGGACTCGACGGCGGTCTCCGGCAGTCCGTCCAGCTCGGCGGCCACGGCGGGCTCGTCGAGCAGCACCACCGGTACGCCCGCCACGTCCGGGATCTTCCCGGCCACGGGCTCGGTGCCGACCACGAGGGCCGCCCGCGAGTCCTCGATCATGTAGGCGAGCCGGTCGGCGGGGTGTGCCAGGTCGAGCGGCAGGAACGCGGCGCCGAGCTTGAGCGCGGCGAGCACCGCGGCGACCATGTCGGCGCAGCGGGGCACGGCCACGCCGACGACGCTGCCGGCGCCGACGCCGCGCGCGGCCAGCAGCCGGGCGATCCGGTTGGCCCGCGCGTCGAGGCGCTCGTACGTCACCGAGCGGGAGCGGTCCACGACGGCGACCGCGTCGGGCCGTTCTGCGAGCCTGCGCGCGAACATCGCGGGCAGGGTCTCCTCGTCGACGGGCCGCGGGACGCCGTTGAAGCCCTCCAGGACCAGGTGGCGTTCGTCGGCGGCGAGGATCTCCGCCTGCGAGACGGGACGTTCGGGCGCGGCGACGAGGGCGGCGACGAGCGCCCGGAGCCGGTCGGCGATCCGCTCGGCGGTCTCGTGGTCGAACAGTTCGGTGGCGAACTCCAGGCGGCAGACCAGGGAGCCGTCCGAGCCGTCGCCGTCCGTGTGCTCGGTGAAACTGAACACCAGGTCGAACTTGGCGGAGCGGATGCGGAAGGGCACGTACTCGACCTGGAGTCCGGCCAGTTCGAGTTCGTCGCCGGTGCGGGCGTGGTAGCCGACCATCACCTGGAACAGCGGGTTCCGGGAGAGCGAGCGGGTCGGGTTGAGCTTCTCCACGACCGACTCGAACGGCACGTCGGCGTGGGAGAAGGCCGCCAGGTCCGTCTCGCGGACGCGGGTCAGCAGCTCGGTGAAGCTCGGGTCGCCGCTCAGGTCGGTGCGGAGCACCAGGGTGTTGACGAAGAAGCCGACCAGGTCGTCCAGCGCCTCGTCGCCGCGGCCCGCGATGGGCGAGCCGAGGGGGATGTCCGTGCCCGCGCCCATGCGGTGCAGCAGGGCGGCCACGGCGGCGTGCACGACCATGAACATGCTCGCGCCACTCTCGCGGGCGAGCCGCTTCAGACCCGCGTGGACGTCGGCGTCGAAGTCGATGTCCAGCTCGGCTCCGGTGAACGCGGGGCGGGCGGGCCGGGGCCGGTCGGTGGGCAGTTCGAGCTCTTCGGGGGCGCCGGCCAGCGTCGACTGCCAGTAGTCGAGTTGCCGGGCGGCCAGGCTGTCCGCGTCGGCCGGGTCGCCGAGGAGGCGCTGCTGCCACAGGGCGTAGTCGGCGTACTGGACGGGCAGCGGCTCCCGGTCGGGCGCCGCACCGGAGACGCGGGCGGCGTAGGCGGTGGCCAGGTCGCGCAGGAACGGCCGGTCGGACCACTCGTCGGTGGTGATGTGGTGCAGCAGCAGGATGACGACGTGGTCGTCGGGCGCGAGCTCCACGATCGTGGCCCGCAGCGGCAGTTCGGCGGCGAGGTCGAAGGGCCGGCCGGTCTCCGCGTCGACGATGCCGGGCAGCTCGTCCTCGGTGGCGCGGCGGTGCTCGACCACCGGCCGGGCCTGCTCGGGCGGCAGGACCCGCTGGAACGCCTGGCCGTCGCGCGCGGCGAAGACCGTGCGCAGGGCCTCGTGGCGGGCGGTGACGTCGGCGAGCGCGGCCGTCCACGCGTCGGTGTCCAGCGCGCCGCGAAGCCGCATCACCAGCGGGAAGTTGTACGCGGACGAGGTGCACTCGATCTGCTGGACGACCCACAGCCGCTGCTGGGCGTGGGACAGCGGCAGCTCCTCGGGCCGCTCGCCGGCGGTCAGCGCGGGGCGGGCGGCGCCACCGGAACGGGCCGCCCGTACCGCCAGTTCGGCGACGGTAGGCGCCTCGAACAGGTCGCGGATGGCCAGTTCGGTGTCGAGCGCGGTGCGGGCGCGGCTGACCAGGCGGGTGGCGAGCAGGGAGTGGCCGCCGAGCTCGAAGAAGTCGCTGTCGATGCCGACGCTGCCCGCGGGCAGGCCGAGCACCTCGGCGAAGAGGGCGCACAGCGTCTCCTCGCGCGGGGTGCGCGGGGCGCGGCTGGGGCCGGTGCCGGCGAAGTCGGGCGCGGGCAGGGCCCGGACGTCGAGCTTGCCGTTGACGGTCAGCGGCAGCGTGTCCACGGCGACGAGCGCGGAGGGGACCATGTAGTCCGGCAGGCCGGCCTTCACGTGGTCGCGCAGCCGCTGGAGCAGGTCGTCGCCCGCCCGGGCGCCGTCCTCCGTGACGACGTAGCCGACCAGGCGCCTGGTCCCGGTGGCCTCGTTCACGACCACGGCGGCGTGGGCGACCTCGGGGTGGGTGGACAGGGCGGAGGCGATCTCGCCCAGCTCGATGCGGTAGCCGCGGATCTTGACCTGGTCGTCGGTGCGGCCGAGGAAGTCCAGCAGACCGTCCGGGCGGCGGCGCACCAGGTCGCCGGTGCGGTACATCCGCTCCCCCGGCTCCCCGAACGGGTCGGCGACGAACCGCTCCGCGGTCAGGCCGGGCCGGTCGTGGTAGCCGCGGGCCAGTCCGGTGCCCGCGATGTAGAGCTCGCCCGGGCAGCCCGGCGGGACGGGCCGCAGCATGGCGTCGAGGACGTAGGCGCGGGTGTTGCGGATGGGCACGCCGACGGTGGGCGTCGCGCTGTCGGTGGTCGAGCCGCCGAGCGTGTTGATCGTGTACTCGGTCGGCCCGTACAGGTTGTAGCCGTAGCAGCCGTCGGTGCGGCGCAGTTCGCTCCACACCGTGTCCGACACCGCCTCGCCGCCGAGCAGGACCAGCGCGGGACGGTGCTTCCCGGTTGCCTCGTCGGCGTCGAGCAGGCCCTCCTCGATGAGGAGCTGGGCGTACGTGGGCGTCACGTTGACCACGTCGACCCGGTGCCGGTCGCAATAGGCGACCAGCGCCTCGGCGTCGCGGCGCAACTCCTCGTCGCAGACGTGCACCTCGTGTCCCTCGACGAGCCAGAGCAGCTCCTCCCAGGACATGTCGAAGGCGAACGACACGGTGTGCGCGATGCGCAGCCGCCGGCCGCCGGCCGCGGCGATCGCCGGGTCGAAGATCTCCTTCTGGTGGTTGAGCTGCATGTTCGTCAGGCCGCGGTACGGGGTGACGACGCCCTTGGGCCGGCCGGTCGAGCCGGAGGTGTAGATGATGTACGCCGGGTGCTCGAGGCGGTCCGCCCGGTCGGAGGCGAACGCGGGCCGCTCGGCGTCGGTGATCGTGCCGCCGTCCAGGGCGGCCAGTTCGGCGGCCACGGCCTCGTCGTCCAGGAGGAGTTCGGGCGCGGCGGGGCCCGCCTCGCCGCGCAGGGCGGGGGCGACGGCGGCCGTGGACAGCAGGCAGAGCGGCCGGGTGTCCTCGACCATCATCCGCAGCCGGTCGGCCGGGTGGTCCAGGTCCAGCGGCAGATACGCGGCGCCGGTGCGCAGGACGGCGAAGAGCGCGGCCACCATGTCGATGGAGCGCGGCAGCGCGAGCGCGACGGCGGTCTCCGGTCCGGCGCCCCGGGCGAGCAGCAGCCGGGCGATCCGGTTGATGTGCGCGTCGAGCTGGGCGTAGGTGAGGGCCCGCTCGCCGAAGACCAGGGCCACCGCGTCGGGCGTACGGGCCACCTGGGCGGTCAGCATGTCCGCGACGGTCTCGTTGGGCACCGGCTCCCGGCTGGCGGCGCGGTCGGCGGAGAGGGTCTCGCGCTCGCCGGGCAGCAGCAGGTCGAGGGCTCCGACCCGGGTCGTCAGGTCGCCGACGAGCCGTTCCACCAGGGCGCCGAAGCGGTCCAGGGTGGCCGCGGCCTGCTCGTCGCCGATCAGGTCGGGGCGGTACTCCAGTTTGGCCTGGACCGTCTGCGCCGGGTTGACGATGAGGGTCATCGGGTAGTGGGTGGCGTCGACGCTGCCGACACCCGTGATGCCGTGGCGCTCGGTGAGCTCCCGGAAGGCGCCCTCGTCGGCGAAGTTCTGCAGGACGTACAGGGTGTCGAAGAGGGTGGGGTGGCCGCCGGCGCGCTGGAGTTCGGCGAGGCCCAGGTACTCGTGGTCCATCAGGGCGACGCGCTCGCGCTGGACGCGGCGCAGCAGGTCGCCGACCGGCTCTGCGGGGTCGAGGGTGATCCGCTGGGGCACGGTGTTGAGGAACATGCCGATCGTCGTGTCGACTCCGGGCACGTCCGCCGGGCGTCCGGCGACCGTGGCGCCGAAGGTCACGTCGTCACGGCCCACGGTGGAGGACAGGACGAGCGCCCACGCGGTGGAGAGCACCGCGTTGATGGTCAGTCCGTGCTCGCGGGCGAAGCCGCGCAGCCGGTCGCTGAGGGCGCGGCCGAGGCCGAGGGTACGGCGGCGCGGGATGGTCGGCTCGTCGCCGCGTTCGCGGGCGACGAGGGTCGGCTCGTCGAGTCCGGTGAGCGCGCCGCGCCAGGTCTCGCGGGCCGCGTCGAAGTCCTGGCCGGCGAGCCAGCTCAGATAGTCGCGGTAGCTGCCGGCGGCGGGGAGGGCGCTGTCGTCGCCGGCGGCCGCGTACAGGCCGAGCAGTTCGTCCAGGAAGAGGGACTGGGACCAGCCGTCCCACGCGACCAGGTGGTGGCTGAGCATCAGCCGGTCGGTGGTGTCGGTGAGCCGGAACAGGGTGAGCCGGAACAGCGGGGGCGCGGCGAGGTCGAACCGCTGCCGCCGGTCGGCGTCGGACATCTCGACGAGCCGCGCCTCGCGCTCCGCGCCGCTCAGCCCGGTCAGGTCGACCTCGGTGAGCGGTACGGGCAGTTCGGCGGCCGGGCAGACGAACTGCACGGGCTCGGGCAGGCCGTCGCTGACGATGCCCGCGCACAGGCTGGGGTGCCGGCGCAGCAGGGCCGCGACCGCGGCGCGCAGCCGGTCGGCGTCGAGCCGGCGGTCGAAGTCGAAGGTGTCCTGGGCGGTGTAGACGTCGAGCGCGTCCGTGTCGTAACTGGCGTGGAAGTAGATGCCTTCCTGGAGCGGCGACAGCGGCCAGATGTCGGCCACGGGTGCCGGGCTCACCCGCTCGACCAGCTCGATGTCGCCCTGGGCGAGGGTGACCAGCGGCACGTCGGACGGGGTGAGGGAGGGCCGGGCGCCGGGCGCGGCGGCGCCGGCGACGAGGTCGCGCAGGGCGTCGGCCCAGGCGCCGCCCAGTGCGCGGACGTCCTCCTCGGTGAGCGCGTCGCCCTCGGGCCAGGTCCAGGTGGCGCGCAGCTCGGGGCCGTTCGGGGTGTCCGCGCAGACGGCGTTGACCTGGAGCGCATAGGGCATCGCGAGGTCGGCGTCGGGGTCGACGGCGAGCGCGTCGGACTCGACGGCGGGCGCCCAGTCGTGGGTCTGCTCCGCGGGGAGGCGGCCGAAGTAGTTGAACAGCACCTGGGCGGTGGACAGCTGGGCGAACACCGGGGCGAGCTGCGGGTTGAGGTAGCGCAGCATCCCGTATCCGGCGCCCGAGTCCGGGGCGGACCGTACCGATTCCTTGACCTGCTTGAGCGCGTCGAGCGGGTCGCCGGCGGCGGGCAGCCGCACCGGGTGGAGGCTGGTGAACCAGCCCACGGTGCGGGACAGGTCGGCGTCCGTGCCGTCCCGTCCGTGGCGCTCCAGGTCGACCAGCAGGTCGCCGTCGGCGTCCGGGCGCCACCGGGTGACGGCGCGCCGGAGGGCCGCGAGCAGGACCTCGGTGACGTCGGCGCCGGCCGCCGCTGGTACGGAGGTGAGCAGCGCGCGGGTCTCCTCGGCGGGCAGGGTCACGACGTGCTCGCGGGCCGCGCCGACCGTGCCGGTACGAGTGGCACCGGCGACCAGGTCTGCTCCGGGTGCCAATGTCTTGGCCCAGTAGGGCAGTTCGGCCTGGCGCTGCGGGGAGCTGGCCTGCTCTGCGACGTCGCGGGCGAACCTCCGCAGGGAGACCGGCACCGGTTCCAGCTCCGGGGACGCGCCGCGTGCCACGGCGTCCCACGCGGCGGCGAGGTCGCCGAGCAGCACGCGCCAGGACACGCCGTCGATGACGAGGTGGTGGACGACCAGCAGCAGCCGGCCGGGCCGGTCCGTGCCGGCGTCGAACCAGACGGCCTGCACCATCACGCCCGCGTCGGGGTCGAGACGGCCCGCCGCGGCGTCGGACTCCTCACGGACGGCCGTACGCAGCGCGGACTCGTCGAGGCCGCGCACGTCGACCCGGCGGAGCAGCGCGGCCGCGTCGACCTGGCCCGCGGGCACCGTCAGCGCGGACCAGAGAGCGGGGATCGCCGGACCGAGGTCCATGCGGGTGAGGGTGAGCCGCAGGCCGTCGTGGTGGTCGAGGACCGCCTGGAGGACCCGCGTCAGCTTCCCGGTGTCGGCGGCGGCGGGCGCCTGGAGCAGCATGGAGAGGTTGAAGCGGCTGATCGTGCCGCCGTCCTCGCGGAGCTGGTGGACGATCGGCAGCAGCGGTACGTCACCGACGCCGTCCGTGTCGGCGGCGGGCGCCGGGGTCGCGGTCGCCGCACCGGCGGCGGCGGCCAGGGCGGCCGGGGTCCGGTGCTCGAAGACGTCGCGCGGGGTCACCGCCAGACCGGCCTTGCGGGCGCGGCTGGAGACCGCCATGGACAGGATGCTGTCGCCGCCCAGGACGAAGAAGTCCTCGTCGGCGTCGACCCCGTCGATGCCGAGCACCTCGGCGAAGATGCCGCACAACTGCTGCTCGTAGCCCTCGCGGGCGCTCGCGGTGCGGCTCTTCCTGCGGGCCTCGGGGGCGGGCAGGGCCTTGAGGTCGGTCTTCCCGCCGGGGGTGAGCGGCAGCGCGTCGAGCCGTACGAAGTGGGTGGGCACCATCGGCGCGGGCAGCGAACCGCTCAGCGCGGCGCGTACGGCCTCGGTGTCCAGTTCCCGCGTACCGGCGGCCGGGACCAGATAGGCCACCAGCTGCTGGATCCCGCGCTCGTCGTCGCGTGCCGTGACGACGGCGTCGGCGACGGCCGGCTCGTCGCGCAGCCGGGCCTCGATTTCCCCGAGTTCCACCCGGTTACCCCTGATCTTGACCTGGTGGTCGGTGCGCCCGAGGTAGGTGAGCACACCGTCTCCACTGAACTGGACCATGTCGCCGGTGCGGTACATCCGCTCCCCCGGCTCGCCGAACGGGTCGGCGACGAAGCGCTCCGCGGTCAGCGCGGCGCGTGCGTGATAGCCGCGGGCCAGTTGCGCGCCCGCGATGTAGAGCTCCCCCGGCTCGCCCTCCGCGACGGGGCGCAGGTGGCGGTCGAGGACGTAGAGGCGGGTGTTCCACACCGGCCGCCCGATGGGGACGGTGGCCCCGTCCGCCGGGGCGGAGTCCGCTTCCCAGCTGGTGACCTGGATGACGGCCTCGGTGGGTCCGTACACGTTGAACAGCGGCACTCCGGTGCGCTCCTGCCAGCGCCGGGCGAGCGGCACGGGCAGCGCCTCGCCGCCGCTGAAGGCACGGCGCAGGCTCGCCCACCACTCCCCTGCCTCTTCGGCGAGCAGCGCCCCGTAGAGGGAGGGCACGAGGTCGAGGCCGGTGACCCACTCGGTGCGGATCAGGTCGACGAGGTACGCCGGGTCCCGGTGGCCGTCCGGGCGGGCGATCACCACGGCGCCGCCGGTGAGCAGCGGCGTGAAGATCTCCAGTACGGACGGGTCGAAGCTGGTCGAGTACTGGTGCAGCACCCGCTCGTCCGGCCCGTAGCCGAACCGCTCGGCGGTCCACAGGAGTTGGCCGACGACCGCGCGGTGCGGGACGACGACGCCCTTGGGGCGGCCGGTGGAGCCGGAAGTGTAGATCAGGTACGCGGCGCTGTCCGGGTGGACGTCCACCGTGACCGGGGCGCCCTCGGGGGTCTCCTCGCCGGTGACGACGGGAGCGGCGGCCGGGTCCTCGCCGGTGACGACGTGGGTCACGCCGTCGAGGGCGGGCAGCCGGGTCAGGGACGCGGCGGTGACGACGACGGTCCGCGCCCCGGAGTCCTCGAGCAGGTACCGCACCCGGTCGGCCGGGTAGTCGACGTCGACCGGCAGATAGGCGGCGCCCGCCTTGAGCACGCCGAGCAGCGCGGCCAGGTTCTCGGCGGAGCGGGGGACGGCGACGGCGACGACGGACCCGGGTGTCACGCCACGGGCCAGCAGCGTGGCGGCCAGTGCGTCGGCGCGCGCGTCCAGTTCGGCGTAGGTCGTCCGTCCGGCCTCGTGGATCAGCGCGGTGGCGTCCGGGGTGCGGCGGGCCTGCCGGGTGAAGGCCGCGTGCAGGGTGTCGCCGGGCAGGTTGTGGTCCGGGCCGGCCAGCAGGTCGAGGGCGGCGCGCTCATCGCCGGGGGCCTGCAGGGCGAGCCCGGCCACCGGGCGGAGCGGGTCGGTGACGAGCTGGTCGAGCAGGGCCCGCAGCCGGCCGGCGAACCGGCGGGCGGCCGCGGCGTCGAGGCGGGCCGGGTCGTGGTCCAGGCGCAGCCGGAGCCGCTCGCCGGGCAGGACGGTGAGGGCCAGCGGGTAGTGGACGGCGTCGCGGATGTGCGAGCCGGTGATCCGGACCTTTCCGGCCGGGTCGGAGGGTTCGCCGGCCTCGGGGAGGTTCTCCACGACGACCAGCGCTTCGAACAGCTCGCCGCGTCCCACGGTTCGCTGGATCTCGGCGAGGCCCACGTGCTGGTGGTCGAGCAGTTCGGCCTGCTCGTCCTGGAAGCGGGTGAGCACGTCCACGAGGGACTGCTCGGGGCGCCACCGCAGCCGCGCGGGCAGGGTGTTGATGAGGAGGCCGACGAGGGTCTCCACGCCTTCGACGGCGGCCTGTCGGCCCGAGACGGTGCTGCCGAAGACCACGTCGCGGCTGCCGGTGGCGTCCCCGAGCAGCAGCCCGAAGCCGCCCTGGACGACGCTGCCGAGGGTCAGTCCCAGCGCGCGGGCCCGTGCGGTGAGGGCGGCGGTGTCCGCCGCGGTCAGCTCCACGCCGATCGTGCCGGTCCCGCCCTCGCGGGGGTCGGCGAGCCGTACGGGGAGCCTGGCGGGGCCGTCGTAGCCGGCCAGCGCGTCGCGCCAGGCGGCCAGGGCGCCGTCCCGGTCGCGTGCGGCGAGCCAGCCCGCGTACGCCCGGTACGCCGGGTCCTCCTGCGGCCGGGGGTCCTCGGCGCCGGGGCGGTAGCCGCTGAGGAGTTGGCGCATCAGGAGCGACACCGACCAGCCGTCGACCACGATGTGGTGGAGGGTGAGCACCAGTTGGGACCGGTCCGCGCCGTGGCGGATCAGGGCGGCCCGCAGCAGGGGCGGTACGGCCAGGTCGAAGCCCTCCGCCCGCTCCCGCGCGGCGACGGCGTCGGCCGCCGCCGCCCGGCTGTCGGGGTCCTGGCCGGACAGGTCGTCGAAGCTCCAGGGCAGGGTGACGCGCTCGCCGACGAGCTGCACGATCCTGCCGTCCGGAAGCTGATGGAAGGCGGCGCGCAGCAGCGGGTGGCGGTCGAGGAGTCCTTGGACGGCGCTCCGCAGGGCCTCGGGGTCGACGTCGCCGGTCAGTTCGACGGTGTCCTGCACGGCGTATCCGTCGGCGCCGGTGTCGTCGACGGAGGCGTGGAAGTAGAAGCCCTCCTGGAGCGGGGTGGCCGGCACGGCGTCCACCAGGTCCGGGACGGCGGCCTCGCACTCGGCGCGCTCGGCGTCGGTCAGCGTGACGAGCGAGAAGGGGGGCGGCAGTTCACGGCTCGCGGCGTGCGGGGGGTGCACCGCCTCGCCGGTGAGGCGGGCGAGGGCCGCGACCGTACGGTGGCGGAACAGGTCGCGCGGGGTGAGCGCGAGACCGGCCTCGCGGGCGCGGTTGACGAGCTGGATCGCGACGATGCTGTCGCCGCCCAGCTCGAAGAAGCTGTCGTGGACGCCCACCGACGGCAGGCCGAGCACCTCGGCGAACAGTCCGGCGAGCGTGGTCTGCGCGGGGGTGGTGGGGGCGTCGTCGCCGCCCATCGCCGTCCACCGGGGCTCGGGCAGGGCCCGGCGGTCGAGCTTGCCGTTGGGCGTCAGCGGCAGCGGTCCGTCGAGGCGGACGACGGCGGAGGGGACCATGTAGTCGGGGAGAGTGTCGGCGATCCGGGCGCGGGCTGCCGACACGGCGGCCTCAGCGGCCTCGGAGTCCGTCACGGCGGCCTCGGCGTCCGCGCCCGTACCGGTCTCCGCGACCAGGTAGGCGACGAGCCGCTTCACACTGCGGTGGTCCTCGCGGACGAGGACGGCGGCCTGGGCGATGCCGGGGCAGGCCATGAAGGCGCTCTCGATCTCGCCGGGCTCGATGCGGTGGCCGCGGATCTTGATCTGGCCGTCCGCCCGGCCGAGGAACTCGAGGTTGCCGTCCGCGCCCCAGCGCACCCGGTCGCCCGTCCGGTACATCCGGGCGCCCGGCGCGCCGAACGGGTCGGCCACGAAACGCTCCGAGGTGAGAGCGGCCCGGCCCCGGTAGCCGCGGGCGAGGCCGCGCCCGGCGACGTACAGCTCGCCCTCGGTCCCGACGGGGACGGGGCGCAGCGCCGAATCGAGCACATAGGTACGGGTGTTGGGGTCGGGGCGGCCGATCGGGGCGGGGCCCGGGCGGGAGGCGTCGGCGATCCACAGCGTGGAGTTGACGCTCGCCTCGGTGAGGCCGTAGGCGACGACGACCTGGACCCTCCCGGCCCAGCGGGCGATCAGTTCGCTGGGCACCGCTTCGGTGCCGACGACGAGCACGGCGCCGTCGGGGAGTTCGCAGTCCTGCGGGAGCGCCGAGACGAGCGACGGCGGCAGGATCATATGGGTGGCGCGGTGGCGCGCGATGTAGTCGGTGAGGGCGGCCCCGGCGACGCGGCGTTCGGTGGGGACGACGATGATCCGGCCGCCGACGCACAGCGACATGATCAGGTCCCAGACGGTGACGTCGAAACCGACGGACGCGAACTGGACGACCCGGCTGTCCGCGGTGATGCCGATGCGGTCGGTCGCGGTGGCGATGAGGCTGCCCACGCCGTCGTGCGGGACGACGACGCCCTTGGGGCGGCCGGTGGAGCCCGAGGTGTAGATGACGTACGCGGCCTGGTCCAGCGCGACGGCCACACCGAGGTCGGTGTCGTCCTGGGCGGCGCACTCGGCGGCCGTGGCCGGCTCGTCGAGCAGCAGGTGTGCGACGCCCGGCGCGGCCGGCAGGTCGGCGGACAGCGCGCGCGTGGTCACGACGGTCCGGGCGCCCGCGTCGTCCAGCATGTACGCGATCCGGTCCTGCGGATGGTCGGCGTCCAGCGGCAGGTAGGCCGCTCCCGCCTTCATCACGGCCAGCAGGCAGACCACGAGCTCCGGGGAGCGCGGCAGGGCCACGGCGACGACATCCTCTGCGCCGACACCGCGGGCGGCGAGCAGCCGGGCAAGGCGGTTCGCGGCGGCGCCCAGTTCCGCGTACGACAGCTCCCGGTCCTCGTGGACCAGCGCGACGGCGTCCGGCGTGCTCTGCACCTGGCGCTCGAAGGCTGCGGGCCAGGACAGTTCGGCCACCTCGCGGGGCGCCACGCCGAACTCGCCCAGGAGCTGGGCGCGTTCGGCGGCGGAGGTGAGTTCGAGATGGGCCACGGGGCGGGCCGGGTCCCCGGCGAAGGCGTCGAGCAGCGTCAGGAACCGCCGCTCGTGGCCGCTCAGTTGCTCCTCGTCGCACATGTCGGCGTCGGCGTCGAACTGGATGCGCAGCCCCTGGCCGCCCCCGCAGTCGCCGAAGGTGATCGCGAGGTCGCTGACCGGGCCGAGCCACAGAGGCACGAGCTCGGCGTCGAGGCCGCCGAAGCGGATGTGCTCGCCGCCGGGGAGGATGTTGACGGTGGGGCCGACGAGCTCCTGCACACCGTCGACCAGTCCGAGGTCCCGTGCCAGGTCCTCGGCACGGTGGCGGCTGTGGTCGACGGTCTCCGCGACGGCCGTGCCGACGGCCGCGGCGAGCTGGGTGCCGGTCAGGTCGGGGCGGACGGTCAGGCGCAGCGGCAGGATGTTGGAGACCATGCCGGGGATGTCCCGCGTCGCCGGGTCCTGCCGGGTGGTGACGGGCAGGCCGAGGACCAGGTCCTGTTCGCCGGTGGCGCGGTGCAGATAGGCGGCGACGGCGGCCAGCAGGATGCGGGAGAGCGGGACGCCCGCGGCGGCCGCGGCGTCGTGGAGCGGTGCGACGGCGGGCGGCGCGAGTTCGACCGTACGGCGCAGGCGCCGCCGGGTCAGTCCCGGCGACCGCTCCACGAGCCGTACGGGCTCCGGCCGGCCGGCCATGCGCCGCAGCCAGTACGCGCGGTCCTCCGCGGACTTCTCGGACGCGCGGTAGGCGGTGTCGGCGTCGACCAGCCGGGCGAGCGACCAGTCGGGGGCGGCGGCCCGGTCGCCGTGGGTGTAGAGGTCGCCGGCCCGGCGGGAGATCCGGGCGATGCCGGCGCCGTCCATGACGATGTGGTGGTAGCGCTGGTACCACCAGACGCGGTCGTCGGCGAGGCGGAGCAGCGCGTGGGCGTAGAGCGGGGCGGCCGCGAGGTCGGCGGGGCGGTCCCGGTCGGCCTCGGCCCACCGGTGGGCGGCGTCCAGGGGGTCGCTCTCACCGCGCAGGTCGACGGTCGGGACGTCGACCGGGACGGGCGATGCCACCTGGCGGGGTACTCCGTGGTCGCCGGCGATCCGGACGTGCAGGCTCTCGGTCTCCTCGACGGTCTGCCGGACGGCGACGGCCAGGCGGTCCAGGTCGATGTCTCCGCGCAGGTCCAGGATGAACGAGACGTTGTAGGCCGTGCTGTCCGGCTCGATCTGCTGGGCGAGCCAGATGCCGGATTGCCCGCCGGTGACGGGGATACCGGGGGTGCCGGCAGTGCGCGTCCGGTCCGACTCGGCGTCAAACATCGTCTCTGGGGCCTTTCCCTGGTGGTGCGTCAGTTCCCTGGTGGTGCGTCGCGCTCCGCGCCCGCCCGGCGGGGAAGCCGGGCGGGCGGGGAGCGGCCGAGGAGCGGTGCCGCCAGGGCGGCGGCTCGGGCCTTCGTACTGATCCGGCCTGGTCCGGCCTGATCCGGACGACAGGCCCTCGCGGGACCTACTTGATGGCCTCGAGCATCGGGACGACCTGGTCGATGGCGTACGGGATCGACAGGACCGTGTTGAAGGACAGCGCGGCGCCGATGTCGGGGCTGTCGTACGGGAGGAACAGGTCGCGCTTCTCCTGGTGGACCTTGGTCTTCTTGTACAGCGGGTCGGCCTTCATGGCCTTCTCGGTCTCCGGGGTGCCCAGCCACACCGTGCGGTCGGCCTCCATGACGTCGAGGCGCTCGAAGCTGAGGTCCGCGATGTTCTCCTTGCCGAGGGCGGCACGGTACTTCTCCGAGGTGGTGAAGCCCATCTCCGACAGGAAGATGACCTTCGGGTCCTTCGGGGAGAACGCGGAGAACTTGCCCGGCTCGTAGGGCTCGCCGACGGTGACGGTCTTGCCCTTCCACTCCGGGTGCTTGTCGCGGACGGCCTTGAATCGGGCGTCGATGCCGGCGATCAGCTTCTTGGTCTCGGCCTCCTTGCCGAGCGCCTTGCCGATCTGCCGGGTCATGTCCTGCCAGGGCGCCTGGTAGTCCTCGTGGCCCTTTGGCTGGGCGACGACCTTGGCGAGCTTGGAGAGCGTGTCGTACTGCTCCTTCTTCATGCCCGAGTACTGCGCGATGATCAGGTCCGGCTTGAGCGCCGCGATCTTCTCGATGTTGTACTCGTCGCGCTCACCGACGATCTGCGGCGGCGTCGAGCCCCACAGGCCCTTGGCCCACGGCCACTTGCCGTACGGCTGCTCCTTGAACCAGTCCACCGAACCGACCGGCTTGACCCCCAGCGCGAGCACCGCGTCCTGGTCCGACAGCCCCAGCGTGACGACCTTCTTCGGCTCCGCCTCGATGGTCGTGGAGCCGTACTTGTGCTCCAGCGTCACCGGGAAGGCGCCGGTGTTCCCGTTCGCCTCGGCCGAGGGCTTCGACTCGGCCTTCTCCGTACCGCCCCCACAGGCGGTCAGAGCGAGCGCGGCGACGGCCGCGACGGCGACGCGGGGGATGTGTCTGGCGAGGCGCGTCAGCGCGGGGCGTGTGCCAATGGACACGGTGGTTCCTTTCACGGGGGTTCAACGGTGCGTGGTGGTGCGTGCGGTGCGTGTACTGCGTGCGCTGCCTGCCTGTCCGCCGTGTACGTCGGCGCTACCGGCGGACCGGGCGGGCTGTGGGGGGCTTCAAGCGGGCTGCTCGGTTCTAGCGGGCGGTGCCGACTCCGTCGGCGATCTGGCGGACCGCCGCGAGGTCGGGCTTCAGCTCCCGGCCGGCGGTCGAGTCGAGCACCGAGTCGAGGATCTCGCCGACCCGGATCGCCGTGTTCGACAGCAGGGAGGACGTGATGCCGTGGGTGTGCTCGGTGCCGCCCTGGAGGTAGATGCCGCAGCGCAGTTCGGGGTCGGTCGCGAGGCGGTAGTCGCGCTCGACGCGGACGCGGCCCTGCTCGTCGCGGTGGCAGCGGTCGGCGACCGGGCCGAGCAGACCCAGGGCGTCGGCGCTGGCGTAACCGGTGGCGCACACGACGACGTCGGCGTCCAGCCGGCTCTCCTCCCCGGTGACCAGGGAGGTGATGGTGGCGCTGACCGTGTCGCCGTTCTCCTCGACCTCGGTGAGGCGGGAGACGTTCAGGAAGCGGAGGCGCTCGGTGCCGAGGACCTTCTCCTGGTACGCCTGCCGGTACAGGTCGTCGATCAGGTCGATGTCCACCACGGAGTAGTTGGTGTTGCCGTGGTACTCCATCAGCTTGCGCTTGATGTCGTCGGGCGCCGTGTAGTACTCGTCGACCGCCTGGGGGTCGAAGATGCGGTTGGCGAAGCTGCTGTCGTCGGCGGGGCTGTAGCCGTAGCGCGAGAAGACGGCGCAGACCTCGGCCCCGGGGAAGCGGCGGTGCAGATAGGCGACGTTCTCCGCGGCGCTCTGGCCGGCGCCGACGACGATGAAGCGGGAGGGGTCGGTGCCCTCCAGGCCGTCCACCTTGGCGAGCAGGTCGGAGTTGTGCCAGACCCGGTCGGTCCGCTCGACGCCCTCGGGCATGAGGGGGCGCAGCCCCGTGCCGATGACGAGGTTGCGGGCCCGGTGGACGACGGTCTCGTCACCGGAGCGGGCCGTGACGTCGAGGTACTCCACCACGCCGTCGCGGACGACCGGTTCGACGGAGACGACCTCGTGGCCGTAGGAGACCATGTCGTCGACCTTGGCGGCGGCCCACTCGAGGTAGTCGTGGAACTCGACGCGCAGCGGGAAGAGGTTCTTGTGGTTGACGAAGTCGATCAGCCGGCCCCTGCTCTGCAGATAGCAGAGGAAGCTGTACTCGCTGCTCGGGTTCCGCAGCGTCACCAGGTCCTTGAGGAAGGAGACCTGCATGGTCGCGTCGTCGATGAGCATGCCACGGTGCCAGCCGAACCGGGGCTGCCGCTCGAAGAAGTGAGCGGTGACCGCCTCCTGCCTTCCGACGCCTGCGTTGTGCTCGCTGAGCGCGATCGCCATGGCCACGTTGGACGGCCCGAAGCCGATGCCTATGAGGTCGTGGATCAGTGGTGCGTCGTCAGGAAGAGCCTGTGACATGTCACTCCCATCGTGCGGGACAGCCGCCTGCCAGGCGTGCTGTCAGGCGTGGGGGAACGGCGGAGCCCGGGCACACCGGTGAGCCGGCGCCGAGCGAACTTAGGTAAAGCTAACCTGATCTGGCCACGCTGTCGACGGGACGAAACGGACACCAGGGCGGTTCACGTCCCAACTGGGTGCCGAATTGTGGCCCGTTGCATCCTTAGGTAAGCCTTGCTTTACTTGTCGCCGGTCATTCGCTTTCTGAGGAGGAACCCCATGCGGGTCGTCATGTTCGGTTATCAGACCTGGGGCCATCGCACCCTGAAGGCGCTCCTGGACTCCGAACACGACGTGGTGGCGGTGGTGACCCACCCGAAGAGCGAGCACGCCTACGAGAAGATCTGGAGCGACTCCGTCGCCGACCTGGCCGAGGAGCACGGCGTCCCCGTCATCATCCGCAACCGGCCCGACGACGAGGAGCTGTTCCAGCGGCTCAAGGACGCCGACCCGGACATCATCGTGGCCAACAACTGGCGCACCTGGATCCCGCCGCGCATCTACACCCTGCCCCGGCACGGCACGCTGAACGTCCACGACTCGCTGCTGCCCAAGTACGCCGGGTTCTCGCCGCTGATCTGGGCGCTCATCAACGGCGAGCCCGAAGTCGGCGTCACCGCCCACATGATGGACGAGGAGCTCGACGCCGGCGACATCGTCATGCAGCGCGCGGTCACCGTCGGGCCCACGGACACGGCCACCGACCTCTTCCACAAGACCGTCGACCTGATCGCCCCAGTCACCATCGGCGCCCTCGACCTGATCGCCTCCGGCAAGGCCGAGTTCACCAAGCAGGACCGCTCGCAGGCCACCTTCTTCCACAAGCGGGCCGAGGAGGACATCCGCGTCGACTGGAACTGGCCGGCCGAGGACCTGGCGCGCCTGGTCCGCGCCCAGTCCGCCCCGTACCCGAGCGCCTTCACCTTCCACCGGGGCAGGCGGCTCGAGATCGTCTCCGCCGTCGTCTCCGAGGGCCGCTACGGCGGCACGCCGGGCCGCATCTTCTACCGGGAGGGCGAGGGCGTCGCGATCGTCGCCGGCGCCGACGCCCGCACGGGCCGCAACCACGGCCTGGCCATCACCCGCGTCCGCACCGACGACGACCGGGAGCTGCCCGCGACGGAGTACTTCACCTCGATGGGCGGCTACCTGACGAACCGGCCCTGAAGCCGGGGCCCTGGAACCGGGCCCCGGGGGCTCACCGGGTGACGACGGGACGGAACGCGTTCCGGACGCCGGACGTGGTGGTGGAGACGAACCTGTCGCCGCCGGGGCCGTAGTCGTATGTGCCGTAGTACTCGTAGTGCAGGACGGCCGGGCAGCTGCCGCCGCTGATCTGGACCTCGCGCGGGCCGACGCGCTTTCCGGTGCGCAGCTCGTAGACCTTCAGCGGGATCCTGACCTTGTGGAAGGTCACCTTGTGCGGGAAGTGCCGGAACCTGTTGTTCTCGTAGTGGCACGTGTCCACGGCGGTTCCGTTCTTCGCCGTGTCCGCGCAGACCACGAGCGCGGCCTTGACCGGGTCGGTGGTGCGCCAGCCGCCGGGGAGCCTGTCGGTGTACTCGTCGTCGCCGAGGAACAGCGCGCGGTTGGCGCCCTTGCGGTACGGCGGGGCGCCGCTGTACTTGGCGGGTGCGTCGCAGTAGCCGGTCGACGCGCCGGTCGTGTCCGCGACCAGGCCGCGTACGGTGTCCAGCTCGATCGCGAGGGTGGCCTTCTCCACGCCGCTCCGTGCCTTGGGCGCGAGCGCGTTGTCCGGGTGTTCGTCGAGCAGCCGCTGGTAGCGCGCCAGCGCCTGCCGCCAGGCGTCCTCCTTCATCAGGGCGTCGCCGCAGCCCGCCAGCGCCGCCGGTTCCTTGCGGGTCGCGGCGTCGGCGGACCGGTCCAGTACGTCGCGGCTGGGGCCGCGGTGGCGGAGCCAGTCGGTGATGTCGGCGGTGTCGCAGGAGTCCTTGGTGGGCAGGCCGTCGAGGAAGATGTTCAGGACCGTCTCTACCGTCTTCTCGTTGCCGGGCTGCTCCAGAACGCCGGTGAGGATGCCGAAGCCCCGCTCCAGCTCGTCGATGCGGCCGTTCCGTCCGGCGCCGGCCAGTGTGGCCGCCGCCCGCTCCAGCCGGTGGCACGCCTCCACCACCGCGTCGCCCGGTTCGACCACCGGTGCGCCCGCCAGGCGGTGGCCGAGCCAGACCTCGCCCTGCGCGGCCACGGCCGTCTCGCAGTCGCCGCCCGCGCGGGCCTCGTTCACGCGGTCCCTGATCCCGTACGCGTCGACGCGCAGCAGCGCGGCGGTCATCAGCACCGCGACCGTCGCGGCGAGCGTGCCCGCACGCTGCCCGCGCCGTACGACGTGCTCGGTGCGCCGGCGTGCCAGGAACCAGCCGTGGGCGGTGCCGGCCGCCCACCACACGAGCAGCAGGATCTCGGGCCGGGTCGTGGCGGCAGAGGCGATGAGGCCCAGGAGCATGACAGTGCCGAGCACGGCGAGTGCGGCGAGCCGCCGGTGGCCCAGCAGCAGATAACCGATGCCGAGCAGCGAGGCGTTGCCGAGCGCCGCCGCCACCGGGTCGCACGAAGCCGGGGCCGCGGGCGGTGGCGGGGGCGGGGGCGGCCGGTACGGGTCGTGACCGTACGTCGGGTCGTCCATCGGCCGGTCACCCCTGAGCCGGGGTCGTCGCCGGGCGGCGGGCGGAGAACCACCGGCGGGCGGCGTCGCCCAGCACCATCCACAGGGCCGCCACGTCGATGCCGAGGACCACGAGCATCGCGAGACTGGGCGCCCCGGCGGCCAGCGAGCCGGCGAAACCGACGAGCGTCGAGAGCGCCACGAAGGCCAGCCACACGGCGAGCACCACATTGACCCACGGGCGGCGCTTGCGGGCCAGGACGACGCAGACGGCCTGGAGCGCCGCGAGACCCCAGCAGAGCAGCGCCACGAACCAGGCCAGGCCCATCGGCATCAGCAGCTCCTGCCCGTGCTCCCGCTTGCTGTAGTTCTCCTCGAGGACCGCCCAGCCGCCGAGGGCCGTGCCCAGCGCGTGAACGGTCACGATCACGAGAACGAAGACCAGGATCCCGGGCATGCGCACCGGCTCGTGCGGACCGGGTGGGGGCTCGTGCGGACCGGGTGGATACGGAGAGTTCCGCATCGCGGATCACCTCGTTCTTCTTCGTCGTCCGGCAGTTCTGCGAGGGGCGGGGCCGGGCCGGCGGATACGGGCGCTCCCGAGCCCTCCCCCGATGCGGCGGCCTCGGACCGCGCCATGACCCGCCCCGGCCCGTCCCCCGGGTATTCGACCTCCGTGCGCCGTTGTTCAGCAGGCCCTCCCCCGGCGCCGAACAATCCGGAGACGCGAACCCGGAGCGATCCAAGGGACCGGACCGGGAGGAACCGTGCAGATCGAGCGAACTCCCGTGGCCCGCCTGCCGATACGCCAGGAGCCCGGTTGCGGCCACCCCCCGCACTGCCTACCGTGGGCGGCCGAACGGACGCGCTGGGTGAACGAGGGTGGGGCGGGCACGTGTCGGGACAACCAGGACCGGGGCGCACCGAGGGCGAGCTGGATCCAGAGGCGGGACCGGTGCCGCGGTTCGCCGCCGGGCTGCGTACGCTGCGCGAGTCCGCCGGGAGGCCCACGTACCGGGCGATGGCTCAGCAGGCGCGGTACGGGGTGACCACCCTGTCGCAGGCGGCGGCCGGGAAGCAGCTGCCCACCCGCGCGGTGACGCTCGCCTACGTGAAGGCGTGCGGCGGCGACGTGGTCGAGTGGGAGCGGCGCTGGCGCGAGGCGGCGGCCGCGTCCGCCGCCGAGGCCGCCGCCGACGAGACCTCCCGGCCGCCGTACCGCGGCCTGACCCGGTTCGAACCGGGCGACGCCGGACTGTTCTTCGGCCGCGAGCGGCTCGTGGAACGGCTGACCGAACTGAACCGCAAGCACCGCTTCACCGCCGTCTTCGGCCCCTCGGGCAGCGGCAAGTCCTCGCTGCTGCGCGCCGGTCTGATCCCCCGGCTGCGCACCCCCCGCGACGGGGAGGGTGACGGCGACGCCGCTCCCGCGGCCGTACGCATCCTCACCCCCGGCGCGGATCCGCTGCGTACGCACGCCGACCGGCTCGTGCCCGTGCCCGGCACCGACGCCGACACCTGGCTGATCGTGGACCAGTTCGAGGAGCTGTACACCCTCGGCGCCGACCCGGCCGACCGGAACGCCTTCATCGACCGTCTCGTCGCCGCCACCGACGCCGGCAGCCGGCTGCGCGTCGTCGTCGCGGTACGGGCGGACTTCCTCGGCCGCTGTGCCGAACACCCCGGTCTGACCGCGGCGCTGCAGGACGCCACGCTGCTCGCCGGGCCGATGAGCCGCGCGGAGCTGCGGGAGGCCATCGTCCGCCCGGCCGCCGCGGACGGCCTGATCGTCGAACGCGCCCTGACCGACCGCCTCCTGGACGAGGTCGAGGGCGCCCCGGGCGGGCTGCCGATGATGTCGCACGCCCTGCTGGAGACCTGGCACCACCGCAGCGGCCGCGCCCTGACCGAGGCCGCGTACGAGGCGGCCGGCGGGCTGCACGGCGCGGTCGTCCGCACGGCCGAGCAGGTGTACGGGGAACTCACCGCACCGCAGGCCGAGTTGGCCCGCCGTATCCTGCTGCGCCTCGTCGCCCCCGGCGACGGCACCCCCGACACGCGCCGCCCCACGGACCACGCGGAGCTCGACTTCGGCGGCCCCGCCGACACCCGGGTGGTCCTGGAACGCCTGGTCCGCGCCCGCCTGATCACCTTCGACGACGGCACCGTCGACCTGGCCCACGAAGCCCTCATCACCGCCTGGCCCCGGCTGCGCGGATGGATCGACGCCGAACGCGACCGGCTGCGCGTCCACCGCTCGCTCTCCGAGGCGGCCCGCACCTGGCAGGCGCTCGGCCGGGAGAACGCCGCGCTCTACGCCGGCTCCCGGCTGCACGCCGCCCGCGACGCCTTCCCGCAGGACGCCGCACCCAGGGACCGCGAGGACCGCCGCGGCGACGAACTCACCGCACTGGAGCGGCAGTTCCTCACCGCCTCGGTCCGCCTCCGGCACCGGGCCGTGCGACTGCGCCGTACGGTCGTGGCCGTACTCGCCGCGCTCGTGCTGCTCGCCACCGGCACCGCCGTCGTCGCCCTCGACGCGCGCGCCACGGCGCAGGCCGAACGGGACGACGCCGTCTTCGGCCGCCTCACCGCCGAGGCCGACGGCGTCCGCGAGACCGGCGCCGGGCTGGCCGCCCGGCTCGACGTCGCCGCGTACCGGATGCGCTCCACCCCCGGCCTGCGGGCCCGGCTGGCCTCGGACGCGGGCCGGGCGCTGGCCACCCGGCTCCCCGGCCACGACGGGCTCGGCAGCTCCGTGGCGTACGCGCCGGACGGCCGCACCCTCGCCGGCGGCGGCCACGACGGCACGGTCCGGCTGTGGGACACGGCCAAGCAGCCGGGGTCGGACGGCCTGGGCAGGCCCCTGGGCGCACCGCTGCGCCTGCGTACGGGAGCAGCCGTCGGCGCGGTCGCCTTCGCGCCGCCGGCCGGGAACCTGCTGGTGGCCACCGGGAAGGGCGGCGTCATCCAGTTGTGGGACGTACACGACCGGGAGCGGCCCCGCGCCGTCGGGCGGCCGCTGGTGAGCCACGACGAGGAGAACATCGCCTCCGCCGCGTTCGCCCCCGACGGCTCGACGCTGGCCACCGCCGGCGACGACGGCACCGTACGGCTGTGGGACCTGAGCGACCCGGCCCGCCCCGTGCCGATCGGCGAGCCCGCCGAGGCCGACGGCTCCGAGGCGGGCAGCGTCCGCGCCGTCGCGTTCGCCCCGGACGGGAACACCCTGGCCACGGCCGGCTTCGACGGGACGGTACGGATGTGGCGGTTCAGCGCGAGCGACGGGATCGCGCCGCTCGGCAGGCCGCTGCGCGGACACACCGCCTCCGCCTGGACCGTGGCCTTCTCCCCGGACGGCAGGACGCTCGCCACGGCCGGCTTCGACGAGACCGTACGGCTGTGGGACGCGTCCGAGCCGAGCCGCCTCGAGCCGCTGGGCGAACCGCTGACCGAGCACACCGCGCCCGTCATGTCGGTGGCCTTCAGTTCCGACGGCCGCACCCTGGCGAGCGCGGGCGAGGACGACTCGCCGATCCTGTGGAACGTGGCCAACCCCGCGTATCCGCAGCAGCTCGGGGAGCCGCTGACCGGGCACACGGAGGCCGTCTGGGACGTGGCCTTCCATCCCGACGGCCGTACCCTCGCGAGCACCGGCGCCGACCGCGGCGTCCGCCTCTGGCACCGGCCGCCGACCGTCCTCACCGACTTCACCAACCCCCTGACGGCCGTCGCCTACAGCCCCGACGGCCGTCTGCTCGCCGCCGCCAGCACCGACGACGCGCTGATCCGCCTGTGGGACGTGGCCGACGCGGGCCGCCCGCGGCGGATTCCACGGACGCTCACCGGCCACGAGGACGACGTGCTGGCCGTCGCGTTCGCCCCGGACGGCCGCACGGTCGCGAGCGGTTCGAAGGACGGCACCGTACGGCTGTGGGACGTCTCGGCGCCGCGGCGTCCCGCCCCGCTCGGCGAACCGCTCGCCGCGCACGACGGCGGCGCCCGCGCCGTCGCCTTCGCCCCGGACGGCCGCACGCTGGCCACCGGCGGCGAGGACGACACGGTGCGGCTGTGGAACGTGGAACAGGCAGGCCGTGTACGTCCGCTCGGCGAACCGCTGCGGGGGCACGGTGACGCCGTCACCTCGGTGGCCTTCGCCCCGGACGGCCGCACCCTGGCGACCGGCGCCGAGGACGACACGGCGCGGCTGTGGCACGTGGGCGACGGGACGCGGGCCCGGCCCGCCGGCGCTGCCCTCACCGGGCACGACGAGACGGTCAACGCGGTGGCCTTCGCCCCGGACGGCAAGACCCTGGCCACGGGCGGCGACGACCGCGCGGTGCGCCTGTGGAACGTGGAACGGACGGACCGCGTACGTCCGTCGGGGGACGAACTGGCCGGGCACCGCGGGCCGGTCATGTCCGTGGCCTTCGCCCCGGACGGCCGCACCCTGGCGACCGGCAGCAACGACCGCACGGTCCGCCTGTGGGACGTGACCGACCCGGCCCGTGACGAGCCCGCCGGCCAGGAACTCACCGGCCACCTCCAGACCGTCACCTCGGTCGCGTTCAGCCCGGCCGGCGACGCCTTGGCCTCCGCCGGCTACGACCTGACGGCCCGGGTGTGGATCCTGGACGCGAACCGGGCGGCGGACTACGTGTGCGAGCACACCGGCGGCGTCCTCACCCGCGCCGAATGGGAGGAGCACCTGCCGCAACTCGCCTACCGGGAGGCGTGCGGGGGCCGCTGAGGGCGGCGGTCACGGGATGGTGAACCTCAGCACGGCGCCGTCCTTGTTGTGCGCGACGACGGTCGCCTTCAGCTCGTCGCCGAACCCGGCCTCACCACCCGTGCCACCGAGCTGCATCAGGGAGCCCGCCGTCCGGAAGGTGACGTGGTCGTCGCCCACGGAGACATGCACGCTCACGCCGTTCGCCCTGATGTCCGCCGTGGAGGTCACCAGGACCTCGCACTCGCCGTCCGAACAGGCGCCGGTGTTCCTGCCGTCCGCCGCCGTCGGCAGCGGGCCGGCGGTGCCGGGCGCGGGCGTCTCCCCGGCGGGCTCCCAGTCGGGGGCGCACTGCGCCGCGCGCCGGTGGGCGGCCGCGAGCAGCGGGTCCTTCTTCGTCAGCGCGGGCAGGTCCGGCTGCGGCGGGGTGAGGGACTGTACGAGCCTGTCGACGCCCGCGGCACTGCCCTCGGCGTTGCCGAAGGCCGCGGACGGGGACACCTGGTCCAGCTCCGCCACGACGCCCTGCACCTTCTTCAGCCACGTGTCGCGCAGCCGGTCGGCCGCGGGAACGCCCGCCGGGTTCAGCTCCTCGAGGTCGCGTTCCGCGTCCTCCACCGACCGCGGTGTGCGGGAGAGGTAGCCGACGGCGAGGAGTTCGGCGGACGGACCGGTCTCGTCCGGATTCCGGATCTCCTTCAGGTCCTTCGCGCTGTCCGCCCGGACGTGCTCGAGCGCGGTCGCCGACTCGCACATCGCACCGGCCCACGCCACCAGTTCCTTGGACGGCGGCCGTGGCGGCGCCGGCTCGGCCGACCCCGTACCCGCCCCGCCGGTCTTCTCGACGGCCCCGTCGCCGCCCCCGCAGCCGCCGACGGCCAGCACCAGCCCGGCGGCCACCACGGCGACGCTCCCCTTCCTGAACATGCGACCGACCTCTTTCCGTGCTCCGACACCGTCATCGCGGGCCGGACACCGGCACCGCGGGTCAAGTCCATCGGGAGCACGGATTGTTCGGTCACCCGGTCCGCGGCGGTGAACAACGCCAGGACTCCCCCCGGGCTGTCCCAGGCGGCGATCTCGCGCAGCAGGGCGGCCGGGAGGCGCCCGCGCCTCCGCCCCCCCGCGAAGGCCCCCGTCCGCGGTGGCGGGTCGAGCCCGCACCGGGGACGGAGGCCTTCGCTCCCGTAGTCATGCCACGCGACGGCCGGGACGGGGAGTTGTCAGAGCTCGCGGACCAGCCGGAAGCCGAACATGTTCACCCGGGTCTCGGACGACAGGTAGCCGCTGCGGTACGCGATGCGCAGGTTCTGCGGCTGGTAGTTCCAGGCCCCGCCGCGCACGACGACGAACGGCGCGTCGCCGTGGCGGACGGAGGCGTCGGCCGTCGCGCCGTCCTGGGTCTCCACCCAGGTGTCGGCCACGAACTCACGGGCGTTGCCGGTGACGTCGTACAGGCCGAAGGCGTTGGGCCGGGCCGAGGCGACCGGGGCGGTGCAGGCGAAGGTGTCGTGGACGTCCTCCACGTGGGGCCACTCGGCGGCGCTGCCGGAGACCTGGAAGTGGTTGGCGGCGTGGGCGTCCTCGTCGTAGGTGTTGGCGTACCGGCGGGCGTCGGTAACGTCGGATCCCCAGAAGAACGGCGTCTGGGAGCCGGCCCGGGCGAAGTGCTCCCATTCGCCCTCGGTCGGCAGCCGGTAGGTGTGACCGGTGCGGTCGGACATCCACGCGGCGAAGGCGTTGGCGTCGTTCTTGGTGATGCCGACCACCGGGTGGTTGTCGTTCTGGGGGATTCCGGGGTTCAGATAGTTCAGCTCCGGACGGAAGTCCATCAGCGACGGCTCGTTCGGCAGCCAGCTGCGCATGCCCTGGGCGGGCTGGTAGCCGGTCTCGGCCACGAACTGCCGGAACTGACCCACCGTCACCTCGTTGCGCCCCACGGCGATCGGCTTGCCGACGGTCACCCGCTTCTGGGGGAGTTCGAAGTGGCGCCGTGCCACCGGGACCTCGAAGGTCTGCTGTTCCTCTGCGGTGGCGCCGGCGGTGTAGCTGCCGGCGGGCACGACGACCATCTTCAGCGCGTTCTTCTCCCGGGCGTCGGTGAAGACCGTGCCCGCCGGGGTGGCCGTACTGACGCCGGTGTCGGCGGGAACCGCGGCGATGGCCGGCCGGACCGCGCTGGGTTCCCGCAGGTCATCGACGATCTCCCCGGTCTCCGTCGACCACTCGGCCAGTGACGCCCGCATCAGGGACGGGGTGTCCAGAACGGTGGGGGCGTAGCCCGGCTCGGCGCTGACGCGCACCCAGTAGTCGGCCTCGGCCGCAAGGCGCTCCAGTTGTTCCTTGAAGGCGGGCGCCTGGGGTACCGCGGAGGGCTGCTCGCTCTGGACGTGGGTGAGGTCGGCCAGGGCCCGGTCGACGGCGGTGTCGACGGACGGGTAGGTGGCCGCGGCGGACCCCTGCCAGGTGAGGGTGGACCGCAGGCCGGCCAGGGATGCCTCGAGTGCCTGAACGGACTCGTCCTCGTCGGTGCCGAAGGCGACGGCGGGGACGGCCAGAATGGTCGCGCTGAGTGCGGCGACCACGGCGGCTGTGCGTGTGGCTTTCATGATGTCCTTGCTTGTGGTGGCGCGATGTTCCGTGCGGGTGTCGGAAGAAGGGCCGGTGGGACGCCGATCCCAGCGGCGACGTGCGCGTCACGCGGTCTTGCGGGGTGCTCCTTCGAGCGGGCGAGGGACGGCGCCGGCGTGGGGTGGTGCGCGCGCAGGGGCCGCCGGCCGTTCAGGCACCGGCCGACTCGATGGTTCCGGTCGCCTCGCCGAAGCCCAGCCGGGTGCCGTCCGCGCAGCGGGCGGAGGCACTGATGGTGACGGTGTCGCCGTCCAGGAGGTAGGCGCGGCAGGAGCCGTCGGGCAGCGCCAGCGGTTCCGCGCCGTTCCAGGTCAGCTCGATCAGCGACCCGCGCTGATCACGGCGGGGCCCGGACACGGTGCCCGAGGCGTACAGGTCACCGGTGCGCAGTGAGGCGCCGTTGGAGGTCATGTGGGCGAGCTGCTGGTCGGCGGTCCAGTACACGTCGGCGAACGGAGGGGTCGAGACCAGGTGCCCGTTGAGCCGGACCTCCATGGCGATGTCCAGGCCCCACCTCTCGCCCTCGCTCAGATACGGCAGCGGCGCCGGATTCTGGCGCGGTTGGACCCGGGCGGCGCCCAGCGCGTCGAGCGGGACCACCCAGGGCGACACCGATGTGGCGAACGACTTGCCGAGGAAGGGCCCGAGCGGTGTGTACTCCCAGGCCTGGATGTCCCGCGCGCTCCAGTCGTTGACCAGGACGACGCCGAAGACGTGGTCGGCGAAGGCCGTCGTGGGGACGGAGGCTCCCTGGACGGAGGGCATGCCGACCACGAATCCGATCTCGGCCTCGATGTCCAGCCGCCGGGACGGGCCGAAGGCGGGCGCCTCGGCGTCGCCCACCAGGTACTGCCCCTTGGGCCGCACCACCGGCGTCCCGGACTTCACAACGGTGCCGGCCCGGCCGTGGTAGCCGATGGGCAGGTGCTTCCAGTTGCGGGGCAGCGACGGCTGCCCGGGACGGAAGATCTTGCCGAGGTTGGTGGCGTGGTGCTCGGAGGCGTAGAAGTCGGCGTAGTCGGCCACTTCGAAGGGCAGGTGCAGTGTGATGTCCGTGCGCGGTATCAAGTGCGGCTGCACCGAGGACCGGTGGGCCGGGTCGGTCAGCAGCTCGGTGATCCGGTCGCGCACCGTGCGCCAGGCCGGGCGCCCTCTGCTCATGAACGGGTTGAGGGAGTCGGTGGCGAAGACGGCCCGGTACGGCAGCTCCAGCCGGGAGAGGTCCAGCACGGCGTCCCCGACGGCCACGCCCACGCGGGGATGCTCACCGGGCCGGGAGAACACTCCGTAGGGCAGGTTCTGCACGGGGAAGTCACTGTCGTCGGGTACGGGTACCCAGGTGCGGGTCATGCGCTGGTCTCCTTGGCGTCCGGACCGGGGGCCTGCGGGTCCTCGATGGGCTCACCGGTGCGGCCCGCGCCGGGGCCGCTCCAGGTCCACGCGTAGCCGGGGTCCTCGCAGGCGGGGGCGTCCTCGGCCAGGCTCAGCGGCCGGAAGGTGTCGACCATGACGGCGAGTTCGTCGAAGTACTCGATCCCGATACTGCGTTCCTGGGCGCCCGGCTGGGGCCCGTGGGGAAGGCCGCCCGGGTGGAGGGAGACGGAGCCCTGCTCGATCCCGGAGCCGGCGCGTGCCTCGTAGTTCCCGCCGCAGTAGAACATCACCTCGTCGGAGTCGACGTTGGAGTGGTAGTACGGCACCGGGATCGACAGCGGGTGGTAATCGACCTTGCGCGGCACGAAGTTGCAGATCACGAAGCCGTGGCCCTCGAAGACCTGGTGGGCGGGCGGCGGCTGGTGGATCCGGCCGGTGATCGGTTCGAAGTCCGCGATGTTGAAGGCGTACGGGTACAGGCAGCCGTCCCAGCCGACCACGTCGAACGGGTGCCGGGGGCTGGTGAGAACGCTGCCGGCGATGCCGCCCGGGCCGGGCCCGCGATGCTTCACGTAGACGTCCGTCCTGGTGTCGTCGAGGACGACCAGGGGTCCGTCGGGGCCGCGCAGGTCCCGTTCGCAGTACGGGGCATGTTCGAGCAACTGCCCGTACCTGGACAGGTATCGCTCCGGTGGCGCGATGTGGCTGTTGGCCTCGATGCAGTACGCGCGCAGCGGTTCGGCGCCGGTGGGCACCCAGCGGTGGGTGGTGGCGCGCGGCAGCACCACGTAGTCGCCGTGGCCGACGTCCAGGGTGCCGAACGTGGTCTCCACCCGGGCGGCGCCGTTCTCCACGTACACGCACTCGTCGCCGATGGCGTTGCGGTACAGCGGCGAGGGGCTGCCCGCCACGACGTAGGAGATGCGTACGTCCTCGTTGGCGAGCAGCAGCCGCCGGCCGGTGACCGCGTCGAGCGCGTTGTGTTCCGCGTCGGGGAAGAGCAGGTGCGTGCGCAGGTGGCGGGGCTTGAGCGGGTGGTTGGGGACCGTGGCCGGGGCCGGGAGCTCCCAGGGCCTGCTGCCGTCGATCGCCGCGGGGATGTGGTGGTGGTAGAGCAGCGAGGAGTCGGTGGAGAAGCCCTCTTCCCCGACCAGTTCCTCGTAGTACAGGCCCCCGTCGGGGCGGCGGTGCCGGGTGTGCCGCTTGGGCGGGACGGTGCCGGTGCGGCGGTAGAAAGCCATAGCTGATTCCTTGGGGGCAAAGCGGTGTTCGGCGTCCGGCCCGCGTCCTTCGGAGCGGGCGCCGACTCACCGGCGATGAACTCGAGGGCCGCGTCGGCTGCCCGTCCTGACGGTCGGGCATCCCGGTGGCGGGAGGACATGGCACCCGAAATGCGGCGGCCCTCCACCCTGCGACTGCTCGGCGTCCGGCGCGGAGACCGCCGGGCTGCCGCCCCAACGGGCCGCACACACGGGTCCGTTGGCGCGGACTGTGCCGTGCGCAGCGTTCGCTGTGCGGGAGGCATGGCAGGGATACTAAGGGAATTCCGGTAATAGCACAAACAACACCGATAATCGGAACAGAGTCCGGCTCGGTGGATCTCGTCCCGGTGGGTCTCGTCGCACTCGGCGGACCGGCCCCGCCGCCCAGCCCCGCCGCCCAGCCCCGTCGTACCCGGCACCGGTCACGCCCGAGCCCCGACGCGGCCGCTTCGAGATCCCCCGCCCCTCCCGCCCCCTCGGGGTGCGGCGACCCGGGCGCCCCCTCACCACGAACCAGGACCCGCCATGTCACAGAGCAGCACACTCGGCATGAACAACGACAGCGTCCACTGGTGGCGCACCGGGGCCACCCGGCACCGGGTCGCCTCGGCGACTCTCGGCCGGCGCGGCTCGACCCTCGGCAAGGAGCCCCCGGACCGGGCGGAGTTCGCCGAGTTCGAGGTCCGCACCCTCACGGGACGTCCCGGCGCCCTGACAGCACGACCTGCCACTACCTGCCCGGCGGCGGGAGTCCGTTGTGTCCGGTGAATCGGACACGGCTCGATGCGCCGTTCGGGCAGGATGGCAGGCGATCTGCGACCTATACCGAGGAGCGCGCTCATGCAGGTGACTCAGGACCAGGTGCTCGCCTGGCGGCTGCGGCAGCAGAGCCTGGCCCCGCGGGGGACGTCCTCGGTCGCGCGGCTGGTCCGGGAGCTGGCGGGAGTGCAGGCACAGGTGGCCTCGTCCGCGGAGCTCGCCCTCGCCACCCGGCAGCAGAAGCCGGAGGCCGGCGGCGTGGAGAAGGCGCTCGACACGCGCGAGGTGGTCAAGACCTGGGTGATGCGGGGGACGCTGCATCTCGTGGCGGCCGAGCACGTGGCGGCCTGTCTGTCGCTGATGGCGGCGGCACGGACCTGGGAGAAGCCCGCCTGGCAGCGGACGTTCGGGGTGACGCCGACGCAGATGACGGCGCTCGGCGAGGCCGTCGACGACATCCTCGCCGGCCGGGCCCTCACCCGCCAGGAACTCACACAGGCCCTGGTCGCGGACGGCCGGTTCGCCTCCTTCGAGGCGCAGTTGACGTCCGGCTGGGGCACGGTGCTCAAGCCGCTGGCCTGGACGGGGAAGCTGTGCCACGGCCCGAACCAGGGCAACCGCGTCACCTTCGCCTCGCCGCGCGACCGGGTGCCCGGCTGGTCCGGGACGATCGATCCGGAGGAGGCGGCCCGCACCGTGATCCCCGCGTACCTGGGGGCGCACGGGCCCGCCACGCCGGAGACCTTCGACGCCTGGCTGACGCGCAACGCACACCGCAAGGCCACGGTGCGCGGCTGGTTCGCCTCGCTCGGCGAGGAGCTGGCACAGGTGGAGGTGGACGGCACGACGTGCTACCTGCGTGCCGAGGACGTGGACGCGCTGGCGGCGGCCAGGCCGTCGCAGGAGGTACGGCTGCTGGCCGGGTTCGACCAGTACGTGCTGGGCCCGGGCACGTCCGACACCCGCCTGCTGCGGGCGGAGCGGCGCAAGGCGGTGAGCCGTACGTCCGGCTGGATCACGCCCGTCGTGGTGTACCGGGGCCGGGTCGCCGGGGTGTGGGAGATCACCGACGGGGCCGTGGACGTGCAGTTGTTCGCCGAGAGCCCCGAGGTCCCGAAGGACGCGCTGGAGGCCGAGGTCGGCCACCTTCAGGCGTGCAACGGCCGGTCGTACGCGATGTCGGTACGTACGGTCTGACGCCGGGCCGCCGTGAAGCCCGGCGGCACGCGATCCGCAGCCGCCGGTCCGGCGTCGTCCCAGCCTCTTGACCTCGGTGACGTGAGCCACTAGCTTGCGGTAATCGTCGATCCATGACGCCCGGAAGGAGGCGATCAGCGGATGTGCATCAGTTCTGATCTCGGTCGCCTCGCCCAGTGCACCGTCTGGGTCCCGGGCCGGATCGCGCACGGCTGCTGAGCACGCCGTTCTGATGTGCCCTTGCGTGGCACATTCCGGGTTTCCCGTCACCGCATTCCAGCACGTCGCTGTCACGTGCCTTCCTGCGCCCGCTCCTCTCACGTGGCGCGCCTGAACCCTTTCTGCGCCCGCTCCTCCCACGCGGCGCGTCTGAACACAGAAAGCTGCCGGAAATTGGCGAACATCATGAACCGACCGATCGCGCACCGAAACGAGGGCCCGTCATGGTAGCGGCGCGGATCACGGTCAACGGGAAAGAAGCACCGATCTCACCGGCCGCACCCCACACCACAGCGCTGGACTTCCTGCGCGAGCGCGGCCTCACCGGAACGAAGGAGGGGTGCGCCGAGGGTGAGTGCGGTGCCTGCTCGGTCCTGGTGGCCCGGCCCGGGGTGAACAAGCCCACCGACTGGGTGGCGGTCAATGCCTGTCTGGTCCCGGTCGCGGCGCTCGACGGCCAGGAGATCATCACCTCCGAGGGTCTCGCCACCGCCGGCGAACCCGGCAAGCCGTCCGCCCTGCACCCGGTGCAGAAGGAGATGGCGGAGCGCGGCGGCTCCCAGTGCGGCTACTGCACGCCGGGGTTCGTCTGCAGCATGGCCGCCGAGTACTACCGGCCCGACCGCTGCGCGCACGCCGACTCGGCCGACAGCACGGACCCGGACGGCGGCACCGACGCCGAGCACGGTCCGAACGGCTTCGACCTGCACGCCCTGAGCGGAAACCTGTGCCGCTGCACCGGTTACCGTCCGATTCGCGATGCCGCGTTCGCCGTCGGCGCGCCCACCGGCGAGGACCCGCTGGCGCAGCGCCGCGAGCAGGCCCCGCCCGCGCCGGCCGCCACCGAGTACGTCCAGGACGACAGCGCGTTCCTGCGGAAGAGCACCCTGGCCGAGACGCTGGAGCTGCTGCGCGAGCGGCCCGACGCGGTGGTGGTCGCCGGCTCCACCGACTGGGGCGTCGAGGTGAACATCCGCTCCCGCAGGGCCGGTTGCGTGGTCGCCGTCGACCGGCTCGCCGAACTGCGGGAGCTGCGGGTCACGTCCGACCACATCGAGATCGGGGCGGCGCTGACGCTCACCGAGATCGAACGCCGCCTCGACGGCGACGTCCCGCTGCTGGCCGAGCTGTTCCCGCAGTTCGCGTCCCGGCTCATCCGCAACGGCGCGACCCTCGGCGGCAACCTGGGCACCGGCTCCCCCATCGGTGACAGCCCGCCGGTACTGCTCGCGCTGGAGGCGTCGGTGGTGCTCGCCGACGCCGACGGCGAGCGCGAGGTCCCGCTGGCGGAGTACTTCACCGGCTACCGGCAGAGTGTGCGCCGTCCCGGCGAGCTGATCCGCTCGGTGCGCGTCCCGCTGCCGCTGTCGCCGGTCACGGCCTTCCACAAAATCGCCAAGCGGCGTTTCGACGACATCTCCAGCGTGGCGGTCGCCTTCGCGCTCGACATCGAGGACGGGGTCGTCCGCAAGGCACGCATCGGCCTGGGCGGCGTGGCCGCCACCCCGATCCGCTCCCTCGCCACCGAGGCGGCCCTGGAGGGCAGGCCGTGGACGGCGGAGACCGTCGAGGCCGCGGCCCGGACACTGCGCGGCGAGGGCACACCGATGAACGATCACCGCGCCAGCGCCCTCTACCGCTCCGCGATGCTGGGCCAGAGCCTGCTGAAGCTGTACGCACAGACCACCGAGGCGGTGCCGTCATGAGCCATCTGTCCGAGCGTCCCGAAAAGCCCGTCGTCGGCCTCTCGATGCCGCACGAGAGCGCCGTCCAGCATGTCACCGGTACCGCGCTCTACACCGACGACCTGGTCCAGCGCACCAAGGACGTGCTGCACGCCTACCCGGTCCAGGCCATGAAGGCCCACGGCAGGATCACCGCGCTGCGCACCGAGCCCGCGCTCGCCGTGCCGGGCGTGGTGCGCGTGCTGACCGGCGCCGACGTGCCCGGCGTCAACGACGCCGGGATGAAGCACGACGAACCGCTGTTCCCCGACGAGGTCATGTTCTACGGCCACGCGGTCGCCTGGGTGCTCGGCGAGACGCTGGAGGCGGCCCGGCTCGGTGCGGCGGCCGTCGAGGTGGAACTCGACGAACTGCCCTCCGTGGTCACGCTGCAGGACGCGATGGCGGCGGGCAGTTTTCACGGCGCGCGGCCCGTGATGCTGACCGGTGACGTCGACGCCGGCTTCGCCGACTCCGCGCATGTGTTCACCGGCGAGCTCCAGTTCTCCGACCAGGAGCACTTCTACCTCGAGACGCACGCGGCGCTGGCCCATGTCGACGAGGCCGAGCAGGTGTTCGTCCAGAGCAGCACCCAGCATCCTTCGGAGACCCAGGAGATCGTCGCGCACGTGCTCGGTCTGCACAGCCACGAGGTGACCGTGCAGTGCCTGCGGATGGGCGGCGGCTTCGGCGGCAAGGAGATGCAGCCGCACGGCTTCGCGGCCGTCGCCGCGCTCGGCGCCAGGCTGACCGGCCGGCCGGTTCGGCTGCGGCTCAACCGGACGCAGGATCTGACCATGTCCGGCAAGCGGCACGGGTTCCACGCCCAGTGGAAGATCGGTTTCGACGCCGACGGCCGCATCCGGGCCCTGGACGCCACCCTGACCGCGGACGGCGGCTGGAGCCTGGATCTGTCCGAGCCGGTGGTGGCCCGTGCGCTGTGCCACATCGACAACACCTACTGGATTCCCAACGCGCGCATCGCCGGTCGCATCGCCAAGACCAACAAGGTCTCCAACACCGCTTTCCGCGGCTTCGGCGGACCGCAGGGCATGCTGGTGATCGAGGACATCATGGGCCGGTGCGCGCCACTGCTCGGCCTGGACCCGATCGAGTTGCGGGAGCGCAACTTCTATCAGGAGGGCCAGGCGACGCCGTACGGACAGCCGGTCGTCCGTCCCGAACGGATCGCGGCCGTCTGGCAGCAGACCCTGGCAGGCGGAGAAGTCGCCGATCGCCGGCGCGAGATCGCCGCCTTCAACGCCGCGCACCCGAACACCAAGCGGGCACTCGCCGTCACCGGCGTCAAGTTCGGCATCTCGTTCAACCTCACCGCCTTCAACCAGGGCGGCGCGCTGGTGCTGATCTACAAGGACGGCTCGGTCCTGATCAACCACGGCGGCACCGAGATGGGCCAGGGCCTGCACACCAAGATGCTGCAGGTGGCCGCGACCACGCTGGGCATCCCGCTGCACAAGGTCCGCCTCGCCCCGACGCGGACCGACAAGGTGCCCAACACCTCGGCCACCGCCGCCAGTGCCGGAACGGATCTCAACGGCGCGGCGGTGAAGAACGCCTGCGAGCAGTTGCGCGAGCGGCTGCTGCAGGTGGCCGCCTCGCAGCTGGGTTCGAACGCCTCGGACGTACGCATCGTGGCGGGCGTCGCCCGCGCCCTGGGCAGCGACCGGGAGCTTGCCTGGGACGACTTGGTGCGCACCGCGTACTTCCAGCGCGTTCAGCTGTCGGCGGCCGGCTTCTACCGGACCGAGGGACTGCACTGGGACGCGAAGACGTTCCGGGGCACGCCGTTCAAGTACTTCTCCCACGGCGCCGCCGCGGCCGAGGTGGAGGTGGACGGCTTCACCGGCGCGTACCGCATCCGGCGGGTGGACATCGTGCACGATGTCGGCGACAGCCTGTCCCCGATGATCGACATCGGTCAGGTCGAGGGCGGCTTCGTGCAGGGGGCGGGCTGGCTGACGCTCGAGGACATGCGCTGGGACGCCACCGACGGGCCGCACCGCGGCCGGCTGCTGACCCAGGCCGCGAGCACCTACAAACTGCCGAGCTTCTCGGAGATGCCCGAGGAGTTCAACGTCACGCTGCTGGAGAACGCCACCGAAGAGGGCGCCGTGTACGGGTCCAAGGCGGTGGGCGAGCCGCCGCTGATGCTGGCGTTCTCGGTGCGAGAGGCGTTGCGGCAGGCCGCCGCGGCGTTCGGGCCGAGCGGGGTCAGCGTCGAGCTGGCCTCGCCCGCGACGCCGGAGGCGGTGTACTGGGCGGTCCAGGCCGCTCGTCGGGGCGACGCCGCCCGGAACGGTCACGCCTGCGACGGGGTCGCCGCCGACGGCGGGATCCGGACCGGCGCAGCAGCGCTGAGCGGTGCCTGACATGACGTGGATCGCCGCGGTCGCACGGTTGCGAGCACGCCGGGAGTCCGGCGTGCTGGTCACCGTCGCGGCCGTGCGCGGCCATGCCCCGCGCGACGCCGGTGCGAAACTCGTCGTGGGCCGGACCGGGACGTGGGGCTCGATCGGTGGCGGCAACGTCGAGGCCGTGGCGATCGACCGGGCGCGGGAGATGATCGCCGCGTCCCAGCCCGAGCCGGAGCTGATGGATTTCGCCCTGAACGACAAGGTGACCAACCGGCACGGCGTGCAGTGCTGCGGCGGCACGGTCTCGGTGCTGCTCGAACCGCTGCCGGTGGTACGGGCGGTGGCGATCTTCGGCGTCGGGCACGTCGGGCTGGAACTGGCGCGCATCCTGGCCCGTCAGGACCTCGACCTCCACCTGGTCGACAGTCGCTCCGACATCCTCGCCGAGAAGCGGCTCGACGTGCTGGCGGACGCGGTGGCGGAGGTGCACGTGCACCACACGCCGCTGCTGCCCGAGGAGGTGCTGGAGGAGTTGCCGCCCGGCACCCACGTCCTGATCATGACCCATGATCACGCCGAGGACGCCGCCCTGTGCGACGCCGCCCTGCGTACGCCCCGTCTCGGCTCCATCGGGCTGATCGGGTCGGCGGCCAAGTGGGTGCGGTTCCGCAAGCGCCTCGCCACCGAGGGCGGTCACGACGAGGCCGCCATCGACCGGATCAAGACCCCGATCGGGCTTGCCGACATCACCGGCAAGGACCCCGCGACCATCGCCGTGAGCGTCGCCGCCGATGTGCTGCGCACCTTCGAGGCGGAGGGCGCCTGACTCTCCGCCCCGGCCCGACAGGGGTGCCCCGCGCGCGTGCCGACGCACGCCTGCGGGGCGCCCCTTCGGCACGACTGTGATGGCGCGCCGACGGCGACCGCCGGCGTTGCCCGGTGTACGGAGGCGGGGGGCGAGAGAAGCAAAAGCCCCAGGTCACGATGAGTGAGTCCTGAGGCTTCCACAGAGCGGCCGTGCCGGCCGTCTTCTCAGTAGTCGACGCGGTCGGACTTGGCCAGCCACGCGTCGAACGGCGCCCTACGGTTCGGCATGTCCACTCGCTCAACGGCCATCGGCCACAGCTCCGCGGGCTTCTTTTCAAACAGGTCATAGAACTTGCGGTCGTCGAAGCCGGCCACCGCGGCGTCATCCCGGTCAGCGGCGAAGATGATCCGGTCGACTCGCGCCCACAGCGCGGAGGAGAGACACATCGGGCACGGCTCGCACGAGGTGACCAGGACACAGCCCTCGAGCGAGAAGGTGCCCCGCTTCTGGCAGGCGGCACGGATCGCGCTCACCTCGCCGTGCGCGGTCGGGTCCAGGCTCGAAGTGACCTGGTTGTTCCCGATCGCGACAATCTCGCTTCCCATGGCGATCAGCGCGCCGAACGGACCGCCGCCGTTCCTCACACTGTTGGTGGCGAGGCCGATGGCCTCCTCCATCCAGGCGCGCTCGAGCTCCTGGATGCTCGCTTCACGGGTGTGCACGGTCATGGTCACTCCTTTGTCGCAAACGGTGGGACTCCCCGAGCGAGGCTCCGTGGATGCCGCCGCGAGACCTGGTCGGTCATCCGCCGGCCTCGGAGTGTCCCCCCGTTACTTGGCAGGTGCTGTATATGCGCAACAGCGCAAGTACATCCGCCGGGCCCTGTCGAGGGTCAGTCACCGAAACCATGAAGGAGTTGCCTGGTCAGCTCGAACCTGTTGTCGATTCACACAAAAGGCGGGGCGAACGGCGTCGTAAGGCGTGCCATGGACGACGACCCATGTCCCGACGCGGACAGCCGGAGGTACTGCCCTCCGGGGACGGTGATGTGCCGCGCATCACTCTTTGAATACTCGGGGCCGGGCATGCGCGATGGTGATCGTATGGACGCTCGTTTCCTCGGCATCGCCGAACTGGCCGAAACCCCTTCCGTGGCGGTCGTGGTCGACGTCATGCGTGCTTTCACCGTGGCCGCCTGGGCCTTTGCCCAGGGCGCGGAAAAGATCGTCCTTGCTGAGTCGCTGGACGAAGCCCTGGCACTCAAGGCCCGCCACCCGGATTGGGTGGCGCTCAAGGACGGTCCGCCTGCGCCCGGGTTCGACCTGGTCAACTCACCGGGCCTGCTGCGGCCTGTCGACCTCGGCGGACGGACCGTTGTGCAGAAGACCACGGCAGGGACGGTCGGCGCCCTCGCCGTCAAGGACGCGTCGCTGGTGCTGTGCGCCGCTTTCGTGGTGGCGGAGGCGACGGCTCGGCTCTTGCGGACGCGCCGGAGTGACCGTGTCACGTTCGTGGTCACCGGCGAAGACGGGCAGGCCGAGGAAGACCTGGCCTGTGCTCAATACATCGCCCGGCGGGCCACAGAGACCGGGGCCAAGTCAGGGACGGATGCTGCCGAGTTCGTCCGCCGCGCCGCCGAGTCCCGCGCTGCCGCCGAGCTGGCGGAGGGTGTGCGTCAGGGAGTCCACCCTGACGACGTCGCACTCTGCCTCGAGGTCGACCGGTTCCCCTTTGCCATGGTGGCGACCCTGGAGAGTCCACTCATGGTCCTCCGTCCGTGCGCCGTGCCTTCGTCGTAGCGCGCGAAGTCGCGGGCGACCAGGGCGAGATGTGCCGTTGCCCTGCGGCTCAGTCGCTCAACTGCCCGTCCCTGACGGCCGCAACGAAGGAAGTCCAGCCGACAGCCGGGAACACGAGGACCGGGCCGTGCGGAACCTTGCTGTCCCGCACCGGGACGGCGGCAGCGAAGTCGTCGGAGACCTCGACGCACGCTCCACCGTCCTGGTTGCTGTAGCTGCTCTTGCGCCAGGACGCGGCAGTCAGGTCGATGGATCGCACGTTGCTTCCTCCAACATCCGCAGGATGAACTTGTGCGACTCAGCCGGGGTGAGTGCCAGGTCGCGCACCGCATCGTACTTCTTCTGCAAACGCACAACAGGGCCGCATTCCTCGATGAGTTCGCCCCGGTAGCCGTTCTCCGTATACGCCACGGTCCTGCCCTCCGGAAGGAGCAAGTACCACATGTCGGCGCTCATGAGACCGTGCAGCCCCGCGCTGTGCAGCAGCACATGGACCGTCACGTTGGGCCGCTCCGCCATTTCCGCCAGGTACTCGAGCTGCTTCCGCCACTCCCCCGCATCCCGCAACGGCGTCCGCAGCACCGCCTCCGACAGGATCGTCCGGAACGGCGGTGCGTCCTCGCCCTCCAGCAGCTCCCGCCGCCCCATCCGGGCCTCGACCTGCTGCTCGAGCTCCTTCCCCTTGAGCCCGCCCGCCGCCAGCACCTCCCGCGCGTACCCCGGGGTCTGCAGCAGTCCCGGCAGCACGCTCACCGCGAAGTGCCACAGGCTCACCGCCTCCGCCTCCAGCGCCATGTACCGCCGGTACCGCTCGCGGAACTGCGTATGGTCCCCGGCGGCCAGCTCCCACAGCGCCAGCAGCAGCCCCGGTGTCCCGTAGTGCGTCTCCAGCGCCTGGACGACCTCTGGGCTGCCGAGCGTCTCGCCCTTCTCCATCTTGCCGAACAACGACCAGTCCCAGCCGAGCCGGTCGCCGAGCGCCCGCAGGCTCGTCCCGCTCCCCGCCCGTAACATCCGCAGCTCCTCGGCGAACCGCTGACGGGGTTCCTGGCTGCGGCCGGTGATGACGCGTCGTTGCGGCATACCGCTGCTCCCTCCGGGACGTTCGTGTGACCGACGTGGAACGTGTGGAACCACCTCCGGGCGACGGGGAAGCACCACCCCGTCCACGCCACGGTCGCCCACATCCGGACGCATCCTCGTAACGACCGGACTACCCAGCGTAATTCAGCCGGCGCGGCCCGGTCATGGAACCGGCGGAACCGCACCGCCCCGCCCACCACACCGACGAGGACATATGACCCCCACCGCTCAGACTCCCGGCTCTCCCCGCACCCCCAAGATCCAGGAGGCGGTCGAAGCCCGCGACGCCCTCGCCGCCGCTCTCTCCCGGGCCGGCATCCAGCTCCCGGCGATGGACATCCGCACGCCCTGGGCCGACGACCGCGAGGCCGACGCGCAGTACGCGCTCGTCCACCTCGGCGTGTGCTCGGCCCCCGTAGCCCATCTGCTCGCGGACGTGATCACGAAGGGAATCGCCGGGTGACGGAGGACGCCGACGGGATGCTCGCCCGCGGCGTGGCCGTCCACGACAGCGCTCACGACCGCGTCGGCCGCGTCATGGGCCACGAGGGGCCGTACGTCCAGGTCCGCCCGCTCGCCGGGGGCCGCGAATGGGACGCCGACCCCGGGCATCTCCGTCCCCTCACCCAGGACGAGCTGCTGAGTGCCCTCGTCGCCGAGGTGAACGCCCGGAGCAGACAGCCCAGATGAGGCACCGCCCCCCCTTCCGCCCCCGCACCGGCACCCGGGAGCCGAGGAGCTGAAGACGACGGCTTCTCAGCGGGCGCGCGCAGGGGTATGACGCCTGGGCGGGGTATGGATGTCGAATACGGAGCGGCGTTGCAGGCCCGCGTGGCAGGGGGTCTGGCCGGCGGAGACGAGTCCAGATCGGTGAACACCTGGCTGTGCGCGGATTCCACTTCGGCGTGCTCCAGGGTGAGCGGCTCGTGCCACACCGAATAGCGTCCGGTTCCGCTCCCGTCGCGGCGGTTGTACCAGCCGAGGGCCGGATCGATCAGTATGCGGCTGACCTCGTCGGCGGTGCTGAAGCCGGCCGGCGGCGGCACGGGCCGGCCCGTGCCGCGCAGCGTGACCGCGGCTGCTCCCCAACGGCCGTCGGTGTGCAGTCGCCAGGTGCGGGCCGTCTCGCCTTCCCAGGCCGCCTGGACGTCGACGGTCTCGTGATGCCAGGGCATCTTCCATGCCGTGGCCGGCAGGCGAACGAGTCTGCCGGCCAGTGAGGTCCCGAAGAACCAGACCCCGTCAGGCACCAGCCGCTGCATCATCTCCACGCCATCACAACGAGGGGTCCGGCCCACCGGCGCCATGGGAGGTGAGATGCCCAGTTCGTCGACCAGTCCCGGGCCGAGCGCGCCGAGCAGGAAGAGCTGCAGCATCGAAAACCCCATGGCACAGGTGAGAAGCGACGTCAGATGACCACCCGATGCTGCGGCTGCAGCCGAGGTGCCACCTGCTCTGTCTCCACCGGTACCTCCGTGTAACGCAGCAGTTGGGCGTGCTCAGGCCACGAGAGGAATCGGCCGAACCGGTCACGGAGTTCCCCACGGGCGTTGTGGCGTGCGCCACAACGGACCGGTTGGGGCGAGCCCCGGGACCTCCCGTACCCCTCTATGGCGACCGGGAGGGGGATGCGAGGATGAGCCGGCCATGACTCCAGGTCGATGTTGTCGCGCTCTACGGACCGCGGTCTTCGCGGCCTGAGGGAAGCAGAAGGCCCCATGGGAGACAGCCGCCCCGCGTGGCCGGACTCGAGCCGTCCGGCCCGGCGGGAAAGGGCCCTCAGCACCGCAGCGTCCTGAGCACACAGGAAGTACCACCACCTCTGCCGGGCTTCAGCCGCCCCCATGCCCCCGCGATCCCTTCACGGGAGTGGGCCCTCTGCCGGTCAGGTCACGAGGCGAATTTCCTCAGGTCCGCGGCGAGTGAGGCGATGGCCGCGGGATTGCGCGGGCTCTCGACCAGCTCCGCGTAGTCGAGGACGACGATCCGGTCGTTCTTCACGGCCGAGACGCCGGCGAGCGGGGGGTAGGACTTCAGGAACTTCCGCTTCTGGTCCGCGGTGGTGTCTCCGTAGTCGTTGATCACGATCACCTCGGGGTCACGCTCGACCACGGTCTCCCAGCCCACCGTCGCCCAGCTGTCCTTGAGGTCCTTCATGACGTGGTCGCCACCCGCCCTGGTGATGATGTCGTGCGGCCCGGCGTACAGGCCCGAGGTCAGCGGCTTGTCCCGGCCGTCGTCGTAGAGGAAGACGCGCGGGCGGTCGGCGCCCTTCAGGGCCTTCGCCTGCGCTTCGGCCACCTTCCTCTTGAAGTCCGCGATGAGGGTCTCGGCGCGGTCCTCGACGTCGAAGATCTTTCCCAGGTTCCGCAGATCGGTGTACAGCGCTTCGAGCGGTGGCATCACCCCGCGGGCCTTCCCTTGCCCGTTGCGGCAGGATTCGCTCAGCAGATACGAGTCGACGCCCACCTTCTCCAGCTCGGCCGGGCTGAAGCCTTCCCCCTCGTTGAAGCCGTAGTTCCAGCCCGCGAAGACGAGATCGGCGCGGGCGGCGAGGACCAGTTCCTTGTTGATCGTCTTCTTCGAGAGCCACTTCGTCTTCTCGTAAGCGTCCTTCCAGGGAACGGCTGTGAGATCGCCCCTGTCGTCGGGCATCACATAGCCCGCCATGCGGTCCTCGAGTCCGAGCGCGAACATGATTTCGGTGATGCCGACGTCATTGGTGACGACACGCTGTGGCGCCTTGTCGTAACTCTTCGTCCGGCCGCAGTTCTCGATGGTCACCGGGTAGTGGCTGCCGCGTGCCCGGGCACCACCACCCTCCTCGTCCTGGGAAGTGACCTGCGCGCCGCACCCGGTGAGTACCAGGGCGGCGGCGAGTGCGAGTGCGGCGGGGCGTACGGGGTTCGGCATGATGGCCATGGCTCCTCAAGAAGCGGGCTGAGTCGGTGGGAGACGGTCGAAGAGCAGTTGCACGGCGCCGGACTCGGGGTGCGGCACACGGTGCGCCCGTACGCCGAAGACCTCGGCCAGCAACTCGGGTGTGAGCACGTCGTACGGTGCACCGGAGGCGACGATCCGGCCGCTGTCGATGACGTGGAGCAGGTCGCAGTGGAGCGCGGCGAGGTTGAGGTCGTGCAATGCGGTGAGCACGGTCAGCCCACTTCCGCGCACCAGAGCCAGCACTTCCAACTGCTGGGCAATGTCGAGGTGGTTGGTGGGCTCGTCGAGCACCAGTACGCGCGGCTGCTGCGCGAGCGCGCGGGCGATCAGGACCCGTTGCTTCTCGCCGCCGGAGAGGGTGAGGAAGCCGCGGTCGGCGAGGTGGCAGGCGTCCACCCTGACCAGCGCGGCCTCGCACGCCTTCCGGTCCTCGTCGGTGGTCCGGGCCACGGACCGCTGGTGCGGCAGCCGCCCCATCGCCACGACCTCGGCGACCGTGAAGTCGAACTCGGTGACCGCCTCTTGGGGCAGGGCGGCCAGCCGGCGGGCGCCTTCGCGCGCGCTCAGGGAGTGCAGGTCCTCACCGCCGAGCCGGACCGTCCCTGTCGAGGGGCGCAGGGCCCGGTAGACGCAGCGCAACAGCGTGGACTTGCCGCTGCCGTTGGGCCCGACCAGCCCGACGACCTGCCCGCTGCCCGCTCGGAGCGTGACCTCCCGCACCAGCCGCGCGCCGGCGACCTCGACCGTCAGTGCATCGATGTCGATCCGCATCACGCGCCTCCGAAGGTGTAGGAGCGGCGGCGCATCAGCAGGACGAAGCACGGCACGCCGATGACGGCGGTCAGCACGCCCACCGGCAGCTCGACGGGAGCGAGCACCACGCGCGACAGGATGTCCACCCAGATCAGCAGGACGGCGCCCGCGAGTGGGGCGACGGCCAGCAGCCGGCGATGGTCCGCGCCGACCAGCATCCGTGCGGCGTGCGGAACCATCAGGCCGACGAAGCCGATCGCACCGCTCACCGCGACCACGGCCCCCGTGACGGCGGCACAGACCAGGAACAGCTCCTTGCGCAGCCTTCCCGCGTCCACCCCCAGGGCGGCCGCGGTCTCGTCACCCATCGCCAGGGCGTTCAGGCGGCGCGCCGACACAGTGAGGTGGGCGAGGCCGGCGAGCACGGCCCCCGCGGCAATCGGCACGGAGGCCCAGCTGGCTCCGCCGAGACTGCCGAGCAGCCACATCATCGCGGAGCGGGCCGCCTCGCCGCGCTCGGCCGCGAACACCATGAACGTGGTGACGGCCGAGAAGCCGTAGTACATCGCGGTGCCCGTCAGGACGAGCCGCAGCGGGGTCAGACCGTCAGAGGTGCGGGCGATCGCGTACACGAGCACCATGGCGAGGAGCGCGGAGAGGAAGGCCGCCGTGGACAGGGCCCACAAGCCGAGAGCGCCGAAGGCTCCGAAGAGGAGGACGGCGTTGGCGCCGACGGCCGCGCCGGAGGAGATGCCGAGGACGAACGGGTCGGCGAGGGCGTTGCGGACCATTGCCTGCACGGCGACGCCGATGGCGGACAGGCCGGCCCCGACGACCGCGGCCAGCACGGTTCGTGGAAAGCGCAGTTCCCACACGATGGTGTACGCCGAGACTTCGTCGGGGGATATGGATCCGCCGGTCAGCCCGGCCCACAGGTGACGCAGCACCTCTCCCCAGGACAGTCCCGACGCCCCGATCCCCGCCCCACAGACGATGGAGAGCAACAGCACGGTGCACAGGGTGGAGAAGAGAAGGAGCAGTGATACACGCTTGGGCGGCGCGGGGCCGGCGCCGGTACGCGCCGCGTGAGGTGGTGCGGCCGGTTCGAGTTCGAGGGGGGTGGCCATGGGCGGATCGCCTTCGCCTCAGGCCGTGCACCCACGTGAGCACAGGAGCGGCCCGGGACGCGGGGCGCCCTGTGCAGCACCCTCTCGCAGTCCACGGCGAATTGACAGGAGCCATCACCACCGCGGGTAATCGGGCTCACGGGGCCACAAGTTGGGCTCCGCCTACCGTTGCGGGTCAGCGCCGGACTTCCACCGGACTTCCCCCGCGGGGCGGCTTGCAGCATAGCGTGCACGGGAGGGTGACCCTTCCGTCATCGCAAAGATGCCACCCTGATGGGGACTGTGGGAGACACACCGGGGGCATACCCGGCCGCAGCTCTCCAATGAGCGACGCGGGCTCCTTGGTTCGGTGTGCCGGGCCAAGGAGCGAGGGTCTGTCGGCCCCATGGACCGGCCGGACGGTGACGGGTCAAGCACGTGCCCGCGCCGGCAGTCGTGCGGTGGTCTCCATGCCGAGCACGACTTCGCACGCCTGATGAATGGGCACGTGCAGGTGCTGCTGCGCCGTGTGAGCGACGATGGCCTGCGCCAGGGGGTGGCGGGCGTGCAGCTCGCCGGAGGCGGCCAGGCTGAGCACGTCGTCGGCCATGAACCGGTCGCTGAGGCTCACCACGCCCGCCACCAAGGGCTTCCCGAAGGTGAGGGTGCCGGTCTTGTCGAAGACGACGGCCGAGACGCGGCCGATACCCTCCAGCTGGGTGCCGCCCTTGATCAGAGTGCCGCGCCGCGCGCCGTTGCCGATCGCGGCGCTGATGGCGGTGGGAGTGGCGAGACCGGCGGCGCAGGGGCAGGCGATGAGCAGCATGGTCATGGCCCGCCGCGCGTCCCGCACCTCGTCGAGCGCGACCTCGGCCTCGACGCCGCCGTCGCGCACGACCCAGACGCGTTCCTCACCGGTCGTCAGCAGTTGCTCGATGGCGCGACGGGTGCGGCGCAGGGTGAGGGTCTGGAGGAACTCGCCGAGGTCAGGCAGCCACAGCACGGTCAGCGCGACCACGCTCTCGCGGAGCACGAGCGAGATCAGCGTGGCGGCGGTGACCAGGCTGTCCGTCCCCGGTGAACTGCGGCCGCGCAGTGAGCGCAGCGCGCCCCGGAAGAACGGCAGGCCCGTGAACACCACGGTGAGCACGCCGCCCGCGCCGGACGAGCCGAAGCGGAACCGCGGCCTCGTCAGCAGCCGACGCACCGCCACCACCGCCGGCATGGCGCCGCCCACCACGAGCCTGGCCACCTCGCCGGCGGACGAGTCCGGAACGGACCGGGTCGGTACGGACCGGGTCGGTACGGGCCGGCAAAGGCCCGTCGGCCTCAGGGGCTGACGGTGGGCGCTCTGTCGGTGTAGGGGTTTGCCGGTTGAGCGATGCGCTCGACTCGGGCCGTGTCCAGCGCCAACGCCGCCGACCTGGTTCCGAAGGCCCCGCGAGGATGCCATGTACCGGTCACCTTGACCCAGGTGTCGGCAGGTGGTGCCGGTGCGCCGCGGACGGTGACCGCCAACGACTGGGAGTCCGCAGCACAGCAAGCCACGACGAGCCTGGTCAGATCCCAGCCGCCGTCCTTGCGCGGTGTGACGAAACCCTGCATGACGACCGTGCGGCCCTCGAGGCTGCCTGTCTCGTCCTGCTGTACCCGTGCGATGAATTCGGTCAACGACAACGGGACCGGCCCCTCTACCGCGAGGGGTTCGAAACGCTCGTACTCTTCGACGATCAACGGAGTGTCACGAGCGGCGGTGTACGCCCCGAGGGCCGGCGGCGCGAAGAGCAGCAGTGCCAGCGCGGGCGGCAGGAGCAGCCAGCCGACGCGGGATCCGTGTGAGTGATCGTGCCCGTGCTCTGACGGCACCACTTGGCCTGTCCCATCCGTCGCCGTCGTCGCGGCCCTGAGCGATCTGTCGTGAAGAGCGCCGATGAAGCCCGCGACAAGCAGGACGGTCCCCGCGGCGGCGACGTAGGGCTGCAGACTTTCCTTCACATAGCGCAGGCTGATGTCGCTGAACAGGGACACCCGTAGAACACCGGCCCCGAGGACCATGAGCAGCACGTTCTGCACCGTGTGTCTCACAGCAGCCACCACCCGACGAGAGCGCTGCACGCGATGGCGACCACAGCCGTGGCCGCGGAGAACCGCAGGGCGAACCCACGGCCGAACGTACCCGCCTGCAGAGCGATCAGCTTCACGTCCACCATCGGCCCCACCACCATGAACGCGAGCCGGGCAGTGGGCGAGAAGCCGGTGAGGGAGGCGGCGACGAACGCGTCCGCCTCCGAGCAGACAGCCAGCACGACCGCCAGCGCGGCAAGGAAGAGGAGGGACAACCACGGTGAGTCGGAGAACGTCTCCAGTACCGAGCGCGGTACGGCGACGTTGAACGTGGCCGCCGTCATCGCCCCGACGACGAGAAATCCTCCCGCGTGCAGGAAGTCGTGCCGGAACCCGAGCCGGAACTCCTCCCAGCGGCTGTGCCCCTGCCGGTGGCCGGTGTGCCGGGCCGGCATCCGCAGCCATCGTGCACGGCCGAACCGAAGCCAGAGCCACCCCATCGCCACGGAGACGGCGAGGGAGGCAAGGAGCCGCGCGGCCACCATCTGCGGACTGCCCGGGAAAGCGACCGCCGTCGACACGAGCACGATCGGGTTCACCGCCGGCGCCGACAGCAGGAACGCGAAGGCCGCCGCCGGCGGCACACCGCGGCGGATGAGGCTTCCCGCCACCGGCACGGATGCGCACTCACAGCCGGGCAGCACGACCCCCGCCGCACTCGCCACCGGTACGGCGAGCGCAGGATTGCGCGGCAACGCCCTGCTGAACACATGAGCCGGTACGAAAGCGTTGACCGCACCCGAGACCAACGTCCCCAATACCAGGAACGGCAGGGCCTGGACCGTGATGGCCACGCAGACGGTCTGCCAGGCCACGACGCCGGGACGGCCCAGCCATTCCGGCATACCTGCGGCCCAGAACAGCGCTCCGACAGCCAGCAGCGACACGACGCCGGCTCCGACCACTCCCACCGAAGGGGTGCGCGCGGGCGTCGTCCGCCCCGGCCCCGCTGCCGGGTGGGTCCGTTCCGCCGGCACCCCGCCCGCTCCGACCACTGACGCGCTCCCTTCCGAGCCACCCAGTGATGCCATTGCCGCGGCTCTACGGCAGCTGAACGAAATTGAGCCGGTACTGCTCGACCTGCGGAAGACGCTGCTCCGCCAGGCCGTTCAGCATCTCCTGATACCCGGCGGGCAATCGGCCGTACAAGGCCGGGGGCAAGGTGGTGAGCGTATGCGTGGCCAGCAGGCGTCCGCCGGGCGCCCATTCGATGATGTCGGCCGGATCGTCGCACGCCCACCGCATACGGGCCTGGACCTTGCTGAGTGCGTCGTGCTGATCCTGGGAGTCGATGATGCCCGGTCCTGCGGTGTCGAGCGCGAGCGGGGAGCCGGGGAAGCGTTCGGCGATCAGGGCGATGACCTGCCGGACGTCCGCCTCGTCGAGGAAGGGCAGGACGGCCTCGGCGCTGAAGAGGTACGGTCCGTCCCCGACTGCGGTCACCGTGTCGGTCCATGACACGTCCGTCACCGATCCTGCGATCATCGTCCGGCGTGAGCTCTCCCCGAAGAACTTCCGGCGCAGCTCGATGACATCGGGCAGGTCCAGGTCGAACCAGCGTGCCCGCCCGTTGTCGGCACGCTCGAAGCGAGTGTTGAGACCCGTGCCGATCTCCACGACCGTTCCGGACGGATTCCCGGAGAGGAAGGCACGGACCCAGTCGTCGAACAGCGCGGTGCGCAACACCGTACCGATGAGGCTCGGCAGGTCGTCGAAGCGCGCGAAGTCGTAGTCAATGGAGGCGACCATCTCCTCTGCTTTCGCATCCCGCAGGACGGGGTGATCCTTGCGAGTCTCCACCGCCCGCCCGTACAACGGAATCAGCAGAGTTTCCTGGACGGCACCCAAGTGCAGCTGTGGCTCAGGCATGTGATCCCCCATCGTGTAGGCCTCGCGCCCGAGGCGGCGCGGCATCCGTATCCGCGAAGCCCCGGCCTCCGCGGATACGGATGCCGGGGCGGCCGGTGCTGTGCCGGGCCGGGCGGTGCCGTGGCTGCGACCACCGCCCGGCCCGGAGTTTCAGGTGCGAGCGGCCCCCACCGGTACCTCGTGCTCGCACGCGTCGTCGATGCCGTACGTCTCCCAGGCCGGGAAGGCGTCGTCACCGGGCACCGGTTCGCCGTCGGCCAGCAGGCAGCCGGCCAGGGCCGCTTGCAGCTCGTCGGCCCGCAGGCCGGTGCCGATGAAGACCAGTTCCTGCCCCTGCGAGGTGCCGGCATCGCGGGCACCCGAAGGCTCGAAGCGCGCGACAGCGCCCGCCTGCGACCACAGTCCCGTCACCAGCGGCCGGCTGGCCAGCCAGAAGAACCCCTTGGAACGGAGGACCTGCCCGAACCGGCCGCTGTCGAGCTGCTCGGTCACCAGATTCCACAACCGCCCTGGGTGGAAGGGCCTGTCGGAACGGAACACGGTGGAGGAGATGCCGTACTCCTCGGTCTCCGGGACATGGTCGCCGTTGAGCTCCATGACCCAGCCCGGCGCCTGCTGAGCACGCTCGACGTCGAAGAGCCCGGTGCCGAGCACGTCACGCAGCTCCACCGCGCCACGGGTCGCGGGGACGATGCGAGCGACGGGGTTGAGCCGCACGAGCGCGGCCCTGAGCCGGTCGGCATCCTCGGCGGGGACGAGGTCCAGCTTGTTGAGCACGATGACGTCGGCGAACTCGATCTGGTCCATCAGCAGATCGCTGACGGTCCGCTCGTCGTCCTCGTACTGGTCCAGCCCGCGCTCGGCCAGGGCGTCCCCGCCGGTCAGCTCCGGCAGGAAGTTGGCCGCGTCGACGACGGTGACCATGGTGTCGAGCCGGGCGAGTTCGCCGAGGGTGACGCCGTCGTCCCGCGCGAAGGAGAAGGTGGCGGCCACCGGCATCGGTTCGGAGATGCCGCTGGACTCGATGAGCAGGTAGTCGAAGCGGTCCTCCCGCGCCAGGCGGTCGACCTCTTCCAGCAGGTCGTCGCGCAGAGTGCAGCAGATGCAGCCGTTGGTCATCTCGACCAGGCGTTCCTCGGTGCGCGAGAGGGCTGCCTCACCGCCGCGGACGAGGGCCGCGTCGATGTTGATCTCGCTCATGTCGTTGACGATCACGGCGACGCGAAGCCCGTCGCGGTTGCCCAGGACATGGTTCAGCAGAGTGGTCTTGCCCGCGCCGAGGAACCCGGACAGCACCGTGACGGGCAGGCGGTCGTGACTCACGCGCGCTCAGCCCTCGGGACGCAGCAGGCCGCGCTCGTACGCCTTGACCAGCCGCTGAGGCACCAGGTAGCTGGAACCGTCCACCGTGATCGGCACGAGCCGGGGCGTGCTGGCCTTCCACTGGGCGCGGCGGTGACGAGTGTTGCTGCGGGACATCTTCCGCTTGGGAACAGCCATGTTGGTCTCCTTGGTTCTTGTCGCCCATCAGGGTACATGCAAATGGTTTTCATCACCATCTCTGCTTGTGGCGTCAACGGCCGTTGGAGCTGCCGGCATAGGGCAGCAGGGCCATCTCACGGGCGTTCTTGATGGCGACGGCGAGTCGGCGCTGCTGCTGGGCGGTGACGCGGGTGACGCGGCGACTGCGGATCTTGCCTCGGTCGGAGATGAACTTGCGCAGCAGGTCGGTGTCCTTGTAGTCGATGTAGGTGATCTTGGCCGCGTCGAGCGGGTTGGGGCGGGACTTGACGGGCTTACGGAGGTCCGGGCGGCGGGCCATGGGGGCTGCTCCTTGGAGTGTTGGAAGTGCTGGGAGGACTGGGAGGTTCAGGCGGGGTCGAGGAGGGTGTCGAATGCGGCAGGGAGGTGCTTCCACGCCTCGCGTCCGGCGGCGTACTCGGCGTCGGTCAGCAGGCAGGAGTCGAGGAGCTGTTCGATGCCCTGCCGGTCCAGCCCCGGGGAGGTGAAGACGAGGTGCTGGCAGCAGTCGCCGTGCTCGGGGTGCCAGTCCAGTGATGCGGCGGCCTGCCGCATGGGCGGGATCATGTCCCAGGCCGCTTCGGGGAGGGAGGCAAGCCACGGGCCCGCGTCCTCCACACACAGGGCGCCGCCCGCGGCGTCCCAGGCGAGCAGGGTGTCGGGGCGGTCGGCGAGCCAGAACCGGCCGCGGCTGCGCGCGGCAGCGCAGCACAGGTCCTCCAGCGCCTGGTAGAGGCGCTCGGGATGGAAGGGCCGGCGGCGGCGCCAGACGAGCGTGGCCACGCCGGCCTCTTCGGCTTCCCGAGGAAGGAGCGCGCACGCCGGATGCTGGGCGGCGGCTGCCGTCTCCACGTCGAAGCCGGCGAAGGCGACCTGGGCCAGTTCGCCGGAGTCCGCCGCCACGTGGCGGGCGGTGGGATGCAGCTGCGCGAGGAGAGCACGGTCCTCGCTGTCCGCTTCCTCGCTGTCGACCAGGGCGAGGACGGGCGCGTACTCCAGCTGGCGGGCCCAGGTGTCACCGATGGTGCGCTGGTCGGTGGACGCCGCTTCCAGACCCGCTTCGGCCAGGTCGTCGCCGTTGGCCAGGTACGGCAGTACGAGCGCGGGATCCACCGCGGTGATCACGTTGGCGAGAAGAAGGCCGCCTCCGTGTGCCGCGACCACCTCCGCCATCCCCTTCGGCTCGACCGAGTCCCACAGTTCGACGACGGCGAGCCGGGTCAGGCCGCCGCGGGCCAGCCGCTCCAGCTCGGGGACGAGATCCTCGCGCAGCGCGCAGCACGCGCAGTCGTTGACCAGCGGGGTCTCCCCCTGCGAGAGGTCACCGGAGGCGTCGCGGACGAGGCGGCGCACCGTCCCGCTGCCCGCGCCGGTCAGGTCGTGGTGCAGGGCGACGCTGTCGGGAACTGCCCGCAGGAGCCGGTCGACGACGTGCCTGCGGGCGTCGGCGTGGAGCCCGGCCACGAGGACGACGGGCATTCGGGAGTTCTGCTCCATCACCGGGTTCCGTAGCGGCGCTCGAAGCGTTCGACGCGGCCGGCGGTGTCCAGGACGCGCGCGGTGCCCGTGTAGAAGGGGTGGCTCACCGAGGAGATCTCGACGTCGACGACCGGGTAGGTGTTGCCGTCCTCCCACTCGATGGTCTTGTCGCTCGTCATCGTGGACCGGGTGAGAAAGGCGTGGTTCGAGGCGGTGTCACGGAAGACGACGGGGCCGTAGGGAGGGTGGATGCCGGGCTTCATGGCGGAGGAGGACCTTTCGGGGCAGGGCGTTCGGTGGAGAGGGTGTGTCAGCGCTCTTCGCGGAAGTCGACGTGGCGCCGGGCAACTGGGTCGTACTTGCGCAGCACCATCCGGTCGGGGTCGTTGCGGCGGTTCTTGCGGGTCACGTAGGTGAAGCCGGTGCCCGCGGTGGAGCGGAGCTTGATGACAGGGCGGAGTTCGTTGCGTGCCATGAGGCTAGTATATGGGAATGATTTCCATTACCAATAGGGGTGGAAGCGCAGAGAGAGGCAGGAACACCCATGTCGGCCCACTGCCAACTGACCGGCGCAAAGCCGGGCTTCGGCAATACGATCTCCCATTCGCACCGGCGCACCTCCCGCCGCTTCGACCCGAACATCCAGCGCAAGCGCTACTGGCTCCCGAGCGAGGGGCGCAATGTCCGTCTGACTCTGAGCACCAAGGCGATCAAGACGGTGGACTCGATCGGCATCGAGGCGGCCGTGGCACGGATCCGGGCGCGTGGAGGGAAGGTCTGATGGCGAAGAAGAGCAAGATCGCACAGAACGAGAAGCGCAAGGAGATCGTCGAGCGGTACGCCGCACGGCGGTCCGAGCTCAAGGAGATCGTCCGCCGCCCCTCGTCGACCCAGGACGAACGCCGCGCCGCGCTGGCGGAGTTGCGCAGGCAGCCGCGGAACGCCAGCGCCACCCGAGTGCGCAATCGCGACAGCGTGGACGGCCGCCCCCGTGGCTACCTGCGCAAGTTCGGCCTCTCGCGGGTCCGAACCCGGGAGCAGGCGCACGCCGGTTTCCTGCCCGGCGTGACCAAGTCCTCCTGGTGACGGAACTCCACTGACACCAAGGCCGCGGCCGCACCCCGCCGCCGCACACGGCGGCAGGCGCCTGTCCCGCAGCGCGGTCCGTCGCATTCGGTATGCCGACGGCCGCGCTGCGGCGCTCTGGCCCTTCGAGCTGCGCGAACCGAGTCGCGGAGTGCGCGGCGGTGGCTCGCCCAACTGCGCGGCCGAGCACCCCAGTGCCAACCGGCGCTGTGCTGGTCCACTAGCGCTTCGGCCCGCGCCATGGCGCGGGCCGAAGCGTTGGTGGACCGGCCGCCGCCGCGGCCGGATGCGCTTGGTTGGGTCAGTGCTTGACGCCGCTGATCTCGTTGGGTGCCTGGGGCAGGGGATGGCAACGCACTCCACGTGATGCGTCATCGGAAAGATGTCGGGCTGAGCGGGTCTCGGAAAGCCCCAGGTCAGAGGCCATTTCTCGGCCGACTGGCCTGCGTGCGGGGGCACAGAGCGTCAAACGAGCGTCATGACCAACAGCCCATCCCTCCGGTCAGGGCGTGGCGCTCCGTGCGATGTCCGGGCCATCTGCAACTGCGCGGCCCGATCCGCCATCCCGGGCACCGGGCACTACCCCCGGCTCGCCCGCCCCGACGCGGTGGCGTGCATCCTCGACCAACAGAGCTGTGTAGCACCGACTCCGACCGACGGACCGTACCCCTGCTGTGACGGTCGCGCGGACCGGCCGCCCGGGCGCCGGCGGCAGCGGACAGGCCACGCCCCTTCCTCAGCCACTGCCGCGCGGGGAGTGGACGGTGACAACACCGTAAGCGCGCAGAACGGCGGCCAGGTCATCCGGCCGGTCGCGCAGCGTGGCGTTGAGGAAGGCCAGGGATGCGGCGGTGGTGATGCGCGGTCCATCGGTACGGCCTCGTGATCCCACGATCGACTCCACCGGGGGCATGTAGAGCGGAGCGTCCGTGAACGTGAGATGGGCCGCGCCGGGGACGGTGAGCCGGTAACTGGTCGCGCCGCTCAAGCTGAGCACATGGGTGAGGCGGGGGAGGTAGTCCGGATCGATGTCCCGGCTGACGTCCTGGGTCAGCGCCAGCACCGGTTGGGGGAAACGTGTCGGGGCGGGGTCGTGCGGAAAGCCGTCCAGGTCGATGACGGCGTCGAACCGATCGTCCTGGCGAGCTGCCTGCAGCGCGGCTCCTCCGCCGAGGGAGTGACCGGCAACGGCGACCCGTCCGGTGTCCATGCGCCCGCTCACAAGCCCCGGGATCTCGCCTCGCGCTACACGGTCCAACTGGCTGAGAACGAAGCTCAGGTCGGCTGCCCGGATTGCGGTCCACCCGACCGCCAGCTCCTCGTCGCGGTCGTCATCACCCGTAGCGGTGACCTTCGTGCGGATGGTCCGGCCGTCGGCGAGGACGACGGCGGCCGAGTCGTAGGGATGGTCGAGGGCCGCGACGACGTAGCCGTGGCTGGCCAGTTCCTGCGCCCACACCGAATTCTGGGTACGTACGCCGCCCAGCCCCGGGGAGAACAGCACGACCGGGAAGCGTCCGTTGCCGCCGGCCACCGGCGCGTCGACCACCGCATGGGTACGGGCGCGGGGCAGGCCGTCGAGCAGGAACCCGGGTATGCCGACGTAGTCGGCGAGGGCGTCGGAGACGGTCCCCGCCTCGCGGTCCGTGCGCCCGAGGTAGGCGGCACGCCGCGCATCCGCCGGGCTCTTTCGTGCCGGGTACCACAACTGCACGACGACAGTGCGCCGGTCGTCAGTCTCGGAGGTGGCGTTCTCGGGCCGGTCGGCGTCGGTCCACTGCACCACGCTGGTGCCCACGGCGAAGGGGCCGGACGGCGCCGGGAACATCGGCACGGGCAAAGCCCAGGCGGCGGCCGGGCCGACCGCGATCAGACACAGACACACCAGCGACACCGGCAAAGCCGCCCACCATCGAACCCTGCGCGGCGGCCGCCCGCCGCGCGCTCGCAGCTCGGCCGCGACGGCGAACGGCAGGACGAGTGCGGTGCCGGCCAGGACGGGCATCATCTGCCAGCGCACCGGACCCACCACCAGCGCCACACCGGACAACAGGACCACGACTCCGGCACCGAACGCGGCAGGCCGACGCATCCGTCGGGGGAGCCAGCGGGCCGTCACAAGCGCGACGGCACCTACCACAAGCACGGTTTCCAGAAGGGACATGTGCAGTCCCGGCAGTGATTCGGTCACACGGTCATGCTGAGTGCACAACTGCCTTCCCCACATCAAGCCCAGGTCGCGACCGTGTGCGACCTGAGGCTGACATGACGGTCATCCGAAGGCCGCACGGAAGCGTTCGCGTAGATCGGCGAGGCGGTCGGTGGGTTCGTTGGCGAAGACCAGCCGCAGATACCTGTCGCCACTGGGTCCCCACCCCGTCATTGGTGTCGCGGCGACCCGCCCGCGGCGGAACAGACGCTCGGACGCCTCACCCGGAGCCAGTCCCAGCGCGGCGGTGTCGAGCAGAAGGGACCAGCCGCCGTGCGGTCGTACGAGCGGGTAGCCGTCGAGCTGCCGCATCACGATGTTCGCGCTGGTGGGGATGACCAATGTCGTGTGTCAGGTGGGAATCGCCCAACAGGCCGTCGCCGCAGCGCTCGACGCGTCCGGCGCCGACGAGGACGTCGCCGCGGCCACACGCGTCTGGGAGCAGCGTCGGACGCCGGGCGGTTGCCGTCGAACAGGATGCGTTCCATCGCCGCGTTGTGGATCAGCCAGCAGTCATGCCTCTCCAGGACAGGAGCGAGAGCCTTCCAGTGACTCGGGCCGAGCAGTGCACCGGTCGGCATGGCCGGTGTCATGACCAGCACCGCGGCGGTGTCGGGTCCCACCGCTGCGGCGAGCTCTTCCGGATCGACCTGCCAGCCCCCGGGGGTGGGGGTGCACGGCACGTGGCGGGGAACTCCTCCCACCAGCCGAATCCGGTTGACCAACCCCGCGTACACCGGGTCGCAGACGACGACCTCCTGACCGGGCTCCACCGTGGCCAGGAGCACGTTCAGCAGCGCGTTGAGCCCTCCGGCGGCGCTCACGCATTCGGTGGCCGGATCGTAGTGGACCCCGGACAACCGGGAGACATGGGCGGCGGCGGCCTCTCGCAGCCCTCGATGTCCCTGGAACGGCAGATAGCTGTTGGCGGCGTCGTCCTCCACGGCGGACCGGGTGACCTCGAGCGCGATCCTGGGCGGACGCAGATCGGTGTCCAGATTCTCCAGACGCAGCATGTCGGGGTCCTTGGCGGCGTCCGCCGCGTCACCGATCACGTCCACCCCGATCCCCGGGATGTGCCGCAGACGTGAAACCCTCACAGCTCCTCCCTCAAGATCGTCGACGCGCGACCCGCCCGGCGTCGAGGCGTAGGGCAGTAACACACGGGGCACGCAGCCGTGTCCACCACCCGGATGAGTTCCGGCAGGGAGGAAGGGGCGCCCGCCGTCCCTTCATCGACGCTGGGCTCCGCTCACCTCTGGCGGCCCGAGGTCTGCTCGCTGCGGCGGGCGGCTCGCGCCCGGTTGCCGCAGCCGATCGAGCACCACGCCTGATCCCGTCTGCGCGCGAGGAAGAACATCCCGCAGCTCGGCGCGGGGCAGCGCCGCAACCGCGCCTGCTCCGGCCCGGCGGCCAGCACGAGCGCCTGCCGGGCGACCGTCGCCGCGACCGGCCCGCCGGCCTCCTGTTCCGCGAGGTGGCCGGCATTGTCGACCCGGAAGGTCACGGGGGCCCGCGCGGCCAGCGCGTTGAGTCGCGCCCTCGCCGACCCCGGCAGCGGGGCCTGCCGCGCCGCCGCGTCCAGCGCGGCCCTGACCGGGGCGCGCAGCTTCGCGAGGTCCTCCAGGGGGAGGTCGGCTAGCTCCCGGTCGCACGCCTTCTCCCGCCAGGACGCCAGGAGTTCCGGTTCGGCCAGCAGGTCGACGTCGCCACCCGCGTGACCGGCTCCGACGACGACGGTGTTGGCCACGTCGAGGACCGGCCGCTCGCCGATCCACGGCATCTCGCGCAGGTTCTTGAGGGACATGTCATCAACCTACCGGACCCACGGATTCCCTGTGCCGAATCCGTGATAGCTTCCAGTCACGGATTCAGAGACCCGAATCCGTGAGACGATAGGGAAAGGGTTCCCATGAGCACGACGATCGAATACGTCCGCTTCGCCTGCGCCGACCCCGAGCGGCTGACCGCCCACCGCGCCAGGCTGATCGCCCTTCTGCGTGAGCGGTACGGGTCCGACTTCCTCGGCGCGCACCTCGCCCGGTACGAGGACGGCTCCCTGCTCGACCTCATCCTCTGGGCCTCGCCGGAGGCAGCCGCCCGCGCGGCGGAGGAGATGCCCGGAGACCCGGCCGCCGGGGAATTCTTCAGCCTGATCGGAGAGGTCCACGAGATGCGGCACGCCGAAGTACTGCACAGCACCCAGCCGTAGCCGAGTCGGCACCGGCGGCGCGCCCGACCGCACAGGGCGACCACACCGCCCGGTCGCACCGAGGAGAAGGGACAGTCGTGCCCACGGCCGACGAACTGATCAACCCTCGCACCACGGACCTGCTGGCCTCCGTCATGGCGGCAGCGGGCGCCGCACCGGCGACTGCCCTCCGCGGCTGCGGAGCCCTGCTGGAGGACCTGGCTTTCAGTCGGCGCGTCACCGCCGTGAAGGAAGCCGTCCTCGCCGACCTTCCGGACGCCTACCCCGCCTTCGCCGACGTCGTCCACGCGGCCCTGCGCCGAACCGAATTCACCGGCTGGATGACCTTCCCCGTCAACGCGGCCGTCGCCGAACGCGCCCTGGCGTCCGACGTGTTCGAGCCGGGTCTCGATCTGCTCGCCGCCCTCACTCCGCTGCTCACCGCGGAGATGGCGGTACGCCCCTTCTTCAGCGCCGATCCGTCACGTGCCCTGGAACGGGCGGTGCTGTGGATCGGTCATCCCGATCCGCATGTCCGACGCCTGGCGAGCGAGGGCACCCGCCCGCGCCTGCCCTGGGCGCCCCGGCTGACCGCGTTCGTCGCCGATCCCACCCCGGCCCTGCCCGTCCTGGACGCGCTGTACCGAGACCCGAGCGAGTACGTCAGGCGCTCAGTGGCCAACCACCTCAACGACATCAGCCACGACCACCCCGGCACGGCCGTCGCCACCGCCGCCCGCTGGCTCGCCGAGCCCGCGCCCACCACACCGGCCCTTGTCCGGCATGGCCTGCGGACCCTCGTCAAGGCCGGCGACCGTGACGCGCTGGCCCTCCTCGGCCACGACCCCGATGTCCGTGTCCGGGTCGTCGGCCCCGACGTCCGCACGCCCCACGTGCACCTGGGTGAGGACCTGGTCTTCGACTACGAGGTGACCAACACCGGGCCCCGTACCGCGCGACTCGTCATCGACTACGTCGTTCACTACCGAAAGGCGAACGGCAGCCTCTCCCCCAAGGTCTTCAAACTCACCAGTCGCGACCTCCTCCCCGGCGAGCGCCGCTCGGGCGTCCGCCGCCACCCGCTCCGGCCACTCAGCACACGTCGACACCACCCGGGCGCGCACTGCGTACAACTCCAGATCAACGGTCGGCCCTACGACTCCTGCCCCTTCACCCTCCACATCCCACCGGAAGCCACCCTCGGCTGAACGCCCCCATGAGGTCTTCCGTGCGCGGCGCTTCAGCGCCGCCACCGCTTCCGCCCCGCCCGCGGCACCGACCCGCTCCCCTCGCCCCCGCTTCCACCCCACCCGTTCCCTGTCCGAGAGGATCGACGATGCACGGCATGTCCCCTGCGTTTCGGCGCGTGATTCTGGTGATCGCGGCCATCGGCCTGGTCAGCGGCTGTTCCCGGCAGTACGACGACGAGCGCGGCAAAGGGGACGCGCCGGTCCAGGGGCGCTCGGGGGACAACACCCCGGCCGAGGTCTTCAACATGCCCGACGGCTTCGACAACCTCATCACCAAATGCGTGGGAGTCGGCAAGCGCGCCTATGTCACCACCCGCTGGGTGAGGCACGACGATCCGCCCGTCATAGTCCCCGCCAACACCGTCGTCGTCGACGATCCGACCTGTCAGGCTCCCTGACCTCCCTGTGCCCGGAAGTCGTCCATGAGCAAGCTGAGGTAGTCACGCGCCCCACGTGCGCCACCGGCGAGTGCCGCGGCCTGGCCGGCCCACAGGCTGCTGAGATCCTCCCGCCCTTGGGCACCGGCTTCACGACGGATGGACTGCATCAGTGCGCTCTGCACGGGGTACGCGGGCACGGTCTCCTCGTACGGGGCCATGTCACGGACGAACCGGTTCACGATTCCGCGGGCGGTCCGGCCCGTGAAGAGACGCGTGAGAACGGTGGTGCGGGCCTCAGGGGAGCCGAGTGCCCTTTTGTGGGCTTCGCTCGCCCCTGATTCGCGGGTGGCGAGGAAGGCGGTGCCGATCTGGACGGCGTCGGCGCCCAGGGTGAGCGCCGCGGCCATCCCCCGGCCGTCGGCGATCCCGCCGGCGGCGATGACGGGAACGCTCACGGCGTCGGCTACCTGGGGCACAAGCGAGAACGTCCCCACGAGCGACTCCCGTACCGGCCGCAGGAAGGCGCCCCGGTGGCCGCCGGCATCGGCGCCGGAGGCCACGACGGCGTCGACGCCGGCGCGCTCCAGTGCGACGGCTTCGTCCACGGTGGTCGCCGTGCCGATCACCGCGATGCCGCGGCGGCGGGCCTCGTCCATCACCCTTCGGGGCGGGAGGCCCATCACGAAGCTGATGACCGGGGGCGCTGCCGCGAGCAGCGCGTCCACCTGGGCGTCGAAGTCCGGCCCCGGCGTGATGTCCTCGGCCGCCACCGCGGGCAGCCCGAGTTCGTCGTAGCAGGGGTGCAGCCGCCGGATGTGCGGGGCCAGTTCGGCGGTGTCCGGCCACGGTCCGGCCTCGTCCTGGTGGGGTACCCAGAGGTTGACGGCGAACGGGTGGCTGGTGCGGGCCTTCAACTCTCCGACGAGGCCCGTGATCTCTCGCGGGTCCAGGAGGTGCGCCCCGTAGGAGCCCAGCCCTCCCCCTTCGGACACGGCCGCGGCCAGGGCGACCGAGGACAGGCCCCCGCCGAACGGGCCCTGCACGACGGGAAGGGCGATGCCCAGCAGATCACCGAGGCGTCCGGCGCTCACGCCGTCACCACCAGGGCTTCGACGGCCTCGCGCCCGTGCACGAACTGCAGCGCCGTCCGGGCGACATGCTCGCCAAGGTGCCGCGCGGTCCGTAGATCGGCCTCTGCAGGGGACTCCTCCGGGCCGAGGTCGGAGGGCGACTGCGCCATGGCTCCCACGAACGAACCCAGCCGGTTCAGGTCCTCGGGACTGCCGCCGGAGCTGTAGATCCAGCCGGGCATCAGGCCAAGCGGAACCCAGTTCATGCCGTGCTGGGCCGCAAGGACCGTCATGGACAGCAGCGCGTTGTCCTTGTTGCCGTTCACCCCCGCCGAGTTGGTGAACCCGGCGGCGAGCTTGCCCTGCCAGCCGCGCGCGGCCCAGACGGGGGCGCCGGCCTCCACGAAGCGCTGGAACACGGCCGAGGTGGCGCCCATGTACGTGGGGGAGCCGAAGACGATCGCCTCCGCCTCCGCCAAGGCCGCCCACAGGCCCTCGTCGAGCGTGGAGACGTCCCGCAGATCGGCCAGGACGCCGGGCACCGCCGCGGCACCCTCCGCCACGGCCGCCGCCTGCCGGGCCGTGTGCCCGTATCCGCTGTGGTAGGCGATGACGACAGAGACGGGTACGGACATGTGGCCCTCCATGAAGTGGTGTATGCCCCGGAATAAGGGCGAACGGTTAACCGGACGCGGGTGTCGGGCCGCCTCCGGAAAACATACTAGACGACCGGTCAACTATTACGCCACCCGGCGCACCTCTGAATTAGTTGACCGACCGTATACTTGCCGCCATGGGACGCACCAGCACCGCACGCGAGCGGCTCCTCGACGCCACCGGCGAACTCATGCAGCACCGGGGGTACAGCAGCCTGGGAGTGGCGGAGATCTGCACCGCGGCAGAGGTCAAGAAGGGCAGCTTCTACCACTTCTTCACCTCGAAACAGGACCTCACCCTCCAGGCGGTCAACGCCTACTGGGAAGGCCAGCGCGACGCCTGGGCCCTCGCGCTGGACGGCCCGGACCCCGCCCTGGTCCGGCTCCGCCGGCTGCTGGAGGGCATGGCACAGGTCCAGCGGCACAGGAAGGAGACCTGCGGCACGGTCGACGGCTGCCTGCTCGGGAACCTCACCCTCGAACTCAGTACCCAGGAACCTGACGTTCGCGCCAGGCTGGAAGAGATCTTCGACGAGCAGACCGCGCTGATCGGCGACGTGCTCGGCCAGGCCGCGGACGAAGGCGACATCCCTCGCGAGCACGCCGAACAGTCGGTCACACGCGCAGTAATCGCCCATCTGGAGGGGCTGGTGCTGTTCGCCAAACTCAAGAACGATCCTGCGGTCCTCGACACCCTCTGGCCCCACACACTGCTCCTCGTCAGCGCCGAAGAGCCGTAGACAGCCCCGGTACGGACACGGAGTGGCGGGCCTTGCGACACCCGCCCGCGCACCCGCATGCGCGGAGCAGGCAGGCGGCTCGGCCGCTCCGCGAAGCGTCCGGGGAGTCGTTCTTCACGCAGGAGCAGCGACGAAGTACGGCGCAGGGGATCCGCCTCCGCGCGCTCCGGACACCGGCTCGCCCATCATGGCCCTCGCAATGTCCCCGGCCACCACAAAGTACCTCCCCAGACAGAACACCTAGCCGCCATGAGACTCTCGACGCCCTGCCGTACCCACATAGCCAGAAGGCTGCCCGACCAGGGGAAAGAAGTGCCTGACGATCCCTCAGAACGAGCGTCAAATGAGCGTCATTTCAGCGTCAAGATATCGCCCGTAACGCCCGCAGTACACATAATGCGCACCGACAAAACCGCAGGTCAGACGCCATCCCGCACCGGTTCGAGGATGGCAACGCACTCCACGTGGTGCGTCATCGCAAACATGTAGAGCCAAAACAGGTTAAAGAAAACCGCAGGTCATCGGCGCGCGAGACGCGAAACGGACTCAAGATCAATGTGCATTACGTGCGTCGTGGGCGCTGCGTGCAACCTCTGACGCACGCCGGAGAGCAACGCCGGGCCTCCACAGGCTGGTGGGGCTGCTCCCTCCCTGCTTCCTGCAGGTCAAGGGCGGCCTCCGGAGGCTACAACGATTCGCATCTGCGGTCAGCTGTCCCAGAGTGTTTCAGGACTCACACTGGCCCATTGCCGACTCCCCCAGCACGCCACCAGGCCTCGGCGAGCGCCGCGTCCGGGACACCCCACCTCCTCACACCCTGCCGACCAGCTGAGCATATGGATGCACATCGAGGCTGATGCGTCCCCAGGCCCTCCGGCTACAGCGAGACCGCCGTCAGCACGAGACCACGGCACGCCAGCCAGCGGCCGCCGACCGCCGTGGGCGCCCTGCCGGCCCAGCCGGGCCGCTGGCGCAGGACCCAAGCACGGAAGAACGGTATCTCGGCTTCGAACTCCACCTCGGCGTCGTCAAAGCCGAGGCGGTCCCCCGTCATGGAGAACCAGCTCTTGAAGACCGACTCCTTGGCGCTGAACAGCAGACGGTCCCAATGCACCGAAGGGTACGAGTCCGCCAGCGCAGCCAGCGCGGGACGCTCCGGGGCGATCGTCACTGCCTCCAACACCCCTTGTGGAAGCGGACGGTGAGGCTCGGCATCGATGCCGAGCGACATGACGTCCTCGCGGCTGGCCACCGCGGCACCGCGATAGCCATCGCAGTGGGTCAGGGATCCCAACACTCCGTCAGGCCACGACGGCACACCGTGCTCGTCCGGCGGCAGGGGAACGGCCGGTCGGCCCAGCGCTGACAGCGCCGCACGGGCGCAGTGGCGTCCCGTGGCGAACTCCCGCCTCCGCGCCTCCACCGCACTTGCGATCGCAGTCTCTTCCTCCGGGAACAGTGAGACGTCCGCCACGTCACCGAACACCTCCGCTGTACGCACTCCCGCCGGCACCAGACCGGCGATCAGGTCCGCGACCATCCCGTCCCTCCCTTTTCGAAGCGCTCCAAAACCTTTGCGTGACAGGTGAATTAGGATCCGACGGCAACAGTACAGCTTCACTTCCGTGTTGAAGGCAGGAGAACCGCATGAAGCACATCGACTTCGTGGCCCCCGGCGATATCAGGTACGAGGACTTACGCCGGGGCGAGAACCTCCGCTTCGTCGGCGATCCGGAAGAGATACATCTGGTGGGATCCGCCACTGAAATCGAGCAGGTCCTTTCGCATGCCGTCCGATCGGGGAAGCGGGTCGCCGTGCGCAGTGGAGGTCACTGTTACGAGGACTTCGTGGCCCATCCCGATGTCCGCGTGGTGATGGACATGTCGCAGCTGTCGGCGGTCGGGTTCGACGAAGCGCGCGGCGCGTTCGTCGTCGAGGCCGGTGCCACGCTGGGCGCGGTCTACAAGACGCTGTTCCGGATGTGGGGCGTGACACTGCCCGGCGGGGCGTGCCCCGATGTGGGGGCGGGCGGGCACGTCCTGGGCGGGGGCTACGGCCCGCTGTCCCGGATGCACGGCTCGATCGTCGACTACCTGCACGCGGTCGAGGTCGTCGTGGTCGACGCGTCGGGCGACGCGCGGACGGTGATCGCGACGCGCGAGCCGGACGATCCGAACCATGATCTGTGGTGGGCCCACACTGGGGGCGGCGGCGGGAACTTCGGCGTGGTCGTCAGGTACTGGCTGCGGACCGCCGAGGCCGACGTACCGCCGGAGCCCGGCCGGCTGCTGCCGCGGCCGCCGGCCGAGGTGCTGCTCAACACGACGGTGTGGCCGTGGGAGGGGCTGGACGAGGCGGCCTTCGCGCGGCTCGTACGGAACCACGGCAGGTGGTTCGAGCAGAACAGCGGCCCCGACTCCCCCTGGTGCGACCTCTACAGCGTGCTGGCCCTCACCCGCAGCCAGTCCGGTGCCCTCGCGATGACCACGCAGCTCGACGCGACCGGCCCGGACGCGGAGAAGCGGCTGGAGACGTATCTGGCGGCGGTCTCCGAGGGTGTGGGCGTGCAGCCGCACAGCGACACGCGGCGGCTGCCGTGGCTGCACTCGACGCGCTGGCCCGGGATCGCCGGGGACGGCGACATGACCGGACGGGCCAAGATCAAGGCGGCGTATGCGCGCCGGAGCTTCGACGACCGGCAGATCGGCACCCTGTACACGCGCCTGACCAGCACCGACTACGACAATCCGGCCGGGGTCGTCGCGCTCATCGCCTACGGCGGCAAGGTCAACGCCGTCCCGGCGGACCGGACCGCGGTGGCGCAGCGCGACTCCATCCTCAAGATCGTGTACGTCACAACCTGGGAGGACCGCGCGCAGGACCCGGTCCACGTGCGGTGGATCCGCGAGCTGTACCGGGACGTGTACACGGACACCGGCGGCGTACCGGTACCCGGTGGCGCCGCCGACGGCGCGTACGTCAACTACCCGGACGTCGACCTCGCGGACGAGGAGTGGAACACCTCCGGGGTGCCGTGGTCCGAGCTGTACTACAAGGACGCCTACCCGCGCCTCCAGGCGGTCAAGGCGCGCTGGGATCCACGGAACGTGTTCCGGCACGCACTCTCCGTGCAGGCTCCGCCGGCCTGAGACGGCGCCGAGGGGTACGGGTTCCCGCGCGGGGACCCGTACCCCTCGGCGCTTCCGCCCCCTGCCCGCCCGCGAGTTCAGCGGTCACTAGGGGATCAATAGGGGTGTAGGGGCCAACGATCATTTGATTACAGTCGGCAACTGCCTTTGCGTGTGCCGCAGGGGGCGTTTCTCATGCATTTCACTTACTGGGGGATCACGGTCGCATGTCTCAATTCCGCGACGGCTTCACCGAGGTCGGGATACCGGACGACGCAATCGCCATAGTGGGGCTCTCCTGCAGAATCCCCGAGGCCCCCGACAAGGGCGCGTTCTGGGAGCTGCTCCGCGACGCGCGGCATGCGATCGGGAAAGTGCCGCAGGACCGGTGGAACGCCGAGGAACTTCCCCCCGCCGCACGGCACGGCGCCTTTCTCGACCGGGTGGACACATTCGATCCCGCATTCTTCGGCGTATCGCCGCGCGAAGCCTCGATGGTGGACCCCCAGCAGCGGCTCATGCTGGAACTCTCCTGGGAGGCTTTCGAGGACGCCGGCATCCCCCTGCGGCAGGTGCGCGGCAGCCGTACCGGGGTCTTCGTCGGTGCGATCGCGAACGACTACGCGGTGCTGCTGAACCGGCAGGGGCTGTCCGCCGTCACCCAGCACTCGCTGACCGGGACCCAGCGCGCCATCATCGCGAACCGGGTGTCGTACACCCTCGGGCTGCGCGGTCCCAGTCTCACCGTGGACACCGCGCAGTCCTCCGGCCTCGTCGCCGTCCACCAGGCCTGCGAGGCCCTGCGCTCGGGCGGTTGCGAACTCGCCGTGGCGGGTGGCGTGAACCTCAACATCGTGCCGGAGAGCGCCCTCGCCGCCGACCGGTTCGGCGGGCTGTCGCCGGACGGCCGCTGCTACACCTTCGACGCCCGCGCCAACGGCTATGTCCGCGGTGAGGGCGGCGGGGCAGTCCTCCTCAAGCCCCTCGCCCGGGCCCTGGCCGACGGCGACTCGGTCTACTGCGTGATCCGCGGCGGCGCGGTCAACAACGACGGCGCCACGGACGGACTCACGGTGCCGAGCACGGCCGCGCAGAGCGAGGTGCTGCGCCTGGCCTACGACCGGGCCGGCGTCGACCCGGCGGACGTCCACTACGTGGAGCTGCACGGCACGGGCACCGCCCTCGGCGACCCCATCGAGGCCTCGGCCCTGGGCGCCGTCCTGGGCACGGCCCCCGGCCGCCGACTGCCCCTCACGGTCGGCTCGGCCAAGACGAACGTGGGACACCTGGAGGGTGCCGCCGGAATGGTCGGTCTCCTCAAGACCGCCCTGTCCCTCCATAGGCGCCAGATCCCGGCCAGCCTCCACTACGAGACACCGAGCCCGCGGATCCCACTGGACGAACTCAACCTGCGCGTGCAGCAGTCGCTGACGGACTGGCCGGAGCCGGAGTCCCGGCCCTCGCTCGCGGGCGTCAGCTCCTTCAGGATGGGCGGCACCAATTGCCACCTGGTCCTGCAAGGGGTGCCGGCGGCCGAGCCCGCGACCCGTGACGGCGGCGGGACTGAGCGTCGGGCCGGTGTGGTGCCGTGGCTCGTCTCCGGCCGCGGGGAGGACGCCCTGCGGGCGCAGGCCGAGCGCCTGCGGTCGTTCGTCGCGGACCGGCCCGAACTGGATGTGGACGCCGTGGCGCAGTCCCTGGTGACCTCCCGCGACGCCCACGAGAACCGGGCAGTCGTCCTCGGCTCGGACCGGGAGAGACTGCTGAACGGGCTCGCGGCACTGGCCGCGGGAGAGCCCGCGTCGCGGGTCGTACGGAGCCGGGGGTCCGTGGACCCTGCGCAGGGGCGGTTGGCGTTCCTGTTCTCGGGGCAGGGCAGTCAGCGGGCCGGGATGGGACACGAACTGTACGAGGCCTT